>URTS01000007.1 GCA_900550685.1 uncultured Oscillibacter sp. | reverse complement strand
TCTATTTTATTTTCAGTCCACAGCAGCAAAGCCCTTTTCCAGGTCGGCGATGATATCGTCGATATGCTCCGTGCCGATGGACAGGCGGATGGTGTTGGGCTTGATGCCCTGGTCCGCCAGCTCCTCGGCGGTCAGCTGGGAATGGGTGGTGGTGGCGGGGTGGATCACCAGGGACTTCACATCCGCCACGTTGGCCAGCAGGGAGAAAATTTCCAAATGGTCGATAAAGGCGTGGGCCTCCTTCTGGCCGCCCTTGATCTCAAAGGTGAAGATGGACGCGCCGCCGTTGGGGAAATATTTCTCATACAGGGCGTGGTCGGGATGGTCGGGCAGGCTGGGATGGTTCACATGCTCCACCTTGGGATGGTGCACCAGGTACTCCACCACCTTCTTGGTGTTCTCCGCGTGGCGGTCCAGCCGCAGGGACAGGGTCTCCACGCCCTGGAGCAGCAGGAAGGCGTTGAAGGGAGAAATGGCCGCGCCGGTATCCCGCAGCAGAATGGCCCGGACATAGGTGACGAAGGCGGCGGGACCGGCGGCGTCCACGAAGGAGACACCATGGTAGCTGGGGTTGGGCTCGGCGATGGGGGCATACTTGCCGCTGGCCTTCCAGGCGAACTTGCCGGAGTCCACGATGATGCCGCCCAGGGTGGTGCCGTGGCCGCCGATGAACTTGGTGGCGGAGTGGACCACGATGTCGGCACCGTGCTCAATGGGGCGGATCAGGTAGGGGGTGCCGAAGGTGTTGTCCACCACCACAGGCAGGCCGTGCTTATGGGCAATTTCCGCAATGGCGTCGATGTCGGGGATGTCACTGTTGGGGTTGCCCAGAGTCTCCAGATAGATGGCCTTGGTGTTGGGCTGGATGGCGTTTTCCACCTCGGAAAGGTCATGGGCGTTGACAAAGGTGGTGGTGACGCCGAAGGCGGGCAGGGTGTGGGCCAGCAGGTTGAAGCTGCCGCCGTAAATGGTCTTCTGGGCCACGATGTGGTCCCCTGCCTGGGCCAGAGCCTGGATGGTGTAGGTGATGGCCGCCGCGCCGGAAGCGGTGGCCAGGGCCGCTGCGCCGCCCTCCAGAGCCGCGATCCGCTTTTCCAGCACGTCCTGGGTGGAGTTGGTCAGGCGGCCGTAGATGTTGCCCGCATCCTGCAGACCGAAGCGGGCGGCGGCGTGGGCGGAGTTTTTGAACACGTAGGAGGTGGTCTGGTAAATGGGCACGGCCCGGGAATCGGTGGCGGGATCGGGCTGTTCCTGGCCTACGTGAAGCTGCAAAGTTTCAAAATGATAATTGCTCATGGTAAATACCTCTTTCATATTTTCATGATAAATTTTGGATAGATTTGTGCATCATTTCCGGTTGCCCCGCAGGGACGAGGAAATGGCACATTTCCAATTTTGCTATGCAAAAGCACAGCAAAATCCGGGGGCAGATTCTGCTCCCGGACTGTGTATGGTCAGACCAAGGTCCATGAATGGACGGCTCAGTCATCTGTGGGCGCGCCGAAGCACCCGGCCATATCGACAGTCCGGGAGTACAACATTCGCCCACAGCGGAAATTGCTGCGCAGCAGCTTCTCGAATACATGCTTCATCTCGGTGCGCCTCCTGTTCTCCTGATTAACCAACCATTTATGTTGGTTTATTGGGATTATAGCATCCGGAATCCCGGATGTCAAGGGACCTGCCCCCTCATTTTTCCAAAGGCAGCCATTTGTTTCCCTAATAGCTGTGCCCTGACAAAAGGTCCCTGCCGCACCCATCGGCACGGCAGGGACTCTGTTTCAAAATATACGGGGCCTTTCCCCCGCTCCCTTTCAGCCTTTGGCGGCTTCCATGGCCTTGACCTCCGCCAACGTCCAGCCGGGCCCAGTCAGGTCCGCGGTCATCACCGGATTCACCGGCACCGCCAGGTACATGTTGTTGCCGTAGGTATAGGCGCCGGAGGTGACGCCGATGACCTGGCCATAAACATTCACCAATGCGCCGCCGCTGCTGCCCCGGGAGATATCGGCGGAGTTCACCACACAGGGCAGGGTATAGCGGTCCAACTCATGGGCGGTGGAGCCGATGATGCCGGAGCTGACGGCCAGGCCCAGGCCCAGAGGGCTGCCCAGGGCATACACCGTGTCGCCGGGACGGATATCCGCCGTGCCCGCCAATTCCAGATAGTTAAACGCCGAGGTGGTGCGGCCGTTCTCCCCGGTTTTCGACACGTGGATCACGGCGATGTCGATGCCGGTATCGTAGTAAAGAACCCGGTCCACATTGTAAGTTTCACCGTTTAGCAGCACCGCGGTGGCCTTGATGGCCTTGTCGATGGAATGGTAATTGGTGACGGCCAGTCCGTCGGCGCTGATGAAGAAGCCGCTGGCGTCGGCGGAGTTCACCTCGTCGTGGACCTGCTCCTCCGTTTCATACAGCCGCAGCTGGAAGGCAGCGGAGAGATACCGGTCCGCCACCTGCCGGGCAGTCAGTTCCGGGGTCAGCAGACCCAGGGCGTTGGCGGAGGCAGCGGTGCAGACGCCGAGTTCCAGCAGCCGGTCCAGCACGGTGGTGTCCGTGCCCCGATAGCAGAAGTCCAGAGCGTCATACACGGATTCCGCCAGGTCTCCAACCGTAAGCGTGCCAGTCAGCTGGCGGCCGGTCAGGCCAATGCGCCAGGCGAAGGCGGCGGCATCGGAGATGGCAAAGTCCCCGGCCTTGTCGCTGTAGCCCAGCATCCGCAGCAGCATGGCGCACCAGGCGTCTGCATTTAGGGAGCCGCCCGCGTTAAACTGCACATTGCTGACACCGGAGACCCAGCCCCGGCGGGCGGCATAGTTCACAGCGGTGCGGGCCCAGTCCGGCACATCCCGGAACCCGGCAAACCAGCCGTCGGTGTCCGGTGTTTTTTCGCCGCCGGCCAGCCGCACCAGCAGCACCGCCGCCTGACCCCGGGTGGCCGGGGCGGTCAGGTCCCGGCTGGAATCGTCAGACAGCAGGTGCAGCACCGTCAACGCGTCGGCCCGGCGGGCCGTGTCCCCGCTCTGGGCACTGGCCATGGGCACGGCGGACACCAGCAGCATCACTGCGCACAGGGCAGATAGGATTCTTTTTTTCATTGTATTTCCTCCATGGATCACGATTTTCTGGCAACATCATAGCACCCGCCCCGCCGGTTTGCAAGCCGTGCCGCTGGACAGACGGCAAAAAACCTGCTACAATGAAAATAAGCTGTGAAAGCTCATAAAAACGTTTACCAACCGGCATCCTACATTGTAAAGGAGCGACCTGAAATGGAACTGAAAGACATTCTGAGCAAGTGCGACCATACCCTTCTAGCCCAGACGGCCACCTGGAACGAGATCAAGGGCATCTGCGATGACGGCATGAAATACGGCTGCGCCAGCGTGTGCATCCCCGCCAGCTATGTGAAGCAGGCGGCGGAATACGTGGCGGGCAAGCTGCCCATCTGCACCGTCATCGGCTTCCCCAACGGCTACGACACCACCGCCGCCAAGTGCTTTATGGCCACCGACGCTGTGGACAACGGCGCGGAGGAAGTGGACATGGTCATCAACATCGGCTGGGTGAAGGACCGGAAGTGGGACGACCTGCTGAGTGAGATCAAGGCCGTGAAGGAAGCCTGCCGCGGCAAGCTGCTGAAGGTCATCATCGAGTGCTGCTTCCTCACCGACGAGGAAAAGATCAAGATGTGCGAGATCGTCACCGCCTCCGGCGCCGACTACATCAAGACCTCCACCGGCTTCGGCGGGGGCGGCGCCACCCGGGAGGATGTGGCCCTCTTTGCCAAACACATCGGTCCCAACGTGAAGATCAAGGCGGCAGGCGGCATCGCCAACCTGCAGGACGCCGAGGACTTCATCAACCTGGGCGCTTCCCGCCTGGGCACCAGCCGCATCGTCAAGGCCGTAAAGGCCATGGAAAAATAAGGAGGTCATCATGGGAACCCCTCATAACGAAGCAAACAAGGGCGATTTCGCCAAAACCGTACTGATGCCCGGCGACCCCCTGCGGTCCAAGTTCATCGCGGAGAATTTCCTGACGGAATTGAAGCTGGTGAACAACATCCGGGGCGTTCAGGGCTACACCGGTCTTTATAAGGGCACCCCGGTGAGCGTCATGGCCTCCGGCATGGGCATGCCCTCCATCGGCATCTACTCCTATGAGCTTTACACCCAGTACGATGTGGAAAACATCATCCGGGTAGGCTCTGCCGGAGCTCTCCGGGCGGATCTGGAGCTGGGCAGCGTAGTGGCCGGTCAAGGCGCCTGCACCAACTCCAGCTATATCAACCAGTATGAGCTGGGCGGCACCTTCGCCCCCATCGCGGACTTCGATCTGCTGATGGCGGCGGTGAACAGCGCCAAGGAACTGGGCGTCAAGATGCCGGTGGGCAACCTCTATTCCTCCGACACCTTCTACGACGCCGCCGGCCGCAACATGCGCTTCCAGAAAATGGGCGTCATGGCGGTGGAAATGGAGGCGGCGGCCCTGTACTGCAACGCCGCCTACACCGGCAAGCGGGCCCTGGCCATCTGCTCCATTTCCGACAATCTGGTGACGGGCGAGGAACTCTCCCCCGCCGACCGGCAGACCACCTTCACCAACATGATGAAGATCGCCCTGGAGGCCGCCGTAAAGATGGCGTGATTTGGCATCCGAGGCGCTAAACGTTTACTTTCCTGAAAGATCCGTCCATTTTCGGGCGGATTTTTCATTGTCTTTACAAAAATATGGCAAAATTGAAAACAAATTTGATTTTTAGTTGCATTGAAGCGACGGTCTTGGTATAATACTCCTGCCTGTAAGGGCAACCCTTTTTGCAGATCCTGTGCGCCGGTCCGGGACGGAAGATGTCTCTTTGTTCTCCTTTGAAAGACAAAGAGTGGTTCTGCGCGGACAGTGCCGGTACTGCGAAGGGAATCAAAATCGAAAGAGGTAGATTCCAATGAAGAAGTTTCTTGCTTTGACTCTGGCATTGGTCATGTCTCTGTCCCTGGTGGCCTGCGGCGGTCAGAAGACCGACGACACCAACCAGACCGACGACACCAATCAGGCCGAGGAGCCCGCTGCGGACAGCGAGTACAAGATCGCCATGATCACCGACTACGGCGACATCACCGACCAGTCCTTCAACCAGACCACCTATGAGGCCTGCAAGGCTTTCTCCGACGACAACGGCCTGGAGTTCAGCTACTTCAAGCCCGCCGGCGACAGCACCGCTGACCGTGTGGCCATGATCGAAAAGGCTGCGGACGAGGGCTACAACGTCATCGTGATGCCCGGCTACGCCTTCGGCGGCGCCATCGTGGAGGCCGCTCCCGAGTTCCCCGACGTGAAGTTCATCGCTCTGGACGTGGCTGCCGGCGATCTGCTGGAGACCGCTGTGGCCAACGCCGGTGAGACCTACGACTACAACCCCTCCAACTGGAACCTGGCGGACTATGTGGACCTGTCCAACGTCTACTGCGCCGTGTACCAGGAAGAGCTGTGCGGCTACATGGCCGGCTACGCCGCTGTGAAGCTGGGCTACAAGAACCTGGGCTACCTGGGCGGCATGGCTGTTCCCGCAGTGGTCCGCTTCGGCTACGGCTTCGTGCAGGGCGTTGACGCCGCTGCCGCCGAGATGGGCCTGACCGATGTGACCCTGAACTATGTCTACGGCGGCCAGTTCTTCGGTGACGCCGACATCACCGCCGTGATGGACACCTGGTACCAGAGCGGCACCGAGGTCGTCTTCGCCTGCGGCGGCGGTATCTATACCTCTGTTGTGGACGCTGCCAAGAAGGTTGGCGGCAAGGTCATCGGCGTGGACGTGGACCAGTCTGCCAACATCGCCGAGTATGCCGGCGAGGACGGCCTGACCCTCACCTCCGCTATGAAGGGCCTGTATCCCACCACCTATGATACCCTGACCGACGTTGTCCTCAACGGCAACTGGGACAACTACAAGGGCAAGATCGCCACGCTGGGCCTGATCTCCGGCGACGATCCCACCGCCAACTATGTCCAGATCCCCATGGACACCACCCAGTGGGGCGACGGCTTCACCCAGGACGACTACAAAGCCATGGTGAAAGATATGTATGACGGCAAGATCACCGTCTCCAACGACACCAGCAAGTCCCCCGCTGATTTCGCCACCGTGATCGCTGTGGAGGACCTGGGCCAGATCAAGGGATGATTTCCGGGTAAACCCCCATCGCATGGTTCCATAAAAGGGACGGGCAAATGCCCGTCCCTTTTTCGTGCCCTTTTTCTGGAGGTCCCCGGAAAGGACGGAAAATTCAGGCAGGGACGGCAGGATCGACCGGAGAAAAATCCGCCGTTTCCGTGAAATTGGCTTTCTTTTTGCCGGAAACTATAGTATACTTGTCTTAACACACGGTGAACGGCCGTAAGGACCGCCTGCCGGTGAATGAACATGGTTTCCGTCCCCGCAATCCCATTCGCGGCGGGCCATAAAACGGAAGGAGGGCGGTTTAACTTGGAAACTCCCTATGCAATCGAAATGCTTCACATTACGAAGCGGTTCCCAGGTATCGTCGCCAATGATGACATCACCCTTCAATTGAAAAAGGGTGAAATTCATGCTCTGCTGGGTGAAAACGGCGCAGGCAAATCCACGCTGATGAGCGTGCTCTTCGGCCTTTACCAGCCGGAGGAGGGCATCATCAAAAAGGACGGCAAGGAGGTCTCCATCAAGGACCCCAACGACGCCAACGACCTGGGCATCGGCATGGTGCACCAGCACTTCAAGCTGGTGGACTGTTTCACCGTGCTGGACAACATCATCATGGGCGTGGAGCCCACAAAGCACGGGCTGCTTCAAAAGAAGGAAGCCCGGGAAAAGGTGCTGGCCCTGAGTGAGAAATACGGCCTCCATGTGGACCCGGACGCCCTGATCGAGGACATCACCGTGGGCATGCAGCAGCGCACCGAGATTTTGAAAATGCTGTACCGGGACAATGAGATCCTGATTTTCGATGAGCCCACCGCTGTGCTGACCCCCCAGGAGATCGACGAGCTGATGCAGATCATGCGGAACCTGGCGGCCGAGGGCAAGTCCATCCTCTTCATCTCCCACAAGCTGGCGGAGATCATGGCGGTGGCGGACCGTTGCACCGTGCTCCGCAAGGGCAAATACATCGGCACCGTCAACACCAGGGACACCACCCCCCAGGAGCTGTCCGCCATGATGGTGGGCCGCAATGTCAACTTCCATGTGGAAAAGCAGCCCGCCACCCCCGGCGACGTGGTGCTGAACGTGAAGAATATGACCATGGCCTCCAAGGTCCACAAGAACAACGCCGTGAAGGACGTGTCCTTCCAGGTCCGCCGGGGCGAGATCGTCTGCATCGCCGGTATCGACGGCAACGGCCAGACGGAGCTGGTCTACGGCCTCACCGGCCTGGAGCCCCTGGTGTCCGGCAGCATCGAGCTGTGCGGTCAGAACATCACCCACATGCCCATCCGCAAGCGCAACACCCTGGGCATGAGCCATATCCCCGAGGACCGGCATAAGCACGGCCTGGTGCTGGACTACTCCCTGGAGGACAACATGGTGCTCCAGCGGTACTTTGAGCCGGATTTCACCAATAAGGCCGGATTTCTGCGGCGGAAAAACATCCGCAAATACGCCGAGGGCCTGATTGAGCAGTACGACGTCCGTTCCGGCCAGGGCCCCATCACCACCGCCCGGAGCATGTCCGGCGGCAACCAGCAGAAGGCCATCATCGCCCGGGAGATCGACAAGAACCCGGAGCTGCTTGTGGCCGTCCAGCCCACCCGGGGCCTGGATGTGGGCGCCATCGAGTATATCCACCGCCAGCTGGTGGCCCAGCGGGACGCGGGCAAGGCCGTGCTGCTGGTGAGCCTGGAGCTGGACGAGGTCATGGACGTGCCTGACCGCATCCTGGTGATGTACGAGGGTGAGATCGTGGGCCAGCTGGACCCCAAGACCACCACCCAGGAAGAGCTGGGCCTGTACATGGCCGGTGCCAAGAGAGACGAGGTGAAGGCATGAAAGAACGGAACCTTCTGAAAAATAACGGCGTCCAGTCCCTGCTGGCGTCTCTGGCCTGCATCGTGCTGGGCCTGTTCCTGGGTTACGTGGTGCTTCTGCTTATCAACCCCGCCGGTGCCGGAGAGGCCATCCTCACCGTCATCAAAAACTTCCTGACCTACAACAAGCCCGCCTCCCAGATGAAGTATCTGGGCAACACCCTGGTGAAAACGGCGCCGTTGCTGATGTGCTCCCTGTCCATCCTCTTTGCCTATAAGGTGGGCCTTTTCAACATCGGTGCGGCCGGCCAGTACTGCTTCGGCGTGGCCCTGTGCCTGTATGCGGCCCTGGGCCTCAAGTGGAGCTGGCTGCCCTGCATGCTGCTGGCCCTGCTGGGTGGCGCCCTGCTGGGCGGTATCTCCGGCCTGCTGAAATCCTACTGCAACGTCAACGAGGTCATCTCCGGCATCATGCTGAACTGGATCGTCCTCTACCTCACCAACATGCTGCTGACCACCGTGAAGGAGGCCACCAGCCCCTACACCATGGTGCTGCCCACCACCAATCCCTCCGCGGTGCTGCCCTCCCTGGGCCTGGGCAAGCTTTTCAACAACAACCAGTATGTGGGCCTGGCCATTCCCCTGGCCCTTATCATGGCCTTCCTGGTGTGGCTGGTGCTGAGCAAGACCAAGTTCGGCTATGAGCTGAAAGCCACCGGCTTCAACAAGAACGCCGCCAAATACTGCGGCATGGCGGAAAAGCGGAACGTGATCCTGAGCCTGATGATCTCCGGCGCCCTGGCAGGCATGGGCGCGGCCATGCTGTACCTCACCGGCTACGAGCAGTGGCAGTGCTCTACCTCCTCCGTCCCCGGCATGGGCTTCAACGGCATCGCCGCTGCCTTCCTGGGCGGCCTGAACCCCCTGGGCACCGTGCTGGCCTCCTTCTTCATCCAGCACATCACCGCCGGCGGCGCCTATGTGGATAAGTCCATGTACTGCGCTCAGATCTCCGATCTGATCTCCGCCATCATCATCTACCTGTGCGGCTTCGTGCTCTTCATGAAGCACGCCATGACCAACTCCATCGCCAAGCGGGAAGAAAAGGCGGCCCTGAAAGCCAAGGCATCCGCCGGACAAGATGCGGATAACGGGAAAGGAGGCGATCAGGCATGACTCTGCTGCTGCAATACACCCTGATCTTCGCCTCCGTGCTGATCCTGGTGGCCCTGGGCGGCTGCTTCTCCGAGCACTCCGGCGTCATCAACCTGGGCCTGGAGGGCATCATGATCATGGGCGCCCTGGGCGGTGCCCTCACCATGCGCTACCTGGCGGACAGCTCCTCCGCCCTTCTCATCATCCTGGCGGTGATTTTGGTCTCTGCCTTGGTGGGTATGCTGTATTCCTGCCTGCTGGCGGTGGCTTGCATCAACTTCAAGGCGGATCAGACCCTGGTTGGCACAGCCCTGAACCTGCTGGGCACCGCCGGTACCACCGTCATCGTCAAGGCCATCAACACCGCCAACAACCCCGATGACGTGTCCTCCATCGTGCAGTACGTCAGCGCCAAGAAGGCCTTCACCGTAAGCATCGGCTCCTTTGAGTTCAGCTGGTTCATGCTGGTAACCGCCATTCTGCTGGCGGCGTCCTATGTGCTGCTGTACAAGACCCGCTTCGGCCTGCGGCTCATGGCCTGCGGCGAGCATCCCCAGGCGGCGGACAGCGTGGGCATCAACGTCTACAAAATGCGCTGGGCCGGTGTGCTGATCTCCGGCTTCCTGGGCGGCCTGGGCGGCATCGTGTTCATCACCGCCGGCGTCTCCGAGTGGCGCTTTGAATACGGCGTGGCCGGTTTCGGCTTCCTGTCCCTGGCGGTCATGATCTTCGGCCAGTGGAAGCCTCAGCGCATCGCCCTGGCGGCGCTGCTGTTCGGCTTCTTCCGGGCTCTGGGCAACGTGTACACCGGCATCTCCTTCCTGAAGATGCTGAACCTGCCCAGCTCCCTGTACAACATGCTTCCCTACATCATCTCCCTGATCGTGCTGGCCTTCACCTCCAAGAGTTCCCGGGCTCCCAAGGCGGAGGGCATCCCCTACGACAAGGGCCAGAGATAAGCGGCGCACCCTCACCCCGTCCGGTCCTCCGGACGGGGTTTTTCTGTCCGGTCCCGCCCCAAAATTCCGCCGACTGTTACCGGATTGTAACACCTTTTTTGTGAAAAGGATGGTATGATAGCGTTAAATGGGAACGTATCTCCCTTATAACGACTTGTGATTTAGGAGGGCTTCAAAATGGAACCGATCCGTGAAGCCGATGTACAGACGCAGCCGGGAAAGCGGCTGGCGGAATCCCCGAAGCAGAAAAAGACGGGAAAGACATGGAAAACGGCAGTCAGCGTCGTCGCGGCGGCTGTTGTAGTGCTTTTTTGCACCTGCTGTATACTGGCCAGTACCCGCAATACATTTTTTCCCCATACCACCATTAACGGTGTAGAAGTGGGCGGCCTGACGGTCGCAGAAGCCCAGTCCCGGCTGGAAGCTGAAATTCCCCAGCGTGTATGTAAAATTTACCTGAGTGAGCAGGGCAGTGTTTCTGCGGAAGACCGGGAACCGGATGCCGTCATCACCTTTGCGGAACTGGGGCTTTTTCCAGAATCAGGCTATGAGGGAATGGCAAAAGCCCCCTTTATACTTCAACAGGGAAAAGGCTACCTCTCCACGGGTCTCACTTATCTGGAATCCCTCTTTGGAAAAGATACCGGGAAAAACAGCAGTCTGTATTGGGACAGTCAACAGCTGGATCAGGCCATATCAAAACTGTCATCCGTATTGAATATTGAACCGCTTGATATGACGTACCAGTTGGTCGATCACTCCCTTCAGATCACCACCGCCAGAGACGGCCGCTTTGTTGCGGATAATGAACTGCGCCGCACGATTCAGAATGTGGTCAAAAACAGTTCCGAAGCAGAGGCTGTGGTGGAACTGCCTGCAGAGGTCCTCCCTGCCAAGACCCTCACCGCCCGGGAGATCCACGACCAGCTCCACGGCGAGATGAAGAACGCCTCCTACGATGCCGCCACCGGCACGATCGTTCCTGAACAGCCCGGAGCTGATTTTGATGTGGACACCGTGCAGAGCGCCCTGGACAGCGCCGAGCCCGGCCAGACCCTGACCCTGGACGCCGCCATCGAGGAACCGGAGGTCACGGCCAGTCAACTGAAGGCCGTGCTGTTCCGGGATGTGCTGGGAAAAACCCGGACTCACGTCTCCGGCTCCGCAGGCCGCATCGGCAACGTGAAGCTCTCCGCCAAGACCATCAGCGGCGTGGTCCTCAACAGCGGCGAGACCTTCTCCTATAACCAGACCGTGGGCCAGCGGACGGAGGCCCGGGGCTACAAGCCCGCCCCCGCCTATGTGAAGGGCGAAACGGTGGACGAGGTGGGCGGCGGTATCTGCCAGACCTCCTCCACGCTGTACCTGGCCTGCCTACTCAGCAACCTGGAGATCACAGAGCGGTATGCCCACCGCTATGTCCCCGCCTACATCTCCCCCGGCATGGATGCCACCGTTTCCTGGGGCGGCCCGGACTATAAGTTCACCAACAACACCCTCTACCCCATCAAAATTGTCACCAGCTACAGCGGCGGCTACCTCACCGTTAAGATCTTGGGCACCAAGACGGACAGCACCTATGTGAAAATGACCAACGAGAAGCTGTCCACCACCAATTATGAGGTGGTCTACGAGGACGACGACACCCTGGCCCCCGGCACGGAGCAGGTGAAAACCACGCCTTACACCGGCTCCAAGTGGAAAACCTACCGCAATATCTATGACGCCAACGGCAAGCTGATCTCCAGCAATTTTGAAGCCTCCAGCGACTATAAGGTCCGCAACAAGGTCATCCTCCGGGGCCCCGCCGCCCAGCCCGGCAGCGGCTCTGCGGAAATTCCCGCCGCGCCCTCCACGGATACCCCGGCCCAGGAGAACCCCACGCCCGCGGAGCCGGATATCCCAGCCGAGCCTGAGAATCCAACCATCGTGGCCCCGGCAGAAACTTAAAACATCGCCGCCCGCATAGCGGGCGGCGATGTTTTTATCCGAATCCAATTTTCGGAACGGTTTCTCCACAAACATGAAAAAGCGGAGAGAAAACGCTTTTTCGACACGCTGAAGCGGGAACTTACAGTCCCCGCTTTTTTTTCAGTGTCCGGATATCCTCTCCCACAAAGGGCAGCAGCTGATACTCCCCCTCGATCCGGGAGGCGATCTGCGGCGAATACCGCTGGGCCAGGGCCTCCGGCATCAGGTTGGTGCTGACGATGGTGGACCGCTTTTCCAGCAACCGGCCATTGATGATCTGATACAGGGCGCTCTGGACAAAGGTGGTGATCATCTCCGTGCCCAGGTCGTCCAGGATCAGCAAATCGCAGTTCAGCACCCGCTCCACATCCCGGTCCGCCTCGTCCCGGCCGAATTTCTGGGCCTCGAAGCGCTCAAAAACGTGTCCGGCGGTGTCGTACACCACGGAATAGCCCTTGCCGCTGACCTCTCTCGCAATGGCGGCGGAGAGGTGGGTCTTGCCCAGGCCGGGCCGGCCGAAGAGCAGCAGGTTGGCAGGCCGTTTTCCGAAATTATGGGCATACTCCACACAGGTGTCGTACACCCACTCCATATGCTCCCGGGCGGACTTGGTCTTGCCCGGGGCCCGCTGACCGTCGTACCAATCCGTATCGAAGGTATCGAAGCTCTGGCCCCCCAGGTCCAACAGCTTGGAGAGTTCCTTGCGCTCCTCCTCCACATAATAGGCCTTCAGGCAGCGGCACATCTGGCCCCCCCGGTAGCCGGTATCCCCGCAAAGGGAACACAGGGGCGTGTTTTCCAGGTCGCCCTCCGTCAGTCCCAGCTCCGCCAGCAGGGTTTTCCGCTCCGCCTGCAAATTGAGATTCTGTTCCTTCAGGCGCTGGATCTCCGGCAGAGGGTCCTGCCCCCGCCGCAGAGCCGCCGCCAGAACCCGGCTGGCGGTGCGGCGCAGTTCCTCGTCGATCTCCCGCAGGCGGGGACGGCGGGTGTAGATGGCCTCCCGCTGGGCGGACTGCTCCGCCTCCCGGATGCTCCGGTCCGTTTCATACCGCTCCTGCGCCAGGCGCAGCAGCCGTCCGTCGTATGCCATGGCCCGTCTCCCTCCTTATATTATACGTACTTCCAGGCGTCCCCGGATGCCTGGGGCTGTGGCTTTGCCTGGGGCTTGTCCGCCTGCTGGACCTCCTCCGGCGTATGCAGGCCGCTCTGGTGCCAGCGTTTCAGGATCCCGTTGCAGTAGGGCCATTTCAGCTCGTGGCACTTCATGACCGTCTTGTCGTAGGCCAGGGCCACCGTCTCCGGCGGGAAGCCCATCTCCTGCCAGGCGTTGAGATACTTCTCCTCCGAGGCCACCGGCAGCCGGTCTCCCAGCCCCAGGACCCGCATGTACTGGGGAATGGCCCCCTGGCGCTCCGTGTACTTTTTCAGGTACTCCACAGCCGCTTTCTGGGTGTCCACCCCCATCCGGGCCCAGGCGTAGCCCTCCCGCTCGATCTGCCGCAGGGTGGGGCGGCGCCCCTCTCCGTATTTCCGAGCGATCCGCTCCATGCAGTGGCCCACCAGCAGGTAGATCACGTCCGCGGGCAGGCCCAGGTAATCCGTCAGCCCCAGAAGCACCCCCACGTCCGGGGTGGTCAGCTTTTTGCCCAGCTTTTTTTCCACCTCCGCCGTCAGCAGGCGGAATTCCTCGCTGCTGTCCAGGCGGCGGGCGATGTCGTCCCTTTGGTAGCTGGGCTTTTCGTCCGCAGGCTCCGGGACCTCCTCTGCCGCCGGGGCCAGCAGTCGCAACTCCCGCAGGGCCAGCTCCGCCGCTTCGATGCGGCTCTTGTCCCAGCGCAGCTCCCCCGCCAGGGACCGGGGCTGCACATTGCCGTGGTGCCGCAGGAGCGCCAGATACAAAAGGGCCGCGTCGCCGTCTCCCCGGTCCAGCAGCCGCTTGACCGCCTGGGCCGTCAGGGTCACGGACTCATCCGCCGTGTGAATCAGAATGCTTGCCATCCGCGCTCCTCCTTTCCGGACCCGCCTCCCGGAAAGGAGGGCACAATGAAAACGGCGCAGGAACCCATTCCGGGCATCCCGCACGCACCCTTCCTTCCCGCTGCCGGGGTCCTTGATTTAATCAGCCCTTATTCTACACGAAATCTCCCCCCACGGCAAGAGGGCGGACAGGGAGTTGTAAACTTTTTCGTTTTCCGACGATTTTTGTGGAACCCTTGCGGCAGTTGTGGTATACTGGAAACTGTAAAATTGTGTAATGCACCCCTTCGCCCCGGCGGAACGGGTACACAGAACGATAAGGAGGAAGCTTGTATGGCAAACCGTGTTGTCATCAGCATTTGCGGAGAGGAGTACACCCTGGTGGCGGACGAGACCCCCAGCTACATGCAGAAGGTGGGCAGCTACGTCAGCGACAAAATGACCGACGTGATGAACGCCGCCAAGGTGGGCCGCACCGACGCCGCCGTCCTCACCGCCGTGAACCTGACGGATGAGCTGTTCAAGTCCCAGACTGCCGCCGAGCAGCTGCGGGGTCAGATCAAGGGCTATCTGGATGAGGCCTCCAAGGCCCAGGCGGAGGTCAGCGAGCTGAAGCGGGAGGTCTTCCGGCTCCAGCAGCGTCTGGACAGCCGCAAGTAATGGCTCTGGAACTGCTTTCCCCCGCCGGATCTCCGGAGGCGCTGCGGGCCGCCGTCCAAAGCGGCTGCGGCGCGGTGTATCTGGGCTGGGGAGATTTCAACGCCCGCCGGAGCGCCAAAAACTTCACCGATGAGGAATTTGCCGCCGCCATCCGGTACTGCCATGTCCGGGGCGTCCGGGTCTTTCTGACCCTGAACACCCTGCTGACGGACCGGGAGCTGCCCCTGGCCCTGGAGGCCGCCCGGACGGCCTGCCGCCTGGGGGTGGACTCCGTCTTGGTGCAGGACTGGGGCCTTTTCGACCTGCTGCGGCAGGCCCTGCCGGACCTGCCCCTCCATGCCAGCACCCAGATGAGCGTGTTCACTGGCGGCGGCGTCCGGGAACTGTATGAGGACGGCTGTGAGCGGGTGGTCATCGCCCGGGAGTGCTCCAAGGAGGACACCGCCTCTGCCTGCAAGGCCTGCCCCGCCGAGGTGGAGATCTTCGGCCACGGGGCCCTTTGCATGTGCTACTCCGGCCAGTGCGAATTCAGCGCCCTCATCGGGGGCCGCAGCGGCAACCGGGGCACCTGCGCCCAGCCCTGCCGCCTGCCCTACGGGTTCAACGGCCCCGCCAGAAACACCTATCCCCTCAGTCTGAAGGACAGCTGCCTGGCTGGCCGTCTGGCGGAGATGGAGCGGATGGGTGTCAGTTGTCTCAAGCTGGAGGGCCGCATGAAGCGGCCGGAATACGTGGCGGTCATCACGGACATCTACGCCCGGCTGATCCGGGAGGGCCGCAAGCCCACCCATGCCGAGAAAAAGGACCTGGAACTGGCCTTTTCCCGCTCCGGCTTTACCGAGGACTACTGGCAGGGCCGCCATGGCCCCGCCATGTTCGGCACCCGGCCGGAAAATACGCCGGAGCCTAAGGAGCTGTTCGCCGCCGCCCGGACCCGGTACGAAAAGGACGATGCCCGGACGGTGCCCATCCATTTCTCCTGCACCTGCCAGGCGAGGCAGCCTGTCTCCCTGACGGTGTGGGACGAGGACGGCCACGCAGTCACTGCCGCAGGCCCCACCCCGGAGCCTGCCCAGAACAAGGCCCTGACGGCGGCTGATCTGGAAGCCCGCCTGCAAAAGACCGGCGGCACCGCCTTTCACTGCGTGGACGGCTCCGCCGATGTGGCGGAGGGCCTGTTTCTCTCCGCCGGGGTGGTAAACGCCCTGCGGCGGGACGCTCTGGCGGCTCTGGAAGCGGCCCGCTGTGCCGTGCCGGAGCGCCGGGAGGCCGGATACGCCCCTCTGCCGGAGATCGACTGCGCCGCCGATACCCCGGAGTTGACAATCTCTGTCACCACCTGGGCCCAGGCAGAAACCCTGCTGCCCCTGTCTCCAGCCCGGATGGACATTCCGCTGGAGCTGCTGGCGGAGCGGACCTCCCTTCCGGATTTTGTTGGGGAATGGTGCGCCATTCTTCCCCGGGTGTGGCGGGACCGGGACGAGCCCCAGCTCCGCGCCTGGCTGACCCACGCCAAAAAGCTAGGCGTCACCGCCGCCCTGGCGGGCAACATCGGCCACCTGTCCCTTCTACGGGACACCGGGTTGATCGTTCGCGGCGATTACGGGCTCAACGTGTTCAACAGCCGCGCCCTGAACTATCTGCGGCAGAAAGGACTTTCCTCCGCCTGCCTGTCCTTTGAGCTGCGGTTCCCCCAACTGCGGGATATCCAAAAGGTGATCCCAGCGGAAGCCATCGTCTATGGCCGCCTGCCGCTGATGATCACGGAAAACTGCCTGGTGCAGAACGAGACCGGCTGCCGCCTCAGCGAAGCCGGGGCCGTCGTGCCGGAGCAGGCCCCCTGCCGCCGTCCCAACGAATTACAGGACCGCACCGGAGCGAAATTTCCCCTGCTGCCTGCTTACGGCCACCGGACGGAGATCCAGAACAGCGCCCCGGTGTGGCTGGCGGACAAGCCGGAGTGGAAGCGCTGCGGCCTGGCCTATGCCCGGCTGCGGTTCACCACGGAACCGCCGGAGGACTGCGCGGATATTTACCGGGCCTATCTGGACGGCTCCCCCGCCCCCGGCCCCTTCACCCGGGGTCTCTATTACCGGGGCGTGGAGTGATGAAGAAGCATCGAAAGCTGTTGATTTTTTTGGCCCTGGTACTGCTGGTGGCCGGATATATCTGGCAGTCCCCCTCCGAAAGGAACACCGTTGCCATTCTGGTCCGGCGTCAGTCGCAGATGGAGGACTTTGTTCAGTCCGTCAAGGCAGAGGCCGCCCAGCCCCACGACGTCCTGTCAGCCCCTGATCCGCTTTGGGCCGCCACACCGGAGGGCACCTGGTATGACAGCGTTTACAGCGACGAGCAGACTTTTTCCGGCCGGTTAGTCGGCTGTCTGTCGGCATGGGACTTGTATGCACCCAATGACCGTCAGCCCCTGCCAGAAGCCTTCCAGAAAGCGTGGCAGTCTCTGCACCGGGGCTGCTTCACCAGCTTTTCCTGTACTGTTGTGGAAAACGGCGCTGTTTCAGCCAAATTCCACCGGGAGGGTCACTGGCGGGCATACGCCGAGGGGCAGTATCGAATGTGTGACGCTCTTATCTGGCAGGACGCGGACTATCCTGACCCGCCGGAATCTTTCTGGCAGCCCCTGACAGAACAAAATGGCATTGTTCCATCCAATGACGGAACGTGGTACTATGCTTACGAAAAGCATTATGATGGATAAGTCGTGCCTTCCCTTTCCGCTGCGGCGGTCCGCCGCATCCTGACCGGACCTGTCCCCCTGCGGACAGCAACGAACATGTGGGGCAAATCCTGCCCCCGCACCGGCAAAGTGCAAATCAAAAACTTTCCATTTTTCAGTAATTTTTCAGTTCTATCTGTATAATATAGAAATAATAATACAATCTGTTTTTAATTTTGGAGTTTCACATGGAAGAAATTAAGGTAAAATATTTTGTGGACGGCATTGACGAGCTGTGCTACGTGGCCGGAAAATCCGACTGGATCGACCTCCATGCCGCCGAGGACGTGGACATGAAGGCCGGGGAATTCCGGCTGATCCCCCTGGGGGTAGCCATTGAGCTGCCGGAGGGATACGAAGCCCATGTGGTCCCCCGCAGCTCCACCTTCAAGAACTACGGCCTTTTACAGGCCAACTCCATGGGCGTGGTGGACTACACCTACCGGGGAGACAACGACCAGTGGCACGTGCCCATGTACGCCACCCGGGACGTCCATGTGGACAAAAACACACGGATCTGCCAGTTCCGCATTATGAAAAACCAGCCCCCCCTGGTCTTTACCCGGGTGGAGCACCTCACCGGACCGGACCGGGGCGGCTTTGGCTCCACGGGAAAATAAGGAGAATTGCCATGTCTCAAATCGTTTTGGCCTCCGGGTCCCCCCGGCGGCAGGAATTGCTGAACCGCATCGGCATCACGGACTTTGACATCCGGGTGCCCCAGACCGACGAGCACTACCCCGCCGGCCTCACCCCCGCCCAAGTGGTGGAGTACATCTCCCGGGAAAAGGCGGACGCCGCCGCCAGGCTCTGCACTCCGGAGGAGATCGTCATCACCGCCGACACCATGGTGTTCCTGGACGACGAGCGCCTGGGCAAGCCTCGGGACGAAGCCGACGCCCTGCGGATGCTGACAGAGCTTCAGGGCCGCCGCCACACGGTGTGCACCGGCGTCACCGTCCGGCAGGGGGACCGCATCCTGACGGAGAGCGAGGAAACCGGCGTTTTCTTCCGTCCCGCTTCGGAAGCCGAGCTGCGGGCCTACATCGCCACCGGAGAACCCATGGACAAGGCCGGAGCCTACGGCGTGCAGGGCAAGGGTGCCCTGCTGGTGGAGCGGCTGGAAGGCGACTTTTTCAACGTCATGGGCCTGCCGGTGCTGCGTCTGAGCCGGATGCTGGCCCAGTTCGGCGTGAAGTTATTGTAATCGATTACGTTTCAACTTTTTTCTAAAGGAGCACTTCTTTGAAGGACTTTTTGAAAAACAACGGACTATGGATCCTGTTCGCCGGGGCAGTCATCGCCGTGGCGCTGGCGTTGCTGTCCTATTTCAGCACCAACGCCTCCCCTCTGGTGAACCTGGTGAACACCGTCACCAGCCCCTTCCGGGCGGTATATACCTCGGTGGCGGACTGGTTTGCCGACAAGCAGAATTATTATGAGGACGTCACTGCCCTCAAGGCGGAAAACGAGGCCCTGAAAAAGCAGATCGCCGAGATGGAGGCCACCGTCCGCCAGGGCGAAGCCGACAGCCAGGAAAACGTTTTCCTCCGGGACCTGCTGGACCTGCGGAAGCAGCGCCGGGACCTCTCCGACTTTGAGACCGCCACGGTGATGGAGCGGAACGTCACCAACTGGACTTCCTCCCTGACCCTGGACAAGGGCACCGTCCACGGCGTGGAGGTGGGCGACTGCGTCATTGACGGCCAGGGCCGCCTGGTGGGCCGCATCAGCCTGGTGGGCTACAACTGGTCCACGGTGCTGACGGTGGTGGACACCGACACCTCCCTGGGCGCCCGGGTCTACCGGACCCAGGACCTGGGCATTGCCAACGGAGACTTTGCCCTGATGGAAAACGGCCAGCTGCGGCTGGACTCCCTGCCCGCTTCCTCCCAGCTGCTGGAGGGCGACCTGGTGGTAACCTCCGGCCTGGGCGGCTACCTGCCGCCGGACCTGGTCATCGGCTCCGTCAGCAGTTTGCAGGCGGACGATTCCGACACCTCCGTCTACGCAGTGCTGACCCCCGCGGCAGACCTGGACAGCCTGACCGAGGTCTGTGTCATCAAATCCTTTGAGATCGTAAGCTGATCTCCCCGCTTTTTACAGTTTGCAGAAAGGAGGCCCCATGCTGGCCCGCAGCGACACCATTATCAAATGGATCCTCTATGCCCTGGCAGGGCTGGTCTGGGCCGTTGTCCAGGCCGCCGTGCTCCAGCGGTTCACCTTTTGGGGCGTCATCCCCTTCCTCTATCCCCTGATCGCCGCCATCCCCGCCACCTTTGAGGGTCCCACCGCCGGAACGGTGTACGCCCTGGCCGCCGGGGTGTTCTGCGATCTGCTGCTCCCCTCTCCCATCCCCTGCTTTTACACATTGATCTTCCCCCTGGTGGGGCTGGCCGCCGGACTGCTGTCCCAGAGCCTGATCCCCGCCGGGTATCTCTGCTCCGCGGCAGCGGCCCTGCCCGCCTACCTCCTTACCGGGGTGTTCCACTGCATCGTCCTCTGGGCCACCGGCCACGCCGCCTGGACGGCGGGCATGTCCGTGACGCTGCGGGAGCTGTGCACCTCCCTGCTGTGGAGCCTGCCCATGACCTGGCTGTTCCGGAAGGTCTTTCTTCGTGTCCACATTGACGATTAAAAGAGGTATCCCATGAATCAAAGGCCCACCCAATTTACCAGATTCCATGTGATGTCCGCGCTGGCCCTGGCCGCGCTGGGCGTCTATCTGGTGGTGCTTTTTAATATTCAGGTGGTCCACCACGAGGACTACCTGGCCCTGTCCAACCAGACCATCACCCGGGTGGAAAACGTGACCGCCTCCCGGGGCATCATCACCGACCGCTCCGGCCAGACCCTGGTCTCCAACCAGTACGCCTACAGCCTCACCTTTGACACCTCCCTGCTGAAAAGCGGCACAAACCAGAATGACGCCATTCTGCGGCTGGTACAGCTGTGCCGGGACCAAAATGTGGAGTGGGACGACAATCTCCCCCTCTCCTACAGCACCCCCTTCACCTTCACGGTGGACGGTCTCACCAACACCCAGAAGGGCCACTTCTTCGGCTTCCTGCGGAGTTTGAAACCCGCCCAGGACATGATAGAAAATTTTGTAAAATCTCACCCAGAGCTGATGAAGCCAGCCAAAACGGATGACGCCGCCCAGGCGGAGGGCGAGAACACCGCCGACACGGATGATGCTTCCACCCCCAAGGCGCCAGACCTGGACAATTTCGACACAGCCCAGCTGACCTCCGCCCTGCTGGTGCAAATGGGTTTTACCCCGGAGCAGATCATGGACTGGCTGCGAGACGACTTCAAAATCGATGCCGACTGCACCGACACGGACGCCCGGCTCATCGCCGGGGTCCGGTACGAACTGCAATTGCGGAAGCTGGGAGTCAACAACAACCCCTACACCCTGGCGGAAAATGTGGACGTGGCCTTCTGCTCCCTCATCAGCGACGGCGAGTTTCAGGGGGCCAAGGTCAGCCGTTCTTCTACCCGGGCCTATGAGACCACCTACGCCGCCCATGTGCTGGGCCTGGTGGGCAGCATTTCCGACTACACTGACGAGTTGAAGGAGCAGGGCTACAAGCGCAGCGACACCATCGGCATCTCCGGCGCGGAGGCCGCTTTTGAAGAGTACCTCCGGGGCAGCGACGGCAAGCGGGTCACCTCCGTCAACAGCGACGGCAAAATCACCGGCGAATATTATAAGGTAGAGCCCCGCTCCGGCTACACCGTGGAGCTGACCCTGGACCTGGACCTCCAGCAATCTGTGGAGGACACCCTGGCCGCCAAGGTGGACCAGCTGAACAAAAAGGACGGCCTCACCAGTCGGGGCGCCGCTGCCGCCGTTATCAAGGTAGGCACCGGGGAGATCCTTGCCCTGGCCTCCTGCCCCACCTATGACCTTTCCACATACGGACAGGATTTTACCGAACTATCCGCTGACCCAGCCAAGCCCTTTCAGAACCGCGCCACCTCTACCCCCTATGCTCCCGGCTCTACCCTGAAGCCAGCCACGGCTGTGGCGGCTCTGGAATCCGGCGTTACCACCACCACGGAAACTATTTTCGATCCCGGCTATTGGAAATACCCCAGCGCCACCTGGGAAAACCAAACAAATTGCTGGAAGCGCAGCGGCCACGGCCGGATGAATGTCACCTCTGCCATCACCAACTCCTGCAACACCTATTTTATGGAGATGGGCTACCGCATGGGGCTGGACACCCTGAACGAGTATTACTCCGCTTTCGGCCTGGGCAAGCCTACCGGCATCGAAATCGGTGAGAACACCGGCAGTCAGGCGGTCAATGAGAATGGCCAGGACCAGGCCCCCTGGGCGGCTTTCGGCCAGGCCAACCAGGAATACACCCCCCTCCAGTTGGCCAACTACATCGCCACCCTGGTCTCCGGCGGCAAGCACTGTCCCGCCCACCTGCTGAAAAGCGTAAAGTCCTATGACAATTCCGAGATCATCGCCACCGGCAGCACGGAGCCTTTGAACACCATGAACATCAGCGATTCCACCCTCCAGGCCGTGAAAAAGGGTATGCTGGGCTACACCACCAATGGCGGCTCCGTGGCCGTTCCCTTCCAGAACTGCGTGGTCTCCGCAGGCGCCAAGACTGGCACCGCCCAGATCGGCGGCTCCATGAAAAACGGTGTGTTCGTGGCTTTCGCCCCCTATGACGATCCGGAGATCGCCGTGGCCCTGGTGCTGGAAAAGGCGGACGCCGGTGCGGTTCTGGCCTCCACCGCCGTGGACATTATCAACGCCTATTTCAGCAGAGAGGATACCGCCTCCATCGTCCCCGAAAACCAGCTGATCCCCTGATTCCAATTCCTGATTTGGGAGGTTTCCCTATGCGCGACCCCTTTGTATTCGATCCCCGCAGTGAATGCTGCAAAAAGCCTTACGGCGCGGTTCCCTGCGGCACCGCCGTGTCCTATACCGTCCGTCCCCTCCGCGCGGAGGGCTGGTCCCGCTGTGTCTTGGTGGCACGGCGGGAATTTTCCAATTTGGAAACTGAAACTGAACTTCCCTGCACTGGCATAGACGGCGACCGGAACCGCTTTTCCGGCACCTTCCCTGCCCCGGCGGAGCCGGAACTGGTGTGGTACTGGTTTCGCCTGTCCCGGCCTGACGGCTGCACCATTCTCTTCGACAAGTCCGGCTGGCACACCGATGGCAGCGTCCAAAGCTGGCAGCTGACGGTCTATGAAGAAACCCCCACCCCATCCTGGTTCGGCCGGGGCGTCACCTATCAGATCTTCCCGGACCGCTTCTGCCGGACCGAACTGCCGGACCCTGCCGGGATGATTGGTGACCGCTGGGTCCATGAAAATTGGTCCGATATCCCGGAGTGGCAACCTGACAGTCAGGGCGAGGTGCGGAACCGGGATTTCTTCGGCGGCTCCCTGCAAGGGATCCTCTCCAAGCTGGACGATCTGGCCGCCTTCGGCGTCACCACCCTGTATCTGAACCCCATTTTTGAATCCGCCTCCAACCACCGCTACAACACTGCCGACTATCTGGCCATCGACCCCATGCTGGGCACGGAGGCGGATTTCCGTCAGCTGTGCCGGGAGGCTAAAAGCCGGGGCATCCGGGTGATTTTGGACGGCGTGTTCAACCACACTGGTTCCCAGAGCCGCTACTTCAACGCCGACGGCTTCTATCCGGCCCCCGGCGCGGCCCAGAGCCAGGATTCCCCCTATTTCAGCTGGTTCAGCTTCCACCCCTGGCCCACGGATTACGACGCCTGGTGGGGCATTAAGACCCTGCCTGCCGTTCAGGAAAACGATTCCGGCTACCGGAATTTCATCATCCGGGACCGGGATTCCGTGGTACGCCACTGGCTCCGGGCCGGAGCCTCCGGCTGGCGGCTGGATGTAGCGGATGAACTGCCGGACGATTTCATCGCCGATATCCGCACCGCCATGGACGAAACAGCCCCCGGCAGCCTTCTTCTGGGAGAGGTCTGGGAGGACGCCACCACCAAAGTGGCTTACTCCCAGCGGCGGCGCTATCTCCTGGGGCATGAGCTTCACGGCGTGATGAACTACCCCTTCCGGAATGCCCTCATCGCCTATCTGCTGGGGGGCGATGCCGATGAGTTCCGGGAGACTTTGGAGGTCATCCGGGAAAACTATCCCCCCAATGCCTTTTCTTCTCTGATGAATTTTCTCGGCACCCACGATACCCCCCGGATTTTAACCGTATTGGGTGCCAGCCATGTGCCGGACAGCAAGGAGGAACGGGCATCTTACCGTCTCTCCCCAGAGGAGCGGCAGCTGGGGCTGGCGCGGCTCCGGCTGGCGGCCCTGGTGCTGTTCACCTTCCCCGGCGCTCCCACCGTTTATTACGGCGACGAAGCCGGTATGGAGGGTTGGGAGGACCCCTTCAACCGGGCGGGTTACCCCTGGGGCCAGGAGGACACGGAACTGAAAGCCTGGTTTGCTCGGTTGGCCCGCCTTCGACAGGACCGCCCCGCTTTGCAGTCCGGGCAGCTTCACTGGTGCTGGACCGCTGGCCCCATTCTGGCCTTTGCCCGGGAACTGAACGGCCAGCTGCTGACTACCGTGATAAACGCCGCTGACACCCCCCAGTCCCTGACGCTGCCCTGGTCCGGTGCCGCCCCACGGAACCTTCTTACCGGCGCGGTCCTCTCCCCCGCTGACAATGTCCTCCCCTTGACACTTCTGCCCCATCAAGGGCTTCTGCTGGAATCATAACTCCATGTTTCACGTGAAACATCCCCGCCGGTTTCCGGACTGACGGGGATTTCCCTTTACACGCCTTGCTATGTTTCACGTGAAACGTTCCGGGAAAAAGTTGCGGTAAATTCCCGTTTTTTTGCCGGAATACCTTGAAACACATGTATCGCCTTGGTATAATAGGCTTGCTGTAAAGAAATAAGGGTGCAAGCCCGGAAAGCAGGTGGCCTGTGGCAAAAATCATCTCCATTGTGAATCAAAAGGGCGGCGTGGGCAAAACCACCACCTGTGTGAATCTGGCGGCGGCTCTGTACGAGCAGGGCAAGCGGGTCCTCCTCTGCGACTTCGATCCCCAGGCCAACTCCACCTCCGGCATGGGCGTGGACAAGACCGTTTCCAAGGGTATTTACGAGGTTTTGGTATCCGATGTGCCCGCCGTGGACGCGGTGGTGCACACCAAATATGGGGACGTCCTCCCCTCCAACAAGGCCCTGGCCGGTGCGGGCATCGAGCTGATCGGCATGGACCGCCGGGAATACCTATTAAAAGACGCCCTGAACCAGGTGCAGGACAGCTATGATTTCATTTTCATCGACTGTCCCCCCTCCCTGGAGCTGCTGACCCTCAACGCCCTCTGCGCCGCCGACAGTATCCTGGTGCCGGTCCAGGGAGAGTATTTCGCTCTGGAAGGCCTCAGTGACCTGATGAACACCGTCCGCATCGTGCGGCGGTCCCTGAACCCCAAACTGGCCCTAGAGGGCGTGCTGCTGACCATGTTCGACGGCCGCACCAACCTGGCCATGCAGGTAGCGGAGGAAGTGAAGCACTACTTCCCCGGCAAGGTGTTCGCCACCGTCATCCCCCGCAACGTCCGGCTTTCCGAGGCTCCCAGCCACGGCAAGCCCATCAACGCCTATGACCGCACCTCCCGGGGTGCGGAGGCCTATCAGGCTCTGGCAAAAGAGTTCCTGGCAAAACAATAGAAAGGAGTTTCTTTCTATGGCATCGAAAAAGCCATCCGGCCTTGGAAAGGGCCTGGGCGCCCTGCTGGGCGCCGACATGATGGAAACGGAATCCAACGGCAGCCTGTACCTGCCCATTTCCCAGGTGGAAAGCTGCTCCGGCCAGCCCCGGAAGCACTTTGACGAGGAATCCCTCCAGGAGCTGGCGGATTCCATTACGGAGCACGGCATTATTCAGCCCCTGACCGTGCGGAAGCTGGCCTCCGGCTACTATCAAATCATCGCCGGAGAGCGGCGCTGGCGGGCCGCCCGCCTGGCGGGCCTGCAAGAGGTCCCGGTAATCGTCATGGAGGCCGACGACCGGAAGGCCGCAGAGCTGGCCATGATCGAAAACCTCCAGCGGGAGGACCTGAATCCCATGGAGGAAGCCGCCGGTTTCCAGTCCCTCATTGAAAATTATCACATGACCCAGGAGGAGGCCGCCCAGCAGGTGGGCAAATCCCGGAGCGCCGTCACCAACGCCCTGCGGCTGCTGGGGCTGACCCCCGCCGTACGGAAGCTGGTGGAGGAAAACAAACTCTCCGCCGGTCACGCCCGGGCCCTGGTGCCCCTCTCCCCCTCCCTCCAGGAAAGCGCCGCCAACGCCATTCTCACCGACGGACTGTCCGTCCGGCAGACGGAAGCATTGGTCAAGCGGCTGTCCGCCGAGAAGAAGGAGCCGAAAAAAAACCAGGCCGACGCCGTGGATTACCTGGCTGAGGCCCAGAACGAATTGAAGGCCAAGCTGTGCCGGGGAGTAAAAATCGTCTCCGGCCGGAAAAAAGGCCGCATTGAATTGGAATACTACGGTCTGGACGATCTCAACGACCTGCTGGACGCCCTGGCCCTCATTAAAATCAACAAAGCAAAGGAAGGACCCAAGGCATGAAATTTGAAAAGCGAGCCGACGGAGGAGATGTGACCCCTGCCTCCTCCGGAACGCCGGACACCGGCAAAAAGCCCGTCATCGTCTATATCCTGATCCTGTTCCTGGCGGCATTTCTGCTGATGTTCCTCTCCATGCTGTCTCACCAGCGCAGCAACGCGGAGGCCCTGGGACAGCTGCAAAACTCCGTGTCCGCCATCCAGGAGATCCAGACCAGCCAGGAGCAGGTCATTGAGCTTCAAAAGCAGCTCAGCGATGTGCAGAAGGAGCTGGACGCCGCCCAGGAGGAATCCCAGGAAAAGGACGACAGCATCGCCCAGCTGGAAAAGGAAACGGACGCCCTGCTGGCGCTCTACAACCTGCAGCAGGAGTACGCCGCCGGAAATCTGGACGGCTGCCGCGTGACCCTGCAGGAGATCAGCGACCAGGGACTGGAGGAGCTGCTGCCCAAGACCGCGCCGGATGGCATCACCTCTCCCGCCCAGCGGTATCAGCAGCTGCGGGAGGCCATTCTCAACGCCTGACCCATTGATGAAAACTCAAATCACTACACTATAAAAAGCGAGGAAGAGACATGCTTGACATGAAGTTTGTCCGGGAAAACCCGGACGCCGTAAAGGAAAACATCAAGAAAAAGTTCCAGGACGCAAAGCTGCCCCTGGTGGATGAGGTCATCGCCCTGGATGCCCAGCGCCGTGCCAACATCCAGGAGGCCGACCAGCTCCGCGCCGACCGCAACCGCCTGAGCAAGCAGGTGGGCATGCTGATGGGCCAGGCCAAGAAGGACCCCAGCAAGTTGGCGGAGGCCGAAGCCGTGAAGAAGCAGGTCACCGACGAGGCCGAGCGCCTGGCCGCCCTGGAAAAGCTGGAAGCGGAACTGGACGAAAAGATCCATCACATCATGCTCCAGATCCCCCAGATCATCGACCCCTCCGTGCCCATCGGCCCGGACGACAGCTGCAATGTAGAGGTCCAGCGCTTCGGCGAGGCCAAGGTGCCCGACTTCCCCATCCCCTATCACACCGAGATCATGGAGAGCTTTGACGGCATCGACATGGACGCCGCAGGCCGCGTTTCCGGCAACGGCTTCTATTACCTCCTGGGCGACATCGCCCGGCTCCACGAGGCCGTGCTAGCCTACGGCCGGGATTTCATGATCTCCAAGGGCTTCACCTACTGCATCCCCCCCTTCATGATCCACGGCAACGTGGTGGAGGGCGTCATGAGCCAGACGGACATGGATGCCATGATGTATAAGATCGAGGGTGAGGACCTGTACCTGATCGGCACCTCTGAGCACTCCATGATCGGCCGCTTCATCGACCAGATCATCCCCGCTGAAAAGCTGCCCCAGACCCTCACCTCCTACTCCCCCTGCTTCCGCAAGGAAAAGGGCGCCCATGGCATCGAGGAGCGAGGCATCTACCGCATCCACCAGTTTGAAAAGCAGGAAATGATCGTGGTCTGCAAGCCCGAGGAATCCAAGGACTGGTACGAAAAGTTGTGGAACTTCTCCGTAGAGCTGTTCCGCTCTATGGACATTCCCGTGCGGCAGCTGGAATGTTGCTCCGGCGACCTGGCGGACCTGAAGGTGAAGTCCTGCGACATTGAGGCCTGGTCCCCCCGTCAGCAGAAGTACTTTGAGGTCTGCTCCTGCTCCAACCTGGGCGACGCCCAGGCCCGCCGCCTGCGGATCCGCTACAAGGACGAAAATGGCAAGATGCAGCTGTGCCACACTCTGAACAACACCTGCGTGGCGCCTCCCCGGATGCTGATTGCCTTCCTGGAAAACAACCTCCAGGCCGACGGCACGGTGAAGATCCCCGAGGTCCTGTGGCCCTATATGGGTGGGACCAAGGTTCTGGTTCCCAAGAAGAAGTAATTTTCCACATTTTACCCCACAAACCGGAAAAATCCGCAAAACTACAAATTGTAATATTCTGCATAGAATATTACAATTTGTATCTCCCGTTTTCAGCTTCTGGAAGGCATCCGGGACCATCAACGGATCATTTTGGGCCGCAAAAACGGCCCCATTCCGGTTTGTGCCCGGAATCCCTTGCGGTGCAATGGATTCCAGATTTCCATATTGACACATAATTAGGAGGTACCCACTATGTCTGCTCCCGAGAAGGCAAAAGGCTTCCTGGGCGAGTTCAAAACCTTCATCGCCCGGGGCAACGTCATGGACATGGCTGTGGGCGTCATCATCGGCGGCGCCTTCGGTAAGATCTCCACTTCCCTGGTAAACGATGTGATCATGCCCCTCATCTCCGTCCTCACCGGCGGCATTGATTTCAGCAACTGGAAAATCGTGCTGAAAGCCGCCGTGGCCGGAGCCGACGGCGCCATCGACGCTTCCACGGAAATCGCAATCCGGTATGGCGCATTCCTGGCCACGATCCTGGATTTCCTCATCATCGCCTTTGCGGTGTTCCTGATGATCAAGACCATCAACGGCTTTCACGATAAAATGAAAAAGCAGGAGGAAGCAGTCCCTGCGGAAGAATCCGCGCCGCCGGAGCCCTCTAACGAGGAGAAGCTGCTGACGGAGATCCGGGACCTGCTGAAAGCCCAGAAATAATGGAAACACTTTTGAAAAAGGGCCTGGCGGAATTGGGCTTGGATTGCAGCGGCACCCCTCCCCTGCTGCGGTATGGGGAACTGCTGCTGGAAACGAATAAAGTGATGAATCTCACCGCCATTACGGAACCCAAGGATGTTGCCACGCTTCACTTCTTAGACAGCGCGGCCCTGCTGACCCTGGCAGACCTAAAGGGCAAGACCGTGGTGGATGTGGGCACTGGGGCGGGATTTCCTGGGATGCCCATGAAAATTCTGGAACCCTCCATCCAACTGACGCTGCTGGATTCCCTGGGCAAACGGATCACCTTTTTGCAGGAGGTCTGCGATAACCTGGGCCTGACGGACGTACAGTGCGTCCACGCCAGGGCGGAGGAATTCGCGGCGGAGCACCGGCAGAGCTTTGACTTTGCCGTTTCCCGTGCGGTAGCCAACCTCAGCGTACTGGGTGAGCTGTGTTTGCCTCTGGTAAAGCCGGGCGGATACTTCCTCTCCATGAAGTCCGTGGAGTCCGGCCAGGAACTGGAAGCCGCCAAAAAGGCCATCCAAATTCTGGGAGGACGGGTGGAGCGCACCGCCGACTACCAAATTCCCGGCACCGACGTGACCCACCGGGTCATTTTCATAAAAAAAATTGCCGAAACGCCAAAAAAATATCCCAGACCATTTGCAAAAATCAAAAAGAATCCGTTATAATAAGAACTGGAAGGAAGTGGTGCCGTGAACGGACAGTGTATTGCAGTTGTGTCCGGCAAGGGCGGCACCGGAAAAACCTCCCTCACCGCAGGGGTAGGCACCGCGCTGGCTCTCAGCGGCCAGCGGGTGCTGTGTGTGGACTGCGACATCGGCCTGCGGAATCTGGACCTGGCCCTGGGCCTGACGGACCGGGCTTTGATGGACTTCTCCGACGTGGCCCAGAACCGCTGCTCCCTGGAGTCCGCCGTGGTCAGCCATCCCAATGTACCGAACCTCTATCTGCTGACGGCGCCGGTACGGATGCGGGGTCCTGCCGTCACCACCCTGGACTTCCGATTAATGCTCGGCAAGATCCGCCAGCAGTTTGACTACTGTCTGCTGGACGCCCCTGCCGGATTGGGCGAGGGCTTCCGTCTGGCGGTCTGCGCGGCGGACCGCTGCGTGGTGGTCACCACTCAGGACGCCTCCTCCCTGCGGGACGCCCAGCACACCGTGATGGAGCTTCGCTCCTTCGGTCCGGGGCGGCTGCACCTGGTGGTGAACCGGGTGAAAAAAAAGCTGCTCCACAACATGCACGCCACCATTGACGACGCCATCGACAAGGCGGGTCTCCCGCTGATCGGCGTCGTTCCAGAGGACGACGCCCTGCCCCTGGCCCTGAACCGGGGCGTACCCCTCCTGCTGGCCTCCCGGGGCGGCGCCGCCGGGGCTTACCGCAACATTGCCATTCGTCTGCAGGGCGGCCATGCGCCGCTTCTGCGGATCAGATAGAACATTCCTAGAAAGGAGACCCTGCCATGAATATCGCACTCATGTCCCACGATAACCGCAAAGATCTGATGGTGCAGTTCTGCACAGCGTATGCGGGCATTCTGTCCCGGCACAGCCTGTATGCCACCAACACCACCGGCCATATGGTGGCGGAAGCCACCGGCCTGAAGGTCCACTGCTTCCTGTCCTATGCCCATGGCGGCAGCCAGCAGATCGGCGCACGCATTGCCTACAATGAGTTCGATCTGGTGCTGTTTTTCAACGATCCCAGCAATGAGAAGATGGCCAGCGAGATCAGCTATATCTCCCGCCTGTGCGACCAGAACAACGTTCCCTTTGCCAGCAACATCGCCACGGCGGAAATGCTGGTGCTGGGCCTGGCCCGGGGCGATCTGGATTGGCGCATGATCGTCAATCCCACCAGCAACCGCCCCATCGCTTGACAAAACGCCGGAAAGCGGCTATGATACCCTAGTTGTAAGTGAATAGCACCGCTATGACGCCGCAGCAGTACGCCGGATCACAGGCTCACAGAGAGGGATATCCCGCTGAAAGTATCCCGCCTGACCCGGAGGAAGGACAGCGGCGGAGCGGGGGCGGAAACGCCCACGGTCTCCTTCCCGTACCAGAAGGCCAAAGGGGGTATTATACCCCGAATTTGGGTGGCACCACGAAGCATTGCGCTCTCGTCCCAAAACACAGGGACGGGAGCGTTTTTTTGCGGTTTTTCCGCGGCAAGGCCGCCCGTTCAGAAAAAATTCCGTACTATTTATCCGAAAAGGAGCATGATTATGGCTAAAATGACCCCCCGGACCCTGTCCGGCTTCATGGAGCTCCTCCCCGCCCCCCAGCAGCAGATGGAGCGCATCATGGAGATCCTCCGCAGGACCTATTCCCTGTATGGCTTTACCCCGCTGGACACCCCGGTCATCGAATCCAGCGAGGTGCTGCTGGCTAAGGCCGGCGGCGAAACGGAGAAGCAGATCTACCGCTTTCAGAAGGGCGACAGCGACCTCTCCCTCCGCTTTGACCTGACGGTGCCCCTAGCCAAATATGTGGCCCTCCACTACAACGAGCTGTCCTTCCCCTTCCGCCGGTATCAGATCGGCAAGGTGTACCGGGGCGAGCGGGCCCAGCGGGGCCGCTTCCGGGAATTTTATCAGGCGGATATCGACATCATCGGCGACGGTGCGCTCGATATTCTCAACG
>URTS01000006.1 GCA_900550685.1 uncultured Oscillibacter sp. | reverse complement strand
GAGTCACTTCGCTGAGGACCTCCGTGGTCGTCATGTCCAGCAGTTTGACAACGGTTTGGGCGTCCTCCAGGGCCTTCAGCGCCGCGTCGATTTTGGCGTTATCGCTGTTAAAATCTTCCATCTGAATGCGGTCGCTCTTGACCCACTGGTTCAACTGATAATTGGTTGTTTTCTGCATGTGTGCACCCTCCTTGTAATGTAAACGTGGCATCCGCCACATCCCCATGTGTCCCCCATGCGGGACCCTTCAAAAGGTGCATGAAACCGTGCAGCATAAAAAGCGCCGGGACTGGCCGTCCCGGCGCTTCCGCCTATTTTTCAAGAAATTCCTGGGGGTTCACCGCCTTGCCCTCCCGGCTGACGGCAAAGTGCAGGTGGGGCGCGGTGTCCTCGGCCGCCGCCGTGGTCCCCACCGTGCCGATGGCCTCCCCGGCGTTCACCTTGTCCCCGGCCGCCGCATCGGGCTTGTCCGCCAGATTGGCGTAGGTGGTCTGGTAGCCGTCGCCGTGGTCCAGCACCACGGTGGTCCCCAGCAGGGGGTCCTCCTCCACGGACAGGACCGTCCCGGCACAGGCCGCCAGCACCGCCGTGCCCACCGGGGCGGCGATGTCCACGCCGTCATGGGTGCGCCAGTCCCCCAGGGCCGGGTTGTATACCAGCTCCTCCATGGAAAAGGCCGTCAGCACCTCCCCCTGGAGGGGGTCCACCGTCAGCCGGGGGGCTTCTGCCGCCACCGGGGCGGTGTCTGCGGGCTCCGGCTCCGGCGTTTCCTCCACCGGGGCCGGTTTCAGGGTCTCTACGGGCGTTTCAACAGCCCTCTCCGGTATTTTTACCGGCTGGGATACCGGGACCTGGGGCGTCACCGGGGTTTCCACAGCGGGCTCCTGACGGTCGGACAACAGCAGCCAGCCGCACACCCCCACAATGGTCAGGCACACTGCCAGCGTGCCGTAAAAGCCCACGCCGGAGAGCACTTTTTTGACATTTCCTTCCATATGCTGCCTCCCTTACAGAATTAGGTACGGATGCAGTATGGACAGCTTTTTGGGGGTTTATACCATGGGCGGGGGATTTTGGGCGGAAAACCCCCGGAGGGCGGCCCTCCGGGGTGAAAACCAGGTCTTGTAGATGCCGCCGCCGAAAGATTTTCAGAACTCAGTGAGTTCTGAAAATTTCACGATTTGAATGGTGCAGGAAACCCCTCTTGGGCTTCCCGCACACACCTTTCCTTAACGTTGATGAAGGCTCTTACGTCTTGTAGATGCCGCCGCCAACAAACTCCCGCATGAGGGAGGTCTGGGGCACGTCGTCCGCCGGGACGGGCAGGAAGTAATCCAGGAATTTCAGCAGCCGCTTGGCTTCCAGATACTCCTCACTGCCCCGGGGCACGCCGAAGAGCAGGGGCTGCACGTAGGGCTTCAGCAGGGCCGTTTCGTAGATCAGGGCGGAGTTGAACACCGTGTCGGCGCTGTCCTGGTAGGGGAAGATGTTCTGCTCCTCCCCCCGGCGGACGGAGGGCCACATTTTGATGGTGGCCTGGGCGCCGTAGCCCCGGGTGCGGGCGTCCCGCTCGATGCGGCGGAGGAGCCGGGCATCGGTGGTGGGGATGCGGTTGTGGTCGTCGATGTTCAGGGTGGTCAGGCAGCTGATGTAGATCTTGTACTTGCTCTCCTTGGGCAGGGAGTGGGAGAACTGGTCGTTCAGGCAGTGGATGCCCTCGATCACCAGCACGTCCCCGGGGCCCAGGGTCAGCTTGTCGCCATTGTACTCCCGGACGCCCTTCTTGAAGTTGTAGGTGGGCATATCCACCGTTTCGCCCTTCAGCAGGCGGCTCATGTCGCTGTTGAACTGCTCCACGTCCATGGCCCCCAGGCCCTCGAAATCGTATTGGCCGTTGGCATCCTTGGGGGTGTCCTCCCGGTTGCGGAAGTAGTTGTCCGTGGCGATGGGGTGGGGCCGCAGGCCGCAGGCGATGAGCTGGGTGGACAGGCGGTGGGAGAAGGTGGTCTTGCCGGAGGAAGAGGGCCCGGCGATCATTACGAAGCGGACGTCCTTCCGGCTGGCGATCTCCTCGGCAATGTCGCCGATCCGCTTTTCCATCAGGGCCTCGTGGGCCAGGATCATCTGGGTGGCCTGGCCGCTGGCTACGATGTCGTCCATCTCGGCTACGTTGGAGATGTACATGGCGGCGGAGCGGTCCTCGGCGTCGTGCATGGCCCGGAAGACCTTCATGGATGGAGTGAAGGGTCCCACCTGCTCCGGGTTTTCCAGGGCGGGCAGGCGGAGAATGAAGCCGTCCTCAAAGGGCTCCAGGGCGAACCAGCGGAGGTAGCCGGTGTCCGGCACCATGTAGCCATAGAAATAGTCGGTGAAGCCGTCCAGAGTGTAGAGGTTCACCCGGGAGCTGATGCGGTAGTTCAGGAGCCGGGCCTTGTCCTCCATGCCGTTGGCCTTCAGGAAAGCCATGGCCTCCTCAATGTCCACGGCCCGCTTTTCGATGGGCAGGGCCTGGTCCACAAGAGCACGCATCCGCTTCTCTACCTGGGCCAGCAGGTCAGCGTCCAGGGCAAAGCTGCCGTAGGCCTTGCAGAACAGGGCGTTGCTGAGGGAGAACTCCACCCGGACGTTTTTCACATTTTCCCGGCCCGCCACGTCGTAAAAAGCCTTGAGCATCAGCAGAATGGCACTGCGCTCATAGGTCTGGCGGCCCGGCTTGTCCGCGCCGGTGACCATGGAGAGGGTGCAGTCCCGCTTGAGGGTCTTGTACAGCTCCCGGAGCTTGCCGTCCCGGTTCACCAGCAGGATCTGGTGGGGATATTCCGCCTGAAAATCAGCGGCAATGGTGCGGTAGGGGGTGCCGTAAGGGTACTGGTGCACCCTGCCGTTGACGGTCACGTTCATCATCTTTGCAGCTTCCATAAGGACCTCCTTCTATCAATGGCCGCAGACGCATCCCGCCTGCGGAATCTTTACAGTACATTTATATTATAAAGGCTGGCCCGCCGGGATTCAATGGGCAAACAGGGGGGAAGTGCCCTGACGGGGCACAGTTTTCATTTTGTTCATCTTTGCCGGGACTTTCCCGGCAGACACAAAAAAGTCCCCGGAAGCACAGCTTCCGGGGACTTATAAGCTTTATTTCACGATCAGGGTGCGGCCGTCCATTTCCTCCGGCACTGCCAGGCCCATCACATCCAGGATGGTGGGGGCGATGTCCGCCAGGCGGCCCTGCCGCAGCTCCGTACCGGCGCCGCAGAGGATGAAGGGCACCGGGTTGGTGGTGTGGGCGGTCATGGGGCTGCCGTCCGGCTGGGTCATGACCTCGGCATTGCCGTGGTCGGCGGTGATCATGGCGATGCCGCCCATTTTCATGGTGGCGTCCACCACCCGGCCTACGCAGGCGTCCACAGTCTCCACGGCCTTTACCGCCGCGTCGAACACGCCGGTGTGGCCCACCATGTCGCAGTTGGCGAAGTTCAGGATGATGACGTCATAGGCACCGGACTCAATGCGCTCTACGCACTTGTCCGCTACTTCCTCCGCGCTCATCTCCGGCTGGAGGTCATAGGTGGCCACCTTGGGGGAGGGTACCAGCACCCGGTCCTCGCCGGGGAACTGGGTCTCCACGCCGCCGTTGAAGAAGAAGGTCACGTGGGCGTATTTTTCCGTCTCCGCAATGCGCAGCTGGGTCAGGCCCATGGAACTGAGATACTCGCCCAGGCCGTTGCGGACAGAGAGACGGGGATAGGCCACCTCCACATGGGGCATGGTGGCGTCATACTCCGTGGTGCACACGAAGGTCACGGGGAAGTACTGGCGGGTGAAGCCGCTGAATTCCGGGTCCACAAAGGCCCGGGTGATCTCCCGGGCCCGGTCGGGCCGGAAGTTGAAGAAGATCACGCTGTCGTTGTCGGAAACGGTGCCGTCAGGATCGCAGATCACCGGCTCCACGAATTCGTCGGTAACGCCGTTGGCGTAGGCGTCCTTCACGGCGGCCACAGGCACCGGGTTCACCGCAGCGCCCTCGCCGTAAACCATGGCGTCATAGGCGGCCTCTACCCGGTCCCAGCGATTGTCCCGGTCCATGGCGTAGAAGCGGCCCATCACCGTGGCAATCTTGCCGACGCCCAGTTCCCGGCACTTTTCCACCGTTCGGGCCACAAAGTCGGCGCCGGAGGTGGGGGACACGTCCCGGCCGTCCAGGAAGGCGTGGATATAGACCTTTTCCAGGCCCCGGTCCCGAGCCATCTGCATCAGGGCGAAGAGATGGTCCAGGTGGGAGTGGACGCCGCCGTCGCTGAGCAGGCCCATGAGATGCAGGGCGGAATCGTGCTCCTGGCAGGCGTCCATGGCGTGGATATAGGCGGGATTTTCAAAAAAGGTGCCGTCCTGAATGGACTTGCTGATGCGGGGCAGGTCCTGAAACACCACGCGGCCTGCGCCGATGTTGGTGTGGCCTACCTCGCTGTTGCCCATCTGCCCCTCCGGCAGGCCGACGTCCAGTCCGGAGGCGGAAAGCTCCGTGTGGGCGTATTCCTGGAAGAACTGGTCCAGGCGGGGCGTGTCGGCAGCGGCAACGGCATTGCCCACCGGTTCCTTCCGCAGGCCGAAGCCGTCCATGATGATGAGCGTGGTCGGAGTTTTGTTCATAAAAACCTCATTTCGCATAAAACACGAAGCAAGGGAGCGGCGAAGCCCGCTCCCCCGCGCAAGTATTATTCCTGGTTAGCCGCGTTGACGATCTCCACGAACTGCTCGGGCTTCAGGGAAGCGCCGCCGATGAGGCCGCCGTCGATATCGGGCTGGGCCAGCAGCTCCGCGGCGTTCTTGGGATTCATGCTGCCGCCGTACTGAATGGTGACGCTGCGGGCCACCCGGGCGCCGTACAGGCCCCGGATCACGGTGCGGATGTTGGAGCAGACCTCGCCGGCCTGCTGGGCGGTGGCGGTCTTGCCGGTGCCGATGGCCCAGATGGGCTCATAGGCGATGATGCAGCGGCGCAGCTTCTCGGCGGGCACGTTGCTCAGGGCGCTCTTCACCTGCAGGGCAATCCACTCGTTGGTGATGCCGGTCTCCCGCTGCTCCAGGCTCTCGCCCACACAGATGATGGGGTTCATACCGGCGTTCAGCACGGCGTGGACCTTCTTGTTGACGGTCTGGTCCGTTTCGCAGAAGTACTGGCGGCGCTCGCTGTGGCCCACGATGACGTACTTCACGCCCAGATCCTTCAGCATGTCGGCGGAGACTTCGCCGGTGTAAGCGCCCTTCTCCTCAAAGTAGACGTTCTCAGCGCCCACAGAGATCCGCAGGTCCTTGAAAGCCTTCATAGCAACGGAAATATTGCAGGCGGGAACGCAGATCAGGGTGTCGCACCACTTGGCGCGGGGCATGATCTTCTTCAGTTCCTCGGCAAACTTCTTGGTCTCGGTTGCGGTCATGTTCATTTTCCAGTTGCCGGCAATCACGGTCTTACGGTATCTGCGGTTCATAAGTCTTTTCTCCTTCTACTCTTTAAGTCGATCGTCAAAGTTCATATCGGAATCCCCAGAAAGCCACCTGGCCCCCCTGGGGCGGATTCGATGCAAAACATATTATTTTATAGCGAAAACTGCGGGTTTTGTCAAGTATTTTTCACAGAATCCGCCATTTTTCCGGGAAAATACAGGGGAAAATGTTTGGCGCTGCTTTTGGGCCCGCCAGCCTGCAAAAACGTTTTACTTATCCAGCAGGCAAGCCACGCCGGGGAGTTCTTTGCCTTCCATAAATTCCAGAGAAGCGCCGCCCCCGGTGGAGATATGGGTCATCTTGTCGGCATAGCCCAGCTGCTCCACAGCCGCGGCGCTGTCGCCGCCGCCGATGATGGTGATGGCGCTGGTCTTGCTGAGGGCCTCGGCTACGGCCTTGGTGCCCACGGCAAAGGCGGGGAATTCGAAAACGCCCATGGGGCCGTTCCAGATGACGGTGCCCGCGTCGGCCACGGCATCGCAGTACAGCGCCACGGTCTCGGGGCCGATGTCCAGGCCCTGCCATCCGGCGGGGATCTCACCGGACTTGACCACCTTGTGGTTGGCGTCGGGGGCGAAAGCGTCGGCAATGACGGTGTCCACCGGCAGCAGCAGCTTCACGCCCTTGGCCTTGGCCTTTTCCACCATTTCCAGGGCATAGGATTCCCAGTCTGCCTCCAGAAGGCTGTCGCCCACCTGACCGCCCTGGGCGGCGGAGAAGGTGTAGGCCATGCCGCCGCCGATGATGATGGTGTCGGCGATTTCCAGCAGGTTGTTGATGACGCCGATCTTGGAGGAGACCTTGCTGCCGCCCAGAATGGCCACCAGGGGCCGCTTGGGATTGGCCAGGGCGCCGCCGATGACCTCCAGTTCCTTTTCAATCAGGAAACCGGACACGGCAGGCAGGCAGGCCGCCACACCGGCGGTGGAGGCGTGGGCCCGGTGCACCGCGCCGAAGGCGTCGGACACGTAGACATCCGCCAGAGAGGCCAGTTTTTCGGCAAATGCGGGGTCGTTCTTGGTCTCGCCCTTTTCAAACCGGGTGTTTTCCAGCAGCAGGATCTGGCCGGGCTGCAGCGCGGCGGCCTTGGCCTGGGCATCCTCCCCCACAACGTCATGGGCAAAGGCGACCTCCTGGCCCAGCAGCTGGGCAAGACGCGCCGCCACGGGGGCCAGGGTCAGCTTCTTCTGGGCCTTTTCCCAGGCATCCCGGGTCAGACCGGCAGGGTCCTTGCCTTTTTCCGTCTGCTTTTTCACCCACTTGTCAAAGTCCGGTTCCGGCTTGCCCAGGTGGGAGCAGGCGATGACTGCCGCCCCCTGTTCCAGGAGATAGCGGATGGTGGGCAGGGCCGCCACGATCCGCTTGTCGCTGGTGATCTCGCCGGTCTTCTTGTCCTGGGGCACGTTGAAATCGCAGCGCAGCAGGACCTTCTTGCCCTTTACGTCAATGTCACGCACGGTCTTCTTCTGATAATTCATAAGCAAACTCCTAAACATATCGTTGATTTGCAGTGCTTTTAAGAATTTTCCGCCATCTCTCCCACGCCCAGCAGGCCGGGGAAGCCGTTCTGCCGCAGGGCTTCGTACACGCATACGGCCACCGTGTTGCTGAGGTTCAGGCTCCGGGCCTCGTCGATCATGGGCAGACGGATACAGCGTTCCCGGAAACGCTCCCGGAAATCCATGGGCAGGCCCGCCGTTTCCTTGCCGAAAAAGATCCAGCTGTCCGGAGAGAACCGGGCCTCCTGGTAGGACCGGGGGGCCTTGGTGGTGGTGAGCCAGCAGTCCCGGGCGGCCTCCGGATGCTTTTCAAAAAAGTCGTTCAGGTTTTCGTAGTCAAAGACCTCCACCAGGTGCCAGTAGTCCAGCCCGGCCCGGCGGACCGCCTTTTCCGAAATGTCAAATCCCAGCGGCCGCACCAGGTGCAGGCGGCTGCCTGTGGCGGCGCAGGTGCGGGCGATGTTGCCGCAGTTCTGGGGAATTTCCGGCTCCACCAGCACAATGTTCAGCATGGTCCTCGCCCCCTTCCTCGAATGGACACTATTGTAATCCTTTACACCGGGAAATTCAACCATTTTATTATGAAATTTGCAATTCTTTTCCGCGTGTCCAGGGCAATTTCCGCAAAAAGACTGCAAATGCCGCACCGGACGGCGGATTTTGCCGGATTTTCCGCTTTTCTGTGGCCTTTGATAAAAAGCATAGGAAAACGGAGAAAAAATTGGGGAATTTACCGTGATATTTTTTCCGGAAAGGCTGGATTTCCCGCGAAAGTTTGGTATAATGGCAATGTACATGTCCATGTGTATGTGCTTAGGGCCGGATCACGATTGCTCCGGCCGGTTCACCAAAATGACTGACAGGAGGGGAGCCGTCCCATGGATCGTCTGAATCGCGCCGTATTTATGATGGAGGAGGATGCCTCCATTCCCATTGACGGAAAGCCGCTGATGCTGGAAGCCGTACTGGACCGTTCTATTCTGGAGCGGGCTGTGAAACAGTGCATGGCCGATGGCGTTCAGCGGTTTTTTATCGTCTGCCCGCCCCGCTTTGCCGAAGCGGCTGCCGCCTGCATCCCTGAGGGGGCGGATGCGGTCATCTCCGAACAGCATGCCCAGCTGCTGGATTTCCTGGACAACGATGAGAACACCCTGGTGCTCTGCCGGGCCGCGGTGCCCTTTGCCCAGGCCGGTCCCGGCTTTGCCTACGCCGCCCCGGGCCGCGAGCTGCGGAGCGTGTGGCAGGAGAAAATGACCAATGCCATCTCCGGGGCATCCCTGGTGCCCGGCTGGCTGCCCGTCTACGGGCCGGAGACCATCGCCGAGCTGGAGCCGGTCCTGGCGGAACTGGAAAAGAAACAGTAACTTCTAACAATTCATATAAAAGAAAAGAGAGGGAGTTTCCTATGATTTCTCACGGGAAGGATATCAAAATCTTCTGCGGCAACGCAAACCAGCCCCTGGCAGAGGAGATCTGCCGCATGATGGGCACCAAGCTGGGCGAGGCTGAGGTCAAGAGCTTCGCTGACGGTGAGGTTTCCGTCTCTCTGTACGAGACTGTCCGCGGCAGCGACGTGTTCGTGGTCCAGTCCACCTGCAAGCCCGTCAACGACAACCTGATGGAACTGCTGGTGATGATCGATGCCCTGCGCCGCGCCTCCGCCGGCCGCATCACCGCCGTCATCCCCTATTTCGGCTATGCCCGCCAGGACCGTAAGGCCAAGGCCCGGGATCCCATCTCTGCCAAGCTGGTGGCCAACATGATCACCGCCGCAGGCGCTGACCGTGTGCTGACCATGGACCTCCACGCCTCCCAGATCCAGGGCTTCTTCGACATCCCTGTGGACAACCTGCTGGGCAACCCCATCTTTGTGGATTACTACGCCAAGAAGTTCGGCGACAAGTGCGAGGACATGATCGTGGTCTCCCCCGATGTGGGCTCCGTGGCCCGCGCCCGTGCCTTCGCCCAGAAGCTGCACATGCAGATGGCCATTGTGGACAAGCGCCGCCAGAAGGCCAACCAGTGCGAGGTCATGAACGTCATCGGCGACGTGAAGGGCAAGGACTGCATCCTCTTTGACGATATGGTGGATACTGCCGGCTCCCTGTGCAATGCCGCCAAGGCCATCGTGGAAGTGGGCGGCGCCAACAAGGTCTACGCCTGCGCCAGCCACGGTGTCCTCTCCGGTCCTGCCATCGACCGCCTGGAAGCCAGCAACATCGAGGAGCTGGCTCTGCTGGACACCATTCCCGCCCATGCCGAGGCGGCCCGTGCCCGGATCAAGTATCTGACCGTTGCCACCATGTTCTCCGAGGCTATCGAGCGCACCTATCAGGAGGTCTCCATCTCCAAGCTGTTCCGCTGAGGACCGGCCCTTTAACTGCACATTGCATCCACAAGGCGGGGAAGCAGACTTGCTTCCCCGCCTTGCATCTGCCGGTGGGACACAGAAAGATTCCCCCATCCGGCAGGGAAGGGTGTGCGCGGGAAACCTCAGGTATCCCGCGCCGTTTCCATCAGCATTTCAGCAGGGCGAAAGGCGTTTCGCCCTGTTGAAGTGGGGAAGCAGGCTTGCTTCCCCGCTTCCTTTGGTATATGATACCATCAGTTGATAAGGAGGATATCCTATGATTTTTGAAAAATCCGGCGGGGCGGTGGACTGGCTCATTGTGGGCCTGGGCAACCCCGGCCAGAAATATGAGCACACCCGCCACAACATGGGCTTTCTCACGGTGGACCTGCTGGCGGAGCAGCTGAACGTAAAGCTCAACAAGGTGAAATTCAAATCCGCCTATAACATCGTCCGCTTTGCGGGGCAGAAGTGCCTGGTGATGAAGCCCCAGACCTTCATGAACCTCTCCGGTGAGGCGGTCCATGAGGCGGTGCAGTTCTACAAAATTCCCGCGGACCACGTGCTGGTGATCTATGACGATGTATCCCTCCCTGTAGGGAAGCTGCGGGTGCGTCCTACCGGCTCCGCCGGGGGCCACAACGGCATCAAGAACATCATCGCCCACCTGGGCACCCAGGACTTTCCCCGGGTGAAGATCGGCACCGGCGCTCCGGCAGGCGGCGGAGCCGAGATGGTGGACTGGGTCATCGGCGTGCCTTCCCAGGCGGAGCGGAAGATTTTGGTGGAGAGTTTTGAGCGGGCCATCCAGGCGGCGGCGGACATCATCGAAAACGGCTGCCAGAAGGCCATGAACGACTATAACTGACGGGGATAAAAGCCCATGCAGATCGAACAGTTCGTTATGGCCTACGGCGTGGAGCAGGACCGGCTCCGGGCCATCCTGCCGGAGGGCTTCACCTCCCTGCGGCCCGTGCTGCGCATCAACGGGGAGATCCGGGACGGCGCGGAGGGGTACCTGGAATTCAACACCGCTGTGGAGAAGGACGGCGTCCGGGGCTGGCTGAACATCGGCAGCTGGGACCGCGTGCCCTTCATGAGAGCCGGGAAAACCACCGTTTTCCGGACGGTGCTTCTGGAAATCTCCTTCACCGGCGTGGGCCTGGCGGGCGGCTGTCCCGCCGAACAGGACAACGCAGGCTGCTTTTTCCGGGACGGTTCCTTCCAGGCGGCGGAGCATGTCACTGCCAACAAGGAGTTCTGCGACTGCGCCTTTGCATGGCAGCTTCCCGGCGGGGCCAGTGGTGTCAGCATCGGCAGGACCCTGCCCGCCCTTCCCACAGAGGTGAAAACGGTTTACCCCCGGCAGGCCTGCACCGTGGAACATGCGGCGGTGACCCCCTGTGACCAGGTGCTGGGCACTTATAAAGTGACCTTTGACCGGGTATCCAGTCTCAAATAACACATAGAATAGATAACAGGCACACTGCCCCGCCAAGGGAGCAGTGCGCCCCTTTGCACGCGGATCGATTTCGCCAGGAGGTGTCGGATGGACGCGTTTTTGAAAACCTTACAGACTCTGCCGGAGGCGGCGGAGCTGGTGAGCCGGGTGGAAAACGGCGGGTGTCCCGCCGTCCTTACCGGCACACAGCCGGTGCAGCGGGCCTGCATCGGCGCGGCGGTGGCCGCCGGGGCCGGACGGCCCATGGTGTTCCTCTGCGCCGACGAGCGGGAGGCCCGCCAGCTGGCGGGGGACCTGCAGAGCCTCACCGGGCAGATCCCGGTGACGCTGCTGGCCCGGGAGTGGCAGTTCCGGCCCAACGCCATCTCTTCCCGGGAGTGGGAGCGGAGCCGCCTGGCGGCCCTGCATCAGATGGCGGCGGGGGATGTCCCGGTGGTGGTCGCCACGGTGGACGCCCTCCTGACCCGGACCATGCCACCCGAGCGGCTGGCGGCGCTGTCCGTCAGACTGGAGACCGGCGGCCGGGCGGACCTGAAGGAACTGACCGCCCAGCTGCTTCAGGCGGGCTACACCCGCTGCGACCAGGTGGAGGGCGTGGGGCAGTTCGCCCTCCGGGGCGGCATCCTGGACGTGTTCTCGCCGCTGATGGAAAAACCGGTACGGTGCGAGTTCTTTGACGATGAGATCGACTCCCTGGGGGCCTTTGACCCCGGCACCCAGCGGCGGACGGAGAACGTGTCCTCTGCGCTGCTGCTGCCGGCGGCGGAGGTGCTGCCGGGGCTGGCCCCCGGCGGCACGGCCCATCTTGCGGACGAGCTGGAAAAGCTGGCGGTGAAGTACGCCAAAAAAGAGGGCAGGGACGCCTTGGTCCAGACCCTCCGGGGAGACGCGGAGCGGTTCCGGAACGGAGCGGAGGTAGGCGGCCTGGACCGCTACCTGAACCTGATCTACCCGGACGCCGCAGGCGGCGCGGACTACTTGCCCCCGGATGCCGTGGTGTTCCTCTGCGAGGGGGGACGCATCGAGCAGCGGGTGAAAAACGTGCTGCTTCAGCTCCATCAGGACACGGAGGCTCTCATGGAGGCCGGCCTGATGGCAGGGGACGGGGCGGAGGTCTGCCTTTCCGGCGAGGCGTTGTTTGCCCGGCTGGCGGACTTCCCGGTCATCATGCTGGACGCCCTGCCCACCTCCCGGCACCCCCTGAAGCCCCGCGGCCTGCTGGCCATCAACGCCCGGCAGCTCAGCTCCTACGGCGGCAGTCTGGAGACCGCCGTCACGGACTTGGAGCACTACCGGAACACCGGCAGTGCTGTGCTGGTGCTCTGCGGCGGTGAGGTCCGGGCGAAGAACCTGCTGCGGCTCCTGGAGGAGCGGGGAATCCCTGCTGTGCTGGATCTGAAGGGGACCGCTATGCCGAAGCCCGGCGAGCTGCGGATCACCATTGGGGCCCTGTCCGCAGGCTGCGAGTGGCCGTCCTTGAAGCTGGCGGTGCTGACGGAGGGCCAGCTGACGGCCCCCACCCAGAAAAAGCTGAAGCTGAAAAAGGACTCCAACCGCCAGAAGCTGCAATCCTTCACCGACCTGTCCCCCGGCGACCTGGTGGTGCATGTGCACCATGGCATCGGCCGCTTCGTGGGCATCCAGCGGATGCCGGTGGACGGCGTGGAAAAGGACTATATCAAGATCGACTACGCCGGGGGCGACTGCCTGTACGTGCCCGTCACCCAGCTGGACCTGGTGAGCAAGTATATCGGCGGGGGAGAGGAGCAGGAGCGGACCCGGCTCAACAAGCTGGGGGGCACGGAGTGGGCCAAGCAGAAAACCAAGGCCCGGAAAGCTGCCAAAGACCTGGCGGCGGGCCTGACCAAGCTGTACGCCGAGCGGCAGCGCCGCCCCGGCTTCGCCTTCTCCCCGGATTCCCCCTGGCAGACGGAGTTTGAAGAGGCCTTCCCCTACGCCGAGACCGGAGACCAATTACAGGCCATTGCCGACATCAAAAAGGACATGGAAAAGCCCCGGCCCATGGACCGCCTCCTCTGCGGCGACGTGGGCTACGGCAAAACGGAGGTGGCCCTCCGGGCCATTATGAAGTGCATCCTGGACGGCAAGCAGGCCGCCATTCTGGTGCCCACCACGGTGCTGGCCCAGCAGCATTACGCCACCGCCTGCGGCCGGTTCAAGGACTTCCCGGTGAAGATCGAGGTCCTCTCCCGGTTCACCACCGCCAAGGAGCAGAAGCGCATTCTGGAGGCGGCCCGCACCGGAAACCTGGACCTGTTGATCGGCACCCACAAGCTGCTGCAAAAAAGCATGGAGTTCAAGGACCTGGGCCTGCTGGTCATCGACGAGGAGCAGCGCTTCGGCGTGACCCACAAGGAGCGGCTCAAGGAGATGAGCCGCCAGGTGGACGTGCTGACCCTGTCGGCTACGCCTATTCCCCGGACGCTGAACATGGCCCTTTCCGGCCTGCGGGATATGTCCACCATTGAGGAGCCTCCCGCCGACCGCCAGCCGGTGCAGACCTATGTGTTGGAGCACGACTGGGCCATTCTGGAGGATGCCATGCGGAAGGAATTGGCCCGTGGCGGGCAAATTTATTACCTCCACAACCGGGTGGAGACCATCGACCTGACGGCCTCCCGCATCCAGAAGCTGCTGGGGCCGGAGGTCCGGGTGGTGGTGGGCCATGGCAAGATGAGCGAGCAGGAACTGTCCGCCGTCATGCAGGCTATGGTGGACGGAGAGGCGGATATTCTGGTGTGCACCACCATCATCGAGACCGGCATTGACATTCCCAATGTCAACACCCTCATCATGGAGGACGCCGACCGGCTGGGCCTGGCCCAGCTCCACCAGATCCGGGGCCGCATCGGCCGCAGCACCCGCCGGGCCTATGCCTACCTCACCTACCAGAAGGGCAAGATCCTGCAGGAGACCGCCGCCAAGCGGCTGGCGGCCATCCGGGAGTATGTGGAGTTCGGCTCCGGCTTCAAGATCGCCATGCGGGATCTGGAGATCCGGGGCGCCGGAAACTTGCTGGGGCCGGAGCAGTCCGGCTACCTGATGAGCGTGGGCTACGACCTCTATCTGAAGCTGCTGGAAGAAGCGGTTCTGGAGGAACGGGGCGAGGAGAAGCAGGTGGAGACGGAGTGCGCTGCCGACCTGACCCTGAACGCCAACATTCCGGAGCGGTATGTGGCTTCGCCGGAGCAGCGGATGGACCTTTACCGCCGCATTGCCGCCATCCGCACCAACGACGATGCCTCCGATTTGATGGACGAGATGATCGACCGCTACGGCGAGCCGCCGAAACCGGTGCTGGCCCTGCTGGACGTGGCGCTGCTGCGGGCGGCCGCCGCCAAGGCGGGGGTGTCCGACATCACCCAGAAGAAGGACGTTCTCCGCTTCACATTGGCGGTGTTTCGGCCGGAGGCCCTTGTGCAGGTGTGCGGCCTGGCCAAGTACAAGTTCCGCCTGACCCTCTCTGCCGGAGAAACGCCTATGCTGACGCTGAAGCTGAAGCCCGGTGCCGACGTGCTGGACACGGCTTTGGAACTGGTGGAGGACCTGAAACTGGCCGCCCAGCCCCCGAAGCAGGCGTGAAGTGCACCAACGAAGATGTTGATAAAAACGGGACGCAGGAATTTTCCTGCGTCCCGTTTGGTATTTGTTCGCCGTTTATCCGTGTGTGCTTTTCATCAGCCGCAGCAGGTTTTCCAGGGTGTACCGGTAGTTCCGGCGGCTGAAGGGCTTGGATGCGCTGTAGTCCATGGCCTGGCGGTTGATGGAGAACACGGCGGTGATGCCGGAATCCGGGTCGGCGCTGATGGATTCTACTTCCTCCGCCACGCTGCCCGCGATGACGGCCACCGGCACGCCCTGCCGTTTGGCCCGTCTGCTGACGCCGCTGACCACCTTGCCCCGAATGCTCTGGCTGTCGAACCGGCCCTCGCCGGTGATGACCAGATCGCAGTCCTTCAGCTTTCCGTCAAAGTCCACCAGATCCAGCACCGCCTCAATGCCGGGGCAGAGGGTGCCGTCCAAAAACGCCAGGATGCCGGCACCGAAGGCTCCGGCGGCCCCGGCGCCGGGCACATCCGCTACAGAGCGGTGCAGTTCCCGCTGGATCACGGCGTCCAGGGCTTTCAGCTGGCCGTCCAGGAATTCCACCATGGCAGGGTCCGCCCCTTTCTGGGGGCCGAAGATATAAGACGCCCCAGTGGGACCGTGCATGGGGTTGTCAATGTCGCACATGGCGGTGAGCTTCACAGTTTGCAGCAGCTGCCGGGCCCCGCTGACATCGATATGGGCGATTTGGTCCAGGGTGCCGCCGGTGGGCACGAAAGCCTGTCCCGCCCGGTCCAGAAACCGGACCCCCAGGGCCGCCGCGCAGCCGCAGCCGCCGTCATTGGTGCAGCTGCCGCCCAGGCCCAGCAGGATCTGGGTGCTGCCCTGCTCCACCGCATGGCGTATCTGCTGGCCCACGCCGTAGGTGCTGGTAATGCGGGGGTCCCTGCGGTCTCCCACCAGGGGCAGCCCTGCGGAGGAGGCCATTTCGATCACGGCCCTGCCGCCATCCAGCCGCAGGTAAGCGGCTTCCATGTCCTGGCCGAAGGGGCCCTGGACCGTGACGGGGACCAGTTCTCCGCCGCAGACCTGATGGAAGCAGTCCACGGTGCCCTCGCCGCCATCCGCCACGGGAATGGCGGTCAGTTCACAGTCCGAGAGTACTTCCGCAAAGCACGCCCGGGCAATGTCACAGATCTCTCCGCTGCTCAGAGATCCCTTGAAGGAATCTGAGATCACAATACACTTTTTCATAGCTTAGGCGTTCACCCCGTTTTCAGACTTGCCGTTCAGGACCACCGGCCGGTCGTTGAAATATTCGCTGTAGGGGATGCCCGCCAGACAGCAGGACAGCATGGCCTCCACCGCGGAGCTGATGTTCTCCGGCAGGGCGTCGGCAGGGAACCAGCGGAGCCCGGCGTTCTTCTCCGGCTCCATGACGGCGGGCTCCCCCTGGTACCTCCGGATCACGAAGCACATGTCGTAATAGGTGCGGCCATCGCCCCCGGCTACCCGGTGGCACAGGTGGACAAATTCCGCGTCGGCGGGGTCTACGGTGATGCCCAGCTCTTCCCGGCACTCCCGGGCCACGGCCTGGCGGGCCGTCTCGTTTTCGTCCACATGGCCGCTGCCCGCAAAGTCCCAGGTGCCGTCCATGTAGCCGGTGTTCTGCCGCAGGTGCAGCAGCACCTCCCGGCCATGGGGGCCCTCCCGCAGCAGGATGGGGAACACGGCGGAATAGGAACGGTAATGTTCCGGTCGGATCATAAAAAGCCCCCCTTTACCGGATGTCCACCCGCTCCACGGCGGTGCAGAGGCCGGTGGCGCTGTCCAGGGTGAAAATGGCCCCCTGGAGCTTGCAGGGACCGTCTGGGTTGCGGTAGCGCCCCGGCAGGCCCCCCAGGAACGTTTCCACCGACTGGGACGGGTCCACGCCCAGCACGGATTCGATGGGGCCGGTCATGCCCAGGTCCGTGATGTAGCCGGTGCCGTGGGGGTAGACCCGTTCGTCGGCGGTGGGCACATGGGTGTGGGTGCCCCAGACGGCGCTGGCCCGGCCGTCCAGATAGTATCCCAGGGCCAGCTTTTCACTGGTGGCCTCCGCGTGAAAGTCCACCAGGGTGAAATCCGCGGAGCCCTGCTCCAGCAGTCGGTCCGCCAGGGTGAAGGGATTTTCGGAGTTCCATTGCAGGGTGCACCGGCCAATGAGGCTGATGACCCGGATGCGCAGGCCGTTGAGGTCAAAGATCTCACAGCCGTGGCCCGGCATCCGGCCCGACAGGTTGGCGGGCCGCAGCAGCCAGGGCGTCTCGTCCAGCATCCGGCCAATCTCCATTTTGCCGAAGGTGTGGTTGCCCAGGGTCACGGCATCGGCCCCGGCGTCGTAGACCCGCCAGGCCTGCTTGCAGGTCAGGCCCACGCCGGAGATGTTCTCGCCGTTGACCACGGTGAAGGAAATGTTTTTCAGTTTTTGCAGGGGCCGCAGGTGGCGTTCCAGATGAGCCAGGCCGGATTCGCCCACCACGTCGCCCACCGCCAGAATGGAATAGAGCATGAATGACCTCCTATGGGTTGAGGATGGAAAGGTGCCTTTATTTTATCCCACTTTTCCCGTTTTGGCAAGGCGGAGGCCGGGGCGGCGTGAGGGCCCTGCTGAAAAAGAAACGGAGGATTCCGGCGAAAACAGTGAAAATACACAATTGTAATTTGCACAGGAGCCTTATATAATGATGGTTAATGACATCACAGATAGTAAGAATCCTTGATTATGGAGGAACAGATATGGCAGTGAAGTTGGAGCTGTACCGTGTCTTTAAAGAGGTAGCGGAGACGGGAAATATTTCGGCGGCGGCGAAAAACCTGTACATCTCCCAGTCGGCGGTGAGCCAGTCCGTCAAGCAGCTGGAAACGGCCCTGCAGGCCCGGCTGTTTGCCCGGTCTCCCCGGGGCGTGACCCTGACGGGGGAGGGGCAGATGCTCTATCAGTACGTCCGCAACGCCCTGGGCCTGCTGGCCACTGGCGAGGACAAGCTGTCCCAGGCCCAGCAGCTGCTGCTGGGCACGCTGACCATCGGTGCCAGCGACACGGTGACGGGCCAGTTCCTGACCCCCTACCTGGACGCCTTCCACCACCAGCACCCCGGCATCCGGCTGAAGATCGTCTCCGGCCGCAGCGCCAAGGTGGTGAGCATGCTCCGCTCCGGCGGGGTGGACATCGCCTTCGCGTCCTCTCCCAAGGATGCCACCCTGGAGACCTGGCCCTGCTTTTCCACCCATTCCGTATTCGTGGCGGGGAAGAACTACCCCTGTGACTTCAACCGCATTTACAGCCGCCAGGAGATCGCGGAGTTTCCCCTGATCCTGCTGGAGCGGAAGGCCAGTTCCCGGGTGTTTCTGGAACAGGAGTTCCTGAAAGCCGGCGTGACCCTGACGCCGGAGATCGAGCTCTCCTCCCGGCAGCTGCTGGTGACCCTGGCGGGCATCGGCCTGGGCGTGGCGGGCGTGACGCTGGAATTTGTCCGGAAGGACCTGGAGAGCGGGGACATCCGCCTGCTGAAAACGGACTTCACCATCCCGGAGCGCAGCGTGGACATGTGCACACTGAAGGAGGTCCCCCCCACGGCGGCGGCCACGGCCTTCATGGAAATGGTGCGGAAGGGCGTGTGACCTCTTGGAGCAGTTCCTGCTTGTTTTTGAGATGATCGGAACGGTGGCCTTTGCCGCCTCCGGCGCCCTGGTGGGCATCCACAAGGGGATGGACGTGTTCGGCGTGTGCATCCTGGGACTGACCACCGCCTGCGGCGGGGGCATGGTGCGGGATGTGCTGCTGGGCAATACGCCGCCCGCCGCCTTTCAGGACCCGGTGCCCTCGGCTGTGGCGGTGGCCACCTCGCTGATCCTGTTTCTCTCCGGCGTGCGGCACCTGCTGATGGGCAACCAGCGGCGCTATGACCTGCTGATGCTGCTGATGGACAGCGTGGGCCTTGGCATCTTCACCGTCATGGGCGTCCGGACGGCTTGGCATTGCGTGGAGGAACCGCCACTGTACCTGCTGGTGTTCGTGGGAGCCGTCACCGGCGTGGGCGGCGGACTGCTGCGGGACATCATGGCCCGGGACATGCCCTATATTTTCATCAAGCATATTTACGCCTGCGCGTCCCTGGCGGGGGCGCTGCTGTGCGGGCTGATGCGGCCTGTGGGGGAGATGCCGGCCATGGTGGCCGGGGCGGCGCTGGTGTTTGTGATCCGGTGCCTGTCCGCCCGTTACCGGTGGAATCTGCCGAAAACCTGCGATTAAAGGGAAAATGTTGAAAAAACGGGAATTTCCGGGGGAAAATTCAGTCCTCCGGCCCCTTGACAATCAAAATTCCCCGTGCTATATTGAATCCATTGTGAAAAAGGCTTGGAAAAGGACGCTGTCCGGAACGCGCAGCAGAGAGACGCCGCCTCAGGCTGTAAGCGGCGTTTGCCTGGACCGGAACAGTCACCGCCTTGGAGCTGCCCGCCGATATGTAGGCCGGGACGGGATCTCCCGTTACAGAGAACACGAGCGGCACAACGATGCCGAAAGAACGCTTTGACCGTGCATACTTCCTTCGGAAAGGAAGGGTGTGTGCGGGAAACCTCTCCGGGGTTTCCTGCGCCATTGAAATCCGGCAAAAGCCTGAAAGGGTTTTGCCTGCTTGCACACAAGGCGGGCTTTCGTCTTGTGTGCAAGCAGGGTGGAACCGTGGAGCTTTTCGCTTCACCCCTGGTTGAAACAGGGGTGAGGCGTTTTTGTTTTGCCCCGGGGCGGCGCGGCCGCCAGAGGAAAGGAGACATTGCAATGTCTGAGGAAAAGAAAGAATTCAGTTTTGAAAACGAGGAGTACCGCCAGACCTATTGGCACACCTGCTCCCACATCATGGCCCAGGCCGTCAAGCGGCTGTGGCCCGAGGTGAAGCTGGCCATCGGCCCCTCCATCAAAGAGGGCTGGTACTATGATATGGACGCCCCCTTCGCCTTCACGCCGGAGCATATGGCCGAGATCGAGGCCGAGATGCGGAAGATCTGCAAGGAGAAGCTGAAGCTGGAGCGGTTCGAACTGCCCCGTGAGGAAGCCATCAAGTTCATGGAGGAGAAGAACGAGCCTTTCAAGGTGGAGCTGATCCAGGACCTGCCGGAGGATGCCCACATCTCCTTCTACAAGCAGGGCGAGTTCACCGACCTGTGCGCCGGTCCCCACCTGGACTCCACCGGCCGGGTGAAGGGCAACGCCATCAAGCTGCTGGCCTGCAACGCCGCCTACTGGCGGGGCGACTCCAACCGGGAGACCCTTCAGCGCATTTACGGCATCGCCTTCCCCAAGAAGGAGGAGCTGGACGCCTATCTGGAGCGCATTGAGGAGGCCAAGCGCCGGGACCACCGGAAGCTGGGCCGGGAGCTGGGCCTGTTCATGACCAACGATCTGGTGGGCAAGGGTATGCCCATGTTCCTGCCCAAGGGCTACACTGTGTGGCAGATCCTGGAGAATTATATCAAGGAGAAGGAGCGCAAGCTGGGCTACCAGCATGTCATGACCCCCTGCGTGGGCACCGTGGACCTGTACCGCACCTCCGGTCACTGGGACCACTATAAGGAGAACATGTTCCCCGCCATGGAGGTGGAGGACGAAAGCTTCGTGCTCCGGCCCATGAACTGCCCCCACCACATGATGATCTACGCCAACCGGCCCCATTCCTACCGCCAGCTCCCCGTCCGTATCGGCGAGGTGGCCCACGACTTCCGCTTTGAGGCCAGCGGCACCCTGAAGGGCATCGAGCGCGCCCGGCATTTCTGCCAGAACGACGCCCACCTGTTCGTCACCCCCGACCAGATCAAGAGCGAGGTCGCCTCTGTCTGTGACCTGATCTTCGACGTGTACAAGGACTTCAACATCAACGATTACCGCTGCGTCCTGTCCCTCCGCGACCCGGCGGACAAGAAGAAGTACCACGATGACGACGAGATGTGGAACAAGGCGGAAAGCGCCCTCCGCGAGGTGCTGACCGAGCTGGGCATCCACTTCACCGAGGAGATCGGCGAGGCCGCCTTCTACGGCCCCAAGCTGGATGTGAACGTCAAGCCCGCCGTGGGTGCTGAGTACACCCTGTCCACCTGCCAGCTGGACTTCTGCCTGCCCGCAAAGTTCCACCTGACCTACGTGGACAAGGACGGCACCGAAAAGACCCCCGTGGTGCTGCACCGCGCCATCCTGGGCTCTCTGGACCGCTTCATGGCCTACCTGATCGAGGAGACCATGGGTGCGTTCCCCGCCTGGCTGGCTCCTGTCCAGGTGAAGGTACTGCCCGTTACCGACCGTGCCGCGGAGTATGCCAACGAGATCTCCGCCGCGCTGGATGCTAAGGGCTTCCGGATGGAAGTGGACGAGCGCAACGAGAAGATCGGCAAGAAGATCCGGGAAGCCACCCTGGAGAAGGTGCCCTACATGCTGGTGGTGGGCGACCGGGATATGGAGAACAAGACCGTTTCCGTCCGCACCCGCAGCGGCGAGGATCTGGGCGCCATGAGCCTGGAAGCCTTTGCGGCCAAGCTGGGCGAGGACGTGGCGACCAAGGCCATCCACTGAGACAAATTGCACAAAACATGCCCCGGCGGAATCTCCGCCGGGGCATGTTTTTGCAGGATGGACAGGTGATTTGCAAGGGAAGACGGTCAAAACGAATCAAATTTCCAAGAAATGCAAGAGCAATGATAAGACTATGCAAAAAAATCAACAAAAAGTGGAATCGACTCTTGCAAAATGAAATTTTATCATGTATGATATGCACATGGTTTGGGAAGACCAGATCGTATACCGTATCATATTATTTTTTAGATAAGAGGGATTGTACATGAAAAAGTTTTTGTCCTTGATCTTGGCCCTGGGTATGGTCGCCTCCCTGGCAGGCTGCGGCGGCAGCTCTTCCTCCGGCGATGCTTCTTCTGACAACAGCAGCGACAGCTCCACCAGTGCCCCCGCCGCTTCCGCAAAGCTGCGCTTCGTCACCGGCGGCGAGTCCGGCACCTATTATGCCTTCGGCTCCGTCATCGCCCAGCACGCCACCAACAACACCAATGTGGCCGTCACCGGCCTGGTGGGCAACGGCTCCAAGTCCAACGTGGAAGAGCTGGCCGACGGCAACGCGGAGCTGGCCTTCTGCCAGTCCGACGTGATGGCTTACGCTTACAACGGCACCAACCTCTTCGAGGAGCCCATCGACTGCTTCTCCACCGTGGCCGCCCTGTACATGGAGGATGTGCAGATCGTCACCACCGATCCCAGCATCAAGACCGTGGCTGACCTGGCCGGCAAGAACGTCTCTGTGGGTGCTGCCGGTTCCGGCGTGTACTTCAACGCTGTGGATATCCTGAGCGCTTACGGCCTGGGCGACCTGGACGCTGAGGGCAAGTTCACCCAGATCAACGCCACCTATCAGAGCTTCGGCGACAGTGCCGACTCCCTGAAGGACGGCAAGATCGACGCCGCCTTCATCGTGGCCGGCGCTCCCACCACCGCCATCACCGACCTGTCTACCACCAAGACCGCTTACCTGGTGTCCCTGGACGATGAGCATATCGACAGCCTGCTGTCCACCTCTCCCTACTACACCAAGCACATCATCCCTGCCGGTACCTACAACGGCCAGGATGAGGATGTCACCACCGTGGCTGTGGGCGCTGTGATCCTGGCCCGTGACGATGTGTCCGAGGATGCCATCTATGCCTTCACCGCCGACATCTTCGACAATGCCGCTGACCTGGTCAGCAGCCACGCCAAGTACGGCGAGCTGTCCACCGAGTTCGGTGCCTCCATCACCTCTGTGCCCTATCATCCCGGCGCTGCCAAGTACTTCGCTGAAAAGGGCTTCGATGTGGCTACCAAGTAAGAACCTGAACGGCATCTTTACAAAAAGCCCTTTATAATAGGTTTTGGATGAACCCCAATCAGGCTGCGGCGGATTTCTCCGCCGCAGCCATGACCCGTTCTAAGAGGAGAAGTGGTTTTTCCGCCGGAAAGGAAGGGTGTGTGCGGGAAACCCATCAGGGGTTTCCTGCGCAATTTCAATGAAACTTTTCGGGGAAGCGCCCCGGAAAGCTGCGGCGGAGAAATCCGCCGCAGCCATGACCCGTTCTAAGAGAAGAAATGATGATTTCTTCGGAACGGCAGCTACCCCAGTCCCCGGTTGAGAAGGACAGGCGCGCCTGCCCCTGTCAACTGCGGATGTGAGAAAACGATCAAGGAGGAGACGCTATGGGCCTGTTCAAAAAGCAGAAAGACCCCGTCGTGGAAATGGAAAAGGACCTCGTGCACGAGGAAAACGGCATGGAGCACGACATCCAGGCGGATGTGGACGCCGTGATGAAAAAGTATGACCGGGAGTCCAACACCCGGGTGTGGGAGGGGATTCCCAAAACGATGCTGCGGGCATTGATGGCGAGCTTCTCCGTGTACTGCATCCTGATGACCCTGTTCAGCAAGGCCCTGCCGGAGCGGCGGCTGTCCCTGTTCCTGGGATTCATCGTCATCATCGGCTATCTGGTGTACCCCGCCAAGAAGGGGGATACCCGGGTCAACCATGTGCCCTGGTATGATTGGATTCTGATGGTGCTGGGCGCAGGCAGCTTCTTCTACTTTGCCATCAACGCCTTCTCCATCATCCAGCTGGCCACGAAGCTGCAGCCCATCCATATCGTCATCGGCACCATCGGCATCCTGGTACTCATCGAGCTGTGCCGCCGGTGCGTGGGCCTGCCCATCCTGTGCGTACTGTGCGCCCTGCTGATTTACACCTTCTACAACCAGCTCAGCTGGGACCCCAGCTTCTATAAGGCCCTGAAAAACATCGTCTATAAGCTGTTTTATACCACCAGCGGCGTCATCGGCACCCCGGTGAGCGTCTGCTACACCTACATCGTCCTCTTCATCATCTTCGGCGCGTTCCTGGAGCGCACCGGCATTGCCAACTTCTTCATCAGCTTTGCCAACCGTCTGGCCGGATGGTCCTCCGGCGGTCCCGCCAAGGTGGCCGTCATCTCCTCCGCCCTGTGCGGCATGGTGTCCGGCTCCTCCGTGGGCAACACCGTCACCACCGGCTCCGTCACCATCCCCATGATGAAAAAGACGGGCTACAAGCCGGAGTTTGCAGGCGCCGTGGAAGCAGCCGCCTCCACCGGCGGCCAGATCATGCCCCCCATTATGGGCGCCGCCGCCTTCCTGATGGCGGAGTACATGAACATCCCCTATGCCCAGGTGGCCGTAAAGGCTATTCTGCCCGCCCTGCTGTATTTTACCGGCATCTTCATCGCCGTCCATCTGGAGGCCAAGAAGCTGGGCCTGAAGGGTATGCCCAAGTCTGAAATGGTGCCCTGGTCCTCTCTGGCCAAGCAGGCCTACCTCATTATCCCCCTGGCCCTGCTGATCTGGCTGGTGTCCTCCGGCACCCGCACTATGCAGTTCTCCGCGGCAGTGTCCATTCTGGCCGCCATCGTGGTGGGCTTCCTGAATAAGGAAGAACGGCTGACCTTCGGCAAGATCGTGGAGGCCCTGGAGGCCGGTGCCAAGGGCGCCATCACCGTGGCTGTGGCCTGCGCCATGGCAGGCATGATCGCCGGATGCATCACCGTCACCGGCCTTGCCTCCATCCTTATCAACGCCATCGTTCAGGCGGCGGGCGACGCCACCATCCTGGGTCTGGCCCTGACCATGGTCTGTTGCATCATCCTGGGCATGGGCGTGCCCACCACCGCCAACTACTGCATTATGGCCTCCACCTGCGCCCCCATTCTGATCCAGATGGGCTTCCCCCTGGTGGCGGCTCACTTCTTCGTGTTCTACTTCGGCATCGTAGCGGACATTACGCCTCCGGTGGCTCTGGCCGCCTACGCCGGTGCCGCCATCGCCAAGGCCAACCCCATGAAGACCGGCTTCAACGCCACCAAGCTGGCTATCGCCGCCTTTGTGGTGCCCTACATTTTCGCCTACAGCCCCGCCATGCTGTTTGAGAATGTGTCCGGCCCCCTGGCCGTGGTCCAGATCGTCATCAGCGCTTTGCTGGGTCTGTTCGGCATCGCCGCGGCCCTCAACGGCTATCTCTACAAGAAGATCCCCGTGCTGTTCCGCCTGGCTCTGGTGGCCGGCGGCCTGTGCATGATGATCCCCGGTACGGTATCCGACGTGGCGGGCCTCATTGTGGTGGGCGGCATTGTGCTGATCCAGCGCATGAGCGCCAGAAAGCTGGCTGCCTGAATTTGAATCAAACCGCTTCCGCTGGAAAATTCCGGCGGAAGCGGTGTTTTTTTGCAGATATGCGGAACCTTTTGGGGCAGGTAACCGTCTATGTAAACAAGAGAAATCCGCCGCAAAAAATTGTTACTGTTTTGTTGTTGATTTGCCCTCTTAACTATATTAGCATGAATGAACTGAAAGGAAACGGGCCTACGGCCCTTGTGAACTGTAAAGGAGAAATGACATGGCAGAGATCATGGAAGAGAAAAAGGAGCTAACCCAGGCGGAAGCGGCCGTTCCGGCGGCAGAGCCTGCCCCGGCAGCGAAAAAGCCGGGAAAGAGTCCGGCTGACAAGAAAAAGCGGCGGCGCCTGATCCGCCGGATCATCGCCCTGGTGGTGGTCATCGCCCTGATCGTGGGCTGCGTGCTGTTCTTCAAGAAAAAAGGCGGCGCCAGCAGCGAGGTGGGCACGGGTGTTGTGGAGTATGGCTCCATCACCTCCGTGGTGGACGGCAGCGGCCTGGTGAAGGCCAAGAACAGCGAGACTATCAGCCTGACCACGGCAGGCACTGTGATGGACGTGTTCGTGGAGGAGGGCCAGCAGGTGGAGCAGGGGGACCCCCTGTTCACCATTGATTCCCCCAACGCCGCCACCGAGGTCCAGAAGGCCCGGGACGAGGTGGAGGGCTACCAGAAGCAGATCAACACCCTGCAAAAGGACATTGCGGGGCTGAACCTGTCCCCGTCCTATGCCGGTAAGCTGATGGACGTGGTGACCCTGAACCCTGGCGATGAGATCAGCAAGGGCACCAAGGTGGCCACGCTGGCGGACGATACCCGGATGCGGCTGGAGCAGTATTACAGCTACGCCTACGCCGGGGAACTGAAGGCGGGGCAGAAGGTGCAGGTTTCCATTCCCACCCTGATGACCACCGTAGAGGGCACGGTGGAGGCGGTTCACATGGTCAGCCGCATCACGCCGGAGGGCTCCAAGCTCTTCTCCGCCGAGATCGTGATCCCCAACGAGGGTGTGCTGGCCAAGGACATGGTGGCCACCGCCACCGCCACGGTGAACGGCGAGACCGTGTATCCTTATGAGGCCGCCAAGTTGGAATATTACCGGGTGGGCGACCTGAACTCCACTGTCAGTGGTACGGTCATTTCCAGCAGCCTGGTGGACTATCTCTCCGTGAAGCCCGGCCAGGTGCTGGTGCGCATCGACGGCGAGGACAGCGAAACGGAGATCTTTACCGCCCAGCAGAACCTGGAAGAAGCCCAGAAGAAGCTGGAAGCCGCCCAGAAGAACCTGGACAACTGCAGCGCCGTGGCTCCCATTTCCGGCCAGGTCATCGGCCTGTCCGTGACCCAGGGCCAGGAGCTGGCTGCCAACACCACCCTGGTGACCATTTCTGACACCTCCACCGTGACCATCAGCGCCACCGTGGACGAGCGGAACATCAGTTACATCAAGACCGGTATGTCCGTGAACCTGGACCAGTGGGGCACCAGCGCCTTCGGCACTGTGGAAACCGTGAGCCTTTCCAGCACGGTGAACAACGGCGTGGCCTCCTATCCCATCACCATTTCCGCCGACAATACGGAGGGCACCCTGCAGGTCAACAGCTATGTGAACTATGAGATCCAGGCCAGCCAGAACGACAACTGTCTGCTGGTGCCCATCCAGGCGGTGCGCACCGTGGGCCTGGAGGACGGCTCTTCCGCCACCGTGGTCTACATCAAGGCGGACAGCCAGCCGGACAACGCCTTGGAGCTGCCCTATCAGGATGAGGAGATCCCCTCCGGCTTCTACCCCGTTCAGGTGGAGCTCGGCATCCAGGATACCTACAATGTGGAGATCAAATCCGGTCTGAACGAGGGCGACACGGTCTATACCCAGATGGTTTCCGATGTAGCCACGTCCTGGGGTTAAGCCATGGCGAAGCTGATCGAACTGCGAGACGTCTATAAGATCTACGGCGAGGGCCTTGAGAGCGAGGTCCGGGCCCTGGATGGCGTTTCGCTGGATGTGGAAAAGGGTGAATTTGTGGCGGTGGTGGGCCAGTCCGGCTCCGGCAAGTCCACTATGATGAATGTGCTGGGCTGCCTGGACATCCCTACCCGGGGCACCTACCGCCTGGACGGCGTGGACGTCCGGGAGCTGACCGACAAGGAACTCTCTCGCATCCGCAACAAGCAGATCGGGTTTATCTTCCAGCAGTACAACCTGATCCAGAATCTGACGGTGCTGGAAAACGTGGAGCTGCCGCTGATCTATCAGGGCATCGACCCCATTGACCGGCGGGAGCTGGCGATACAGGCGCTGACCCGCGTGGGTCTCGCCGACCGGGCGCAGCATAAGCCTACCCAGATGTCCGGCGGCCAGCAGCAGCGTGTGGCCATCGCCCGGGCCATTTCCACCCATCCGCCCATCATCATGGCGGATGAGCCTACCGGCGCATTGGATTCCCGGACGGGCCACGAGGTGCTGGGCTTTCTCCAGCAGCTGAATAAAGAGGGCAGCACCGTCATTCTCATTACCCACGATAACGGCATTGCCGCCACGGCCCGGCGCATCGTGCGGATCGCTGACGGCAAGATCATCGAGGATCACCCCCAGGAGGTGGATTGGTATTGAATATCGGGCAGGCATTTAAGATGGCCTGGCGTTCCATCTGCGGCAAAAAGGGCCGCAGCGCGTTGACCATCCTTTCCATCTTCATCGGCATCGCCGCCGTCATGACCATCGTTTCCACCATGGAGGGCATGAAGGCCAAAACCATGGAGCAGTTTGCCGCAATGGGTTCCAACCGCATTACGGTAAGCGTTTATTCCTGGATGTATGATGAGGACGGCAATCAGATCTCCAAGGACTATTTTACCGGCCTCTATAAATTCTGCTCCGCGTTGAAGGATTCCATCATCGGCATCACCCCCAACAGCAGTTCAAACGCTACCGTGGTCTACGGCACCAAAAGCACGGCCAATATGGAGTGGAAATACGACGAGCAATACAATGTAACCAGCGGTCCTCCACAGCTTTACTATGGTTCCGACCAGTACAGCGCCTGCAACAATCTGGCGGTGGCAAAGGGCCGGGATCTGGCGTGGCTGGACTGCGAGAAGTACAACCAGATCTGCGTCCTGGGCGCCCAGGCAGCCAAGGTGTTTTTTGGAACGGCGAACCCTGTGGGGCAGGTCATGCAGGTCAACGGCAACAGCTTTGAGGTAGTAGGCGTATACGGCGCCCGGGTGGAGCCGGACACCCCCTCCGCCTATCAGACGGACAACTTCATCATTTTCCCTTATACTGCCACCCGTCTGCTTGGGGATGCGGCTCCCACGGATTTTTTGGTCAAGGCCAAGGATGACGCCAGCATGAATACCGCCATCTCCGAGATCGGCGGCTACCTTTCCGGCGTGGTGGACCAGTCTATCGGTGATTATGAGGTCCAGAAAGAGAACCGCTGGGCAGACTATCAGAACGAGCAGCTGACCATGATCTCCCTGGTGCTGGGCGGCATCGCCGCCATCTCCCTGCTGGTGGGCGGCATCGGCATCATGAACATCATGCTGGTGACGGTGACGGAGCGGACCCGCGAGATCGGTATCCGCCGGAGCCTGGGCGCACAGCGGAGCAGCATCGTGGCCCAGTTCCTCATTGAATCCGGTATGCTCTGCGGCATGGGCGGCATTGTGGGCATTATCTTCGGTACCATCGGCAGTCTGGCTTTGGGCAAGATTTTGTTCCAGATGACCATTTTCCCCGCCACTTGGGTGACGCTGGCGGCCTTTGGCCTGTCGGTAGCTCTGGGCGTGCTGTTCGGCAGCTATCCGGCGGCAAAAGCATCGAAACTCCAGCCTGTGGAAGCCCTGCGGGCGGATTAAAGGAGAGAGACTTATGAAAAAACGAATTTTGACCTGGCTGCTGGCGGTCAGTATGCTGGCGTCGCTGCTGGTGGTCCCCGCCGGGGCGGCCTCCGCGGCCACCACCCGCTTTTCCGACATCACCGACAACTACACCGCCACCGCCGTGGAGACCCTGCGGCTCATGGGGGTGCTGGACGGCTATGGCGACGGCACCTTCCGGCCCAACGCCGTGCTGACCCGGGCTCAGTTCTGCAAAATGGCGGTCTATGCCATGGACGGCAGCAGCGAGCTGGGGCGGTACTCCACCGTCACCATCTTCCCGGACGTGAAGCCCTCCCTTTGGGCGGCCTCCTACATCAACATGGCGGCCAAGAAGGGCGTCATCGCCGGATTTGCCGACGGCAAATTCAAGCCCAACCAGACCGTGACCACCGGACAGGCGGTGACCATTCTCATGCGGGGCCTGGGCTATAAGGACGAGAACATGGGCGGCGTGTGGCCCCAGGGCTACATGGGCGAGGCCCAGACCTGCGGCCTTTTGAAGTCCACCGGCATCACCTCTGCCTACAGCGCCCTGACCCGGGGCCAGGCGGCCAAGCTGTTCCTGAACCTCTTTGAGGCCAAGCGGGGCACCGGCGAGGGAGCCGTGGTGCTGTTCAGCTTTACCCCGGAGAAGGAAGAGGCCTACCTCACCAATCTGGACGCCGGAAAGGGTACCCTGACTGCTGGGGGCAAGACCTACACTATGGCCCACCCCGTCACCTCCACCAGCCTCATCGGCTCCAAGGGCAAGGTGGTCCTCAACGGCGACGGCGATATTCTGACCTTCCTGCCGATCACCGGCACCAGCGGCATTTCCAATGCGGCGGTCATCATCGGCGCCAACGGCTCCGCCCTGGGTCTGGATTCCCTGGCTGGCAGCAACAGCTACACCATTTACAAAAACGGCAGCCCCGCCTCTGTAAAGGAACTGAAAAAGTACGATGTGGCAACCTACGCCTCCGCTACCAATGCAGTGATCGTGTGCGATACGAAGGTATCTGTGTATTATGAGGACTGCACACCTTCTCCCAGCAATCCTACTACAGTTACGGTGCTGGGCGGCACGGAGCTGAATGTGCTGCCCACCGCTGTGGAGTCCCTGACCCACTTCAAGCCCGGCCAGCAGATGACCCTGCTGCTGACGGCGGACGGCCAGGTGGCTGGAGCCGTGGATTCCAGCGCCAGCGGCGCCCGGAGCAACGCTCTGGCCGTGGTGGACGGCAGCGGCAATATGCAGCTGATCTGCGGCAGCGCCCTGGTGAAGATCAATGGCAGCGGCAGCGGCTATGAAAACAGCGTGGTGAACGTCACCAGCACCAAGAGCGGCAATAAGGGCAAGCTGAGCCTCCGGGCGGTTTCCGGCAAGGTCAGCGGCGACCTGGATGTCCGGGCCGGGACCCTGGGCGGCAAGAAGCTGGCGGACAATGTGCTGATCTTTGACGGCGGCAGGCAGGTGGCCCTGGCGGAGCTGAGCCAGAGCAGCATCCGCTCCGGCAATATCTCCTATGCCCGGACCAACTGGGCCGGTGAGATCGACCTCATTGTGCTCAATAACAGCCTGTCCGACAACGAGATCTATGGCCGGGCGGTGGTGAACAGTTCTACGAGTAAGGTTTGGGTATGGGATCCCGGCCATGAAAATGACGAGGAACAGCAGGAAGGCGTAAACGGCAGCTATAAGGAAACAACTTCCCAGACCATCTCTATCGAGACTGCAAACAAGACCTATGGCCCTATCAACAGCGGTAACAATGTCAGTACCGGCACCTTTGTGGCGGTAAAGATCAAGACCACGGCCAATAATACCCTTATGTTCACCAGCTTCGCCACTATGAGCAAGCTGAGCAAGGTCTCCTCCAGCGCCTGGATCGGCAAGACGGCGGTGAACTACGGCGGCCGGACCTATGAGGTCCCCTCCGATGTGCAGTGCTACAATGCCGACACCGGCAAGTGGATGGAGGACCTGGACGCCGCCAAGAATTACGGCGGCACCATGAACCTCTATGTTTATGACGGCGTGGTCCGCATCGTAGAGGTCAAGGGCTGATTTCCCGGCAGGACAAGTCGAAAAGCGAACCCCGGCGCTGAACAGCGCCGGGGTTCGTATCTGTAAGGAGCCGTTCTATGAAAAAAGTCCCCCAGGCCATCGGCCTGGGGGACTTGCTTATTCTGCAGCAGTCGTCTGGCTGGGCAGGGGGATCTCCGGCATCAGCTCCTGGCTGACCACGGTGAGAATCTCCTCCAGCTTGGCGCAGTCCTCGGCGGGGAAGCGGCGGACGATCCGGTCCATGACCTCCGCCATGTAGGTGGAGGAGATGTTGTAGTAGTCGACGTACTTCTGGGTGACCTCCAGGTGGTATTCCCGGCGGTCGGAGGGGGACTGGACCTTGCGGATATAGCCCTTTTTCACCAAACTGTTGACCTTGTAGGCGGCGTTGGGCGGGGAGATGCGCATAAAGGTGGCGAACTCGTTCACCGAGGGCCGTCCCAGGGCCATGATGCTCTCCATGCAGAAGGTCTCCACGGTGGTGAGACTGGCCTCCCTGTCCTGAAAGCGGCGGAAGATCTCCTGGTAAAAATGGAGCTTGAACTTTGTATACACTTCGTTAAAGGCCTGATTCAGCATAGCACATTCCCTTTCCGCAGAGCACAAATCTGACATTCAGTATAGCAATTCCGGCGGAAAAAGGCAAGGGCATCACTGAATGGCGAAGATCAGCTCCGCCGTGCAGGCAAGTTCGCCGCCCACGGCGGCCTTGCAGGTCCCGATGCCCACCGGGCCCCGCCGCTTGGTGAGGACGCATTCCAGCTCCAGCACGTCGCCGGGGATGACCTGCCGCTTGAAGCGGGCGTTTTTCACCCCGCCGAACAGGGCGATCTTCCCCCGGTTCTCCGGCAGGGACAAAATCGCCACGGCCCCCACCTGGGCCAGCGCCTCTAAAATCAGCACACCGGGCATGACGTGCTTTTGAGGGAAGTGGCCGCAGAAAAACGGCTCGCCCACGCTGACGCACTTGATGCCCTTGGCCCAGGCCCCCGATTCCCCGTCGGTGATGCGGTCCACCAGGGCGAAGGGGTAACGGTGGGGGAGGATGTCCGCGATCTCATTGGAATTTAACTGCAAGCCCATGTCAGTCCTCCCATTTTCTCAGCAGCAGGCTGCCGTTGTGGCCCCCGAAGCCCAGGGAATTGCTCATAGCGAAGTGGATCTCCGCCCGGCGGCCCTGGTTGGGGACCACGTCCAGGTCGCAGGCCGGGTCCGGCATCTGATAGTGGATGGTGGCGGGCAGGAAGCCGTCCCGCAGTGCCAGGGCGGTGAAGATGGCCTCCACGGCTCCGGCGGCCCCCAGCATGTGGCCCGTCATGGATTTGGTGGAGCTGACGGCCAGCTGATAGGCGTGGGCACCGAACACCGTTTTCACGGCGGCAGTCTCCCCGGCGTCGTTGAGGTGGGTGGAAGTGCCGTGGGCGTTGATGTAGCCCACCTGCTCCGGGGCGGTATCGCCGTCCGCCAGAGCCAGGGCCATGGCCTTGGCGCCGCCGCTGCCGTCCGGCAGGGGGGCGGTGATGTGGTGGGCGTCACAGGTGGCACCGTAGCCAATGATCTCCGCGTAGATATTCGCGCCCCGGGCCTGGGCATGGGACAGTTCTTCCAGCAGGAGAACGCCTGCCCCCTCGCCCATGACGAAGCCGCTGCGCTCCGCATCAAAGGGGATGGAGGCCCGGTTGGGGTCCTCCGTCTGGGTCAGGGCCTTCATGGAGGTGAAGCCGCCCATGGCCAGGGGGGTGATGGCGGCCTCCGTGCCGCCGCAGAGCATGCCGTCAGCATAGCCGTCCCGGATGTAGTGGAAGGCGTCGCCCACGGCGTTGGTGCCCCCGGCGCAGGCGGTGACGGGGCAGGAGCACATGCCCCGGAACCCGGCGTCAATAGCCACCTGGCCCGCCGCCATGTTGCAGATGGCGGTGGGGACATAGAAGGGGGACACACGGTCAAAGCCCTTTTCCAGGCCCCGGCTGTGCTCCGCTTCCGTGATGGCCTGACCGCCGATGCCGCTGGAAATGATGACGCCCCAGCGGTCCGGGTCTACCTGTGCGGCGGAAAGACCGGCGTCTGCCAGGGCTTCCCGTGCCGCCGCCACGGCGAATTGTGTGAACCGGCCCATGCGCTTGGCCTCCTGGCGGCCCAGCAGGGCCTCCGGGTCAAAGCCCTTTACCTCTGCCGCCAGCTTTACCTTCTGGGCGGCGGGGTCATAATGGGTGATGGGGCCGATGCCGCACACGCCACTTTTCACGGCGGTCCAGCTTTCGCCCGCCGTCAGGCCGATGGGGGTCACGGCCCCCAGGCCGGTGATGACAACTCTGCGTCGTTCCATAAGAAACCTCCTTTACATGCTCATGCCGCCGTCGACGGCCAAAACCTGCCCTGTGATGTAGGCGGCGCCGTCGCCGGCCAGAAAGGCCACGGCCCGGGCCACGTCCTCCGGCGCCCCCATGCGGCCCATGGGAATGGAGCCGAGGGCGGCGTTTTTCGCGGTCTCCGTCAGCGCGGCGGTCATATCCGTGTCGATGAAGCCGGGGGCCACGGCGTTGACGGTGATGTTCCGGCCCGCCAGCTCCTTGGCCAGGGATTTGGTCATGCCGATGACTCCGGCCTTGCTGGCGGCGTAGTTCACCTGTCCGGCGTTGCCCCGGAGACCCACCACGCTGGAAAGGTTCACGATGCGGCCGTACCGCTGCTTCACCATCTGCCGGGCCGCCGCCTTCATGCAGAGAAAGGTGCCCTTCAGGTTGGCGCTGATGACGGCGTCGAAGTCCTCCGGCTTCATCAGCATCAGAAGATTGTCCCGGGTGATCCCGGCGTTGTTCACCAGAATGTCGATGCGGCCAAAGGTTTTGAGGGCGGCGTCCATCAGAGCCTTGACATCGGCTTCGCAGGACACGTCACACCGGAGGGCCATGGCTTTGGCCCCCAGGGCCCCGCAGGCGGAGACGGTCTCTTGAGCCGCCGCTTCGTTGCCCGCGTAGCAGAACACCACGTTGGCCCCGCCCCGGGCCAGCTCCAGGCAGACGGCCCGGCCCAGGCCCCGGCTGCCGCCGGTGACCACCGCTGTTTTCTCAGAAAAATTCATGCTGTTTCTCCTTTCAGCAGTTCCGTCAGCTTTTCCAGGTCCGCCCCAGTTTCCACGGCGTATACCGGCAGTTCCGGCACCGTTTTCTTCACAAAACCGCTGAGGGCCCTGCCGGGGCCGATCTCCACCAGGGCGTCCAGCCCCATGGCGGCCATGCGGCGGATGGAATCCTCCATGTAAACGCTGCTCTGCACCTGCCGCACCAGCAGCTCCGGGATGGTGATGCCCTCCGGCTTTTCCACGCCCAGGCAGTTGAAAATGACGGGGATGCGGGGCTCATGGAAGGCGGTGGTGCGGAACCGCTCCGCCAGCGCGTCTCCGGCGGGGGCCATGAGGGGGGTGTGGAAGGGGCCGCTGACCTTCAGCGGCAGACAGCGGCGGGCGCCCTTTTCCTTTGCCAGAGCCGCCGCGGTCTCCACGGCGGCCTTCTCGCCGCCGAGGACCAGCTGGCCGGGGCAGTTGTAGTTGGCGATGACCACGCAGCCGTGGGCGGAAGCCTCGTCACAGGCCTCC
>URTS01000005.1 GCA_900550685.1 uncultured Oscillibacter sp. | reverse complement strand
CAAAGAAGAACAGGCAGATGGCCACGAACTTGGCGCCCAGGCCGGCACCCATCACGGAGCCGAAAGCGGTCTGGGCCAGGTTGGTCTTGCTGAGGGTGGAGGTCACATCGCCCACATAGCCGCCCGCCAGAGGGCCGTCAGCAGTGTAGAGGGTGCAGATGATGACCAGCGCATTGAGGGTCAGGACCACGAAGGTGTCGATGAACACGCCGATCATGGCCACCACGCCCTGGTCGTGGGGGTCCTTCACGTTGGCCTGGGCGTGGGCGTGGGGGGTGGAACCCATACCGGCCTCGTTGGAGAACAGGCCCCGCTTGGCGCCCTGGGAAACGGCCTGCTTGATGGCATAGCCGAAGGTGCCGCCCACGATGGCCTGGGGCTCAAAGGCATACTTGAAGATCATGCCGATGGTGGCGGGGAGATACTGGATGCGGAAGATGAGGACGATGAGGCCGCCCAGCAGGAAGATGGCCGCCATGACGGGGACAATCTTCTCGGTAACAGCGGCCAGGCGCTGAACGCCGCCCAGGAAAATCACGGCACAGATCACCACCAGCACCACGCCCACGATCCAGGAGGGGATGCCGAAAGCGGTCTGGAAGCACTCACCGATGGAGTTGGACTGCACCATGCAGCCCATGAAGCCCAGAGCCAGGATGATGGCCACGGCGAAGAAGGTGGCCAGGAACTTGCCGAAGCCGCCCTTGAAAGCGGTGGTGATGTAGTAAACGGGGCCGCCGTGGATGGTGCCGTCAGCGGCCTTCACCCGGGTCTTGATGGCCATGGTGGCCTCGGCATAAATGGTGGCCATACCGAAGAAGGCGATGACCCACATCCAGAAGATGGCGCCGGGGCCGCCGGCGAGGATGGCGCCGGAGGCGCCCACGATGTTGCCGGTACCCACCTGGGCGGCGATGGCGGTGGCCAGCGCCTGGAAGGAGCTCATGCCGCTGTCGTGCTTCTTGCCGTTGAGGGTCAGGTTGCCGAACACCTTGCGCATGCCCTCGCCGAAGCAGCGGATCTGGACAAAGCCGGTCTTGATGCTGTACCACAGGCCCACGGCCACCAGCATAAATACCAGAATGTAGTTGGACAGGTACGTGTTGACGTTGCACACAATGGGATAGAGCGCATCGTCCATTTTTGCGATGAATGCTTCCATAGTCTTTTCTCCTCCTGTACACGGCTCCGTTCCCCCGGAGCCTTTGCTGTGACAAAATAAAACGGAACGGCTGGACAATGCAGCCGCTCCGAAACATGCAGAACAGGGGGAGATCAGCACAGCCCCGCCGCTGCGGAGCCTGCGGCCCGCACAGGTGCCATGCACCCAGCCGCCGCTGTGTTGATTCACTCTGTCCTTTTACCTGAGAGATTCAGCGGTCATGCCGCCTTTCACCTTCGGTACCCGGTGAGCCGGGATTCTCCAGAGCCGCATCCACTTATAGTCCTGTCCGCATGGCGGACGCCTGAGAGTTTTACTCCTTCGGCAGACTTGCGCCGTTTTCCTATAAGCTTCCATTGCCGTTATTCCGTAATCACGATAGTGGCATCCTACCACACCTCTTTCCCGTTGTCAACTGCATCTTTTTCGTGCAAAACCGGCTATTTTCTCCCATTTTCCCAGAATTCCCATCCTTTTTGCTTGTCATCCGCCTTCTTTTTGTCAAAATCAGCAATCTTTCACAGGCGGACAAATGTATTTTTATATACCTTGCCGCCCCGCAGTCCCCCTTTCCCGCCGGAAAATTTCCGGATTCTTCCGCCATGCCGCCATTTTCAGAGGTTTTTCCGGCCAAAAGGGACGGCTTTCCCCTTTTTCCCCTCCGGGACCCTTGCCTTTTGTCCGCCGCCGCAGTACAATAAAGCCGCTTCATCCGGAAGAAACAGGAGGAAATAGGAAATGACTTATCAGGAAGTTCTGGAGCAGGCCCGGACCTGCATGGGCAAGTGCCGCGCCTGCCCGGTGTGCAACGGTCTTGCCTGCAAAAATACGATCCCCGGCCCCGGCGCCAAGGGACTGGGCACCGGCGCCATCCGCAGCTACCAGAAGTGGCAGGAGCTGTGCGTCAACATGGACACCATCTGTGAAAATAGTAACACCGACACCACTTACGACTTCTTCGGCCAAAAGCTGGTCATCCCCGTCATGGCCGGTCCCGTAGGCGCCGTGACCCTGCACTACGGCGACAAGTTTGACGACCTGCGCTACAACAACGTGCTGGTGGACGGCTGCGCCAAGGCAGGCATCCTGGCCTTCACCGGCGACGGCACCAATCCCGCCGTCATGGAGGGGGCCGCAGACGCTCTGAAGGCCCACAACGGCTGCGGCGTGCCCACGGTGAAGCCCTGGAACCTGGACACCATCCGGCAGAAGATGGACCTGGTGAAGGCCGCCGATCCCTGCGCCATCGCCATGGACATCGACGCCGCCGGACTGCCCTTCCTGAAGGGGCTGACGCCCCCTGCAGGCAGCAAGACCGTGGACCAGCTGAAGGAGATCGCGGCCATGGCGGGCAAGCCCTTCATTCTCAAGGGCATCATGACCGTCAGCGGAGCGAAAAAGGCCCTGGAGGCCGGGGCCGCCGGCATCGTGGTCTCCAACCACGGCGGCCGGGTGCTGGACCAGTGCCCTGCCACTGCCGAGGTGCTGCCCGCCATCGCGGACGCCGTGGGCGGTAAAATGAAGATCTTCGTGGACGGCGGCATCCGTTCCGGCATGGACGTGTTCAAGGCCCTGGCCCTGGGGGCCGACGCAGTGCTCATCGCCCGTCCCTTCGTCACCATGGTCTACGGCGGCGGCCAGGAGGGCATCCAGGCCTATGTGTCCAAGCTCCAGGCGGAGCTGGCGGACACCATGGCCATGTGCGGCGCCCACACCCTGGCGGACATTAACCGCTCCATGCTCTTCGGCTTCTGATCTATGGGACCGGAGCCTGCTTTGATGGAGCAGCCGGAGGCCCTGCTCCACTGCTTTCTGGACCTGGGAGAGGCCATGCTGGCGGCAGGGGCGGACGTAAACCGGGTGGAGGACACCCTCACCCGGCTGGGCCGGGCCTACGGTGCCGTGCGGATGGATGTATTCGTCATCACCTCCAGCATTGTGGTCACCATGTCCCTGCCGGATGGCCGGGACGTGACCCAGACCCGGCGCATCCTCACCCCCGGCGGCACAGACCTCACCATCCTGGAGGACCTCAACGCCCTGAGCCGCCGGTACTGCACCTGTCCCCTGACGGTAAAGCGGCTGCGGGCGGAGATCACCGCCCTGACCCAGTGCACCGCCAAGCCCCTCTGGGTCTTTGCCGGAAGCGCCCTGGGGGCCGGAAGCTGCACCGTGTTCTTCGGCGGCAGTATCTGGGACGGCCTCTCCGCCGCAGCTTTCGGCCTTGCCATCTGCTGGCTCCAGCGGCATTTTTCCGGTGCCTGTCCCAACCGGCTGGTGTTCAACCTGCTAGCGGCCATGGCGGTGGGCGTCAGCATCACCCTCTGGGCGGCGCTGCTGCCCATGCTGCACATGGACCAGATCATGATCGGCGACATTATGCTGCTGATCCCCGGCATGGCCATGACCAACGCCGTCCGGGACACCATGGTGGGCTCCCCCATCTCCGGCGTTATGCGACTGATCGAAACGCTGCTGTGGGCCGGGGCGCTGGCCATGGGCTTTATGACCGGCTTCTGGCTGATGGGGAGGTTTGGCTTATGATGATCCAGCTGCTGACCTCCTTCACCGGTTCCCTGGGCTTCTGCCTGGTGTTTCATCTCCGGCGGCGGTATCTGCTGCCCGCCTCCCTGGGCAGCGTTCTGACCTGCGCCGTGTATATGGCCGCCAGTCGCGGGATGGACGGCATCCTGCTGCCCACCCTCATTGCCGCTGCCTTTGCGGCGCTGTACGCCGAGGTGCTGGCCTGGCTGCTCCACGCCCCCACCACGCTGTTTCTCACCATTGCCCTGGTGATCCCTCTGATCCCAGGCCGGACTCTGTATTACGCCACTTACTGCGCCGTCCGCCATGAGATGGCCCTGGCCCAGGACTACGCCGCCCAGACGGCCCAGTACGCCTTGGGCATCGCCCTGGGGGCCAGTCTGGTGTGGGCCTTCGCCAATATGGAGCGGAACCTGACCCACCGCCACCATTGACATCCGCAAACGTATAAAAAGGACTGCCTGCTCGTAAGCAGGCAGTCCTTTTTGATTCTGTGGGAAATTTATGCCGCAGCCTTGGTGGGACGAAGCTTTTCCGCAAGGACGCACAGCACCACTGTCAGCACCATGTCCGGCAGGGTGTAGCCCACCGGGGTGTCCACCCCCATGAGCCAGCGGTAGGCGATAAAGCCCACCAGCCAGATCACAAGGTTCCGGCTGTCCGCCGCCGCGGCAAAGCGGTCCCGCTTGAGAAGAAAGTGGTCTGCGATCTGCACGGCGATCATGGGCGCGAACACGGAGCCGATGAGATACAGGAAGCCGGTAATATCGTCCATGGGGAACAGCATAGCCCCCACGGCGCCGATGACCGTCACACCGATGGCGGTCTTTTTGCCGTTGATCTTCCCGGAGAGGGACTCGGCGGAGATACCGGCGGACCAGGCGTCCAGGAAGGTGGTGGTGACCGTGGAGAACACCAAAATCACCAGGGCGGCAATGCCCACCCCCGCCTTCACCATAATGACGGCGATGTCATATTCCCCGGTGAAGATGGCCGCGCCCATACCGATGACATACATCCAGCAGGACACCAGGCCATACACCACCACGCTGACCCAGGTGGCCTGGACCGGCTTTTCTGCCTCCCGGGTGTAGTCGCTGATGAGGGGCAGCCAGCTCAAGGGCATGGCCACCGCCAGCTCCACCGCCGCGCCGAAGGTCATGGCCTCCCCGGAGGCGTCCATGGCGTTTCCGGAGAAGAAGATCACCTTGCACAGCACCAGGGTCAGCACAAACAGCGCCGCCATGGTCAGCTTGTTGATCCAGCCTAGGTCCGTGATGCCCACGGCGATCCACAGAATGATGAGGGCCCCGATGACCAGGCACCAGACCCAATGGCTGACCGTGAGGATGCCGCCGATGGCCAGGGCCCCGTCATAGATCATGATGGCGGTCCAGCCCACCAGCTGAAGGACGTTCAGAAAGGCGAACAGCAAACCGCCTTTCTGGCCGAAGCTCATTTTCACAGTCTCCATGGCGCTGCGGCCGGTGCGGCCGCCGATGAGACCCGCCAGAAGCATCATGGCGCAGCCGATGATGTGGCCGATGAGAATGGCCGCCAGACCCTTGGCCATACCCAACGGGGCAAAGGAGGTGCCGGTGAGGATCTCCGCCAGGGAGACACCCGCGCCGAACCAGATCAGGCCGTTTTGAAAGGTGGATGTCTTTTTCATGCCTGCGCCCCGCCTTCCGTTCCGAAGCGGTCCGCCATATCCCAGAAGGATGCCTCATAGCGGGAACACGCCGTAAAGATCTCCTCCAGATAGCGGAGCTGCTCCTCGGTATAGTCCTTGGTCAGCCGCTCCAGCATATCCTTCAGGATCACGTTGTTGCCTGTGTAGCGGGGAGTGATGTAGCCCCGCACCCAACGCCCGTACATGGGGTGCTCGGGAGCGGAGGGGCACTCCTCCACGATCTTGCGGGCGATGACCTCATAGCTGTAAGCACAGGAGAAGATGGCCGTCAGAATTTCCGCCTCACCGCCCCGATAGGCAACGCTGAGCATATAGGAGGTGTAAGAGCGGTTATCCTGCTGGATAGGCGTGTGGTCCAGTTCCTCCTGGGTGATCCCAAAATCGGCCATATAGCCGTTGTGAACGTTGACCTCACCGTCCAGGATTGCCTGGATGTACTTGGCAAAGAGTTTCATGACCTCCACGCTCTTGCTCTTGGCTACGCCGATGGCAAAAACCTTGGTATAGTCCATGAGATACCAGTAATCCTGAATGATATAGCTGCGGAATTTCTTCTGGTCCAGCGTGCCGTACTTCAATCCCTGCACAAAGGGCTTTTCGTGGTAGCTGGCCCAGATATCCTCGGTGGCTTTCAGAAGCCGATCAACAGTACCCATCATTTTGCCTCCCTTCTGGCAATGGCCCGCCGCATAAGCGTCAGCGGCAGCACCGATACGATCAAAATGCTCAAGATCCCCTCCGGAAGCCGGGAGGACAGGTTAAAGGCCAGACTGTAGCCCCAGGCGCCCCAGCCGTCCCATGCGTTCTGGGAATAGAAGATCACACCGCTGATCACATGTCCGAAGCAGCGGATTGCCACCGCCAGCGCCATGCCGCAGATGGCCTTCCAGCGCTTGTCGCTGCCGAACACGCCGGCATAGCCCAAGCAGGAGAAGCAGACCAGCTGCTGCACAAAGATCTGCGCCCAGTGGACCGCCTGCCAGCCGGGGATCAGGAGCATTGCCAGAATACCGCATACCCAGCCGCTCAGCATGGACAGCCGGTAGTCATACAGCAGGGCCAGCAGCATCAGAGGGATCCAGGAGCCGCAGGTGATGTTGGAGCCGGTGGGCAGAGGAATGCGGATCGTGGCCAGCACCAGCGTCATGGCGCAGACGATACCTCCCAGGCACAGGTCCCGGGCCGTCAGCCGGATGCCCCGGCACAGCCAGACCGTTGCCAGCAGATAGCCCACAGCGAACAGGATTGCAACCGTAGAGGTGATCATTCCGTGAACGCTCCTTTCAGCGCGAACATGTGGTTCATGGGACCGGAGCCGTGGCCCAGATCCAGCATGGCCGCCAGGGCCCCGGAGATGTATTCCTTGGCCCGCTCCACAGACTGGTCCAGATCATAGCCCTTGGCCAGGTTGGAGGCAATGGCGCTGGAAAGGGTGCAGCCGGTGCCGTGGGTGTTGGGATTGTTGATCCGCTTGCCGTGGAACCACTTGCCGGAACCGTTCCGCCACAGGAGGTCGTCGGCGTCGTTGACCTTGTGGCCGCCCTTGCACAGCACGGCGCAGCCGTACTTTTCGCTGATGAGCTTGGCGGCGGCCTCCATGCCGACGGCGTCGGTGATGGTCATGCCGGAGAGGATCTCCGCCTCCGGAATGTTGGGGGTCAGCACGGCGGCCAGGGGCAGCAGCTCCCGGCACAATGCCTCCACCGCGTCGTCCCGCAGAAGCTTGGCCCCGGAGGTAGCCACCATCACAGGGTCCACCACGATCTTTTTCGCCCCGTACTGCTTCAGCTTCTCCGCGATGACGGCAATGAGTTCCGCGGAAGAAACCATGCCGATCTTCACCGCGTCGGGGAAAATGTCGGTAAAAATGGCGTCCAGCTGCTCGCCCAGGAACAGGGGAGTGGACTCCAGAATGTCAGTGACGCCGGTGGTGTTCTGGGCAGTCAGAGCCGTAACAGCGCTCATGGCGTACACGCCGTTGGCCGTCATGGTCTTCATATCTGCCTGGATCCCGGCGCCTCCGCTGGAATCGCTTCCAGCAATGGTCAATGCTGTTTTCATGTAAACTACTTCCTTTCTTTTTCTACAGCACAGTTTTATAAAGCGATACAAGGTGGTGCCCCCAATGTACCGCCTGAACACAGGGCAAATGCCCTGTCGGTTCCGGATTCAATTGTTCAGTGCATCCCAATGGCCGGGAAATTCCGGCAGGGCGGTCAGATAGACCTCCGCCGCAGCCTTCAGTCCCGCCTGGTCCTCTTCGCCGTGGGCATCAAAAACGCCCACGGTGCAGTATCCCGCCGCCCGGGCGGTTTTCAATGCGTAAAGGGAATCTTCAAATACCAGGGTCTCCGCCGGTGCCGTCCCCAGCCGCTCGGCGGCCAGATGATAGATGACCGGCTCATGCTTGCTGGTCCCCACCTCGCCGGTGGTGAAAACGGCTTGCAGGTAAGGCAGCAGGCCCAACCGTTCCAAAGCCCGTGTGACATGAGTCCGGGGACTGGAGGTAGCCGCCGCCATGGGGATGCCCCGCTCCGCCAGGAAATTCAGCAGCGCTGCCGCGCCGGGCTTGGCGGGAACTTCATAAAAGTAATAATCTTCCAGCATCCGGGCAATGCCCTCCCCGATCTCCGCTTCACTCTGCGGGAGAGGGTAGTGTTCTTTCAGATAAGCCGCCCCCTGCTCCATGCTCATGGCGAAGAGAATCTCGTTGAGCCCCGGCTCCGGCTGGATGTGCAGGGACCGGAGATACCGGGCTCCCAGGTCCTTCCAGATGCCCATGGAATCCAGCAGGACCCCGTCCAGATCGAAAACAGCTCCCCGGATCATGCTTTCAGCATTTCTTCCACGGCGGTTTTCAGGTCTGCGGCGGCAACCCGGATGTCCTTTTGGGCATAGATGGCGCTGATGACCGCCACGCCGCAGATGCCGCTGCCTGCCAGCCTGGAAACATTTTCCCGGCCGATGCCGCCGATAGCCACCACCGGAATGGACACGGCCTCGCAGATGGCCTTCAACGTCTCATAGGGCATCACATCCACATCGCTCTTGGAGCTGGTGGGGAACACGGCCCCCACGCCCAGATAGTCCGCCCCCTGCTTTTCCGCCAGCAGGGCCTCCTCCACCGTGTGGGCGGAGACGCCGATGATCTTGTCCGGTCCCAGCTTGGCCCGGACGTCCATGGTCTCCATATCGTCCTGGCCCACATGGACGCCGTCGGCGTCCATGGCCTTGGCGATGTCCACATTGTCGTTGACAATAAAGGGGATGTGCCGCTCCCGGCACAGGGCCTGCAGTTCCCTGGCCTCCTCCAGGAATTTTCCCTCTTCCAGGGTCTTTTCCCGAAGCTGGACCATGGTCACGCCGCCGTCCAGGCTTTCTTTTACCACATCGATGAGCTTCCGTCCCTCCAGCCAGTGGCGGTCGGTAACGGCATACAGCAGCAGGTCCTTTTTATCGCACTTCATACTTGGCTCCTCCATTCAACATTTCGCCGTCCATGTTGTAGATGGCGTCGATGATGCGGTTTCTATAGGTGGCGTTGCCGTCGCCCTCGGCCATGCGGCTCCAGCCGATCTCTCCGGCCAGGCCCATGGCGCACACGGCGGCAGCGGCGGCTTCCAGCACATGGTCCGGATTGGCCGCCGCAAAGGCGGTCATCATGCCGGAGAGCTGGCAGCCGGTGCCGGTGATCTTCCCCATTTCAGGCCGTCCGTTGCGGATCACATAGCAGACCTTTCCGTCGCTCACCAGGTCGATGGCGCCGGTAACGGCCACAACGGCGCCGGTCCTGACGGCGAAGTCCTTCACAAAGGCCACGGCGCTGTCCAGATTTTCCTCCGACACGGCATCGGCCACATCGGCATCCACCCCTTTGGTGGTGCCGCTGCCCAGCGCCAGGGTCCGGATCTCCGATATGTTGCCCCGGATCACTGTAAAGGGAATCTCCTTTATCAGCTCCACCGCCGTGCGGGTCCGCAGGGCGGAAGCCCCCGCCCCCACCGGGTCCAGCAGGATCGTGCGGCCCAGTGCCGCCGCCTTTTTCCCCGCCCGGCGCATACTCTCCACCGTCCGCTGGTTCAGGGTGCCTATATTGATGTTCAATCCGCTGCAAAGGGCCGTGATCTCCTCCACCTCGCCGGGATCGTCCGCCATAATGGGGCTGCCGCCGCAGGCCAGCAGGATGTTGGCTACGTCGTTCACCGTTACATAGTTGGTGATGTTATGGATCAGGGGCATGGTCCTGCGCACATGCTTCAAGCAATTTCCCAGCATGGGATACACTCCTTACAAAAATAAAATGCGGATATGCCTGCAAAGACATATCCGCATAACGATCTCAACGAGCGTGTCAGCGATGGTATCTCCCTACGTTGGCATTATCCAAATCAGGTTACGGGTCTGGGCATCACAGCCCACTCTCAGCCTGCTTTTGCAAGCTCCCCTGTTGATTGCTATCAATTTAACACATATTCCCAGGAATTGCAAGCGGCTTTTTCCCGGGCATCCGCTGCCCGCTATCCGGTAAATGATCGGCGTGCATCTGCTTCCGGCAGCAGCGCCCCCGGCAAACTTACAGACATGATTTGCTTTTTCCCCCTGTTCGCGGTATACTGAGAAAATCAATCTGACCATCATGGAGGACCCTATGAAACGGTGTTTCATTTTTATACTGGCGGCGGCCCTGTGTCTCACAGGCTGCGGCAAAAATGCGGACGAAGCCACGGCCCAGATCTTCGCCATGGACACGGTGATGGACCTCACCGCCTACGGCAGCCAGGTGGACGCCGCGCTGACTTCCGCTGAGGATACCATCCGGGAGCTGGAAGCCCAACTCTCCCGGACCCAGGCGGACAGCCTGGTGTCCCGGCTGAACCGGGAGGGCGCTTTGCAGGGCGTGTCCGGCGACAGCCTGGCCCTCATGGCCAGGGCCCTGGAATACCGGGACGCCACCGGCGGCGCCTTCGACATCACCATTGCCCCGGTCATGGATGTCTGGGGCTTCACCGGAGACGCCTACCGCGTCCCCACCCAGGCAGAACTGGACACTCTCCTGAAACATGTGAACAGCGACGAAATTCAGATCCAGGACGGCACCGTGACCCTGGGCGAAGGCCAGTCCATCGACCTGGGAGGCATCGCCAAGGGCTATGCCTCCGACCGGGTGGAAAGCGTTTTCCGTGCCGGGGGTGTGGAAAGCGGGACCATCTCCCTGGGGGGCAACGTGTTTGTCCTAGGCAGCAAGCCGGACGGCTCCGCCTGGCGGGTGGGCATCAAGGACCCCCAAAACGAAAGCGGCCTGGCAGTGATTCTCCCTTTACAGGACGCCTACGCCATCACCTCCGGCGGCTACGAGCGGTATTTTGAGGAAAACGGGAAAACCTACCACCATATCATCGACCCCGCCACCGGCTATCCGGCGGACAGCGGCCTGCTGTCCGTGACGGTGGTGGCCAAGGCCAACGGCCCGGACTTCACCGGCCCCGGAAACGGCACCATGTGCGACGCCTTTTCCACCGCCCTTTTTGTCATGGGGGAGGAAAAGGCCCTGGATTTCTGGCGCACCGGCGGCTACGATTTCGACCTGGTGCTGGTGACGTCAGACGGCCGGGTGGTCATCACCGCCGGACTGGCGGATCAATTTGAGGAAGTAAAGGACAGCGGATACGCCTATGAAACGGTCTCCTGAACTGAAGCCCAATCTCTGGGACATCCTGGTGGTGCTGGCAGTCGTAGCCCTGGCAGCGGCATCAGCCCTGACGGTCTGGCCCGGCAGGGACAGCGGCAGCCTGACGGCTGTGGTCACCGCCGACGGTGAAGAGCTGGACCGCTTTGCCCCCGCCGATCTGGCGGCAGGTCCCCGGACCTACACCCACAACGGCTACACCCTGACGGTAACGGCGGAGGACGGCGGCCTGCATGTGTCGGAGGCCGACTGCCCCACCCAGGACTGCGTCCACACCGGCACCATTTCCCGCAGCGGCCAGAGCATCGTATGCCTTCCGGCCCGGATCATCATTCAGCTCACCGGCGGCCAGGCGGACCCCGGCGGCGTGGACGTTGTGATCGGTTAGGAGGACGGCCATGAAACTGACAACAAAGCAGCTGACCCTCTGCGCCGTGCTGACGGCCCTGGCCCTGGCCCTCAGCTATCTGGAAAATTTCTTTCCCCTGTCCCTGGCCATTCCCATCCCCGGCATCAAGCTGGGTCTTGCCAACATTGTGACGGTATTCGCCCTGTACGCCCTGGGGCCTGCCCAGGCTCTGCTGATCCTGGCGGGGCGGTGCCTGCTGGGGGCGGTGTTCGCCGGGAATATGAACGCCCTGATCTTCTCTCTACTGGGGGGCTTTTCCGCCATGCTGGTAATGATCGGCCTTTCCCGGTGCCGGAAGCTCTCTATTTACGGCGTTTCCATCGGCGGCGCGGCGGCCCACAACTGCGGCCAGATCGCGGCGGCCTGCCTGACCCTGGGCTCCGTGGCCCCGCTGTACTACCTGCCTATTCTGCTGTGGGCCTCCTTGGTCACCGGAGCGGTGACGGGCCTTGCGGCGGCCTGTCTGTTCCGGGCCCTGGCCCATACCCATATTTTCCAGTAACATTCCCGCCGGGCAGTCCATAGGATGGGGAAAGGATTGACTTTCCCCGGGAAGGATGCTACATTGATTGTATGAAGAAGCAGATGATCGTGAAAACTTGTTGTTGTAAGACGCAGGACGGCTGAACTGCCCTAGGCAGACGCAGGCGTCCGTTTCAGTATGCCTGTGTCTTGCATGAGAAACGCGCAGAAGCGGTGTGCAAGATGCACACCGCTTTTTATTTGGCTCAATAACATTTTATATGGAAGCAGGAGGGTACGCTATGAACTTCACACATTTGGTGGGGAACACCCCCATGATCCGCATCCGCTACCGGCTGGACGGCCGGGAGGCCAGTATCTGGGCCAAGCTGGAGGCCTACAACCTCTCCGGCAGCATCAAGGACCGCATCGCCGCACATATCATCACCAAGTCCACCGCCAACGGCACGCTGAAGCCGGGGCAGCCCATCGTGGAGATGACCAGCGGCAACACCGGCATCGCCTTTGCCGCCCTGGGGGCCCTGACGGGCCATCCCGTCCACATCTTCATGCCGGACTGGGCCAGTGAGGAGCGGAAAAAGCTGATGGCTATGTACGGCGCCGTGCTGCACCTGGTCTCCCGGGAAGAGGGGGGCTTTGGTGCCGCTTTGCAGGGGGCAAAGGATATGGCGGAGGAGATCGGCGCTTTCCAGCCCCGGCAGTTTGAAAACCAGGATAACCCGGAGGCCCACTACCTGACCACCGGCGCGGAGATTCTGCGGCAGCTGCCGGGGGTCACGGACTTCGTGGCGGGCGTAGGCTCCGGCGGCACCTTGATGGGCACCGCCCGGCGTTTGAAAGAGGATCATCCTGTCCGGGCCGTGGCCGTGGAGCCGGACGCGGTACCTCTGCTCTCCGGCGGCAGTGTGCTGGGGTCCCACCGCATCGAGGGCATCGGGGACGATTTCATCCCCGCCGTGGTGGACCGGTCCCTCATCGACCAGGTGGCGGACATCAACGACCTGGACGCCATCGCCATGGCCGCCAAGCTGGGCCGTGTGCTGGGCCTGGGGGTGGGCATCTCCTCCGGAGCCAACTTCCTGGGGGCGGTGCTCCAGAACCGGGAGCCGGGGCGGCAGGTGGCCACCGTGTTCGCCGACGACAGCAAAAAGTACCTCACCACCCTGCTGGCCACCCCGCCGGCAGAGACGACAGACATGGTGACCGCCCGCATTGAACTGCTGGGCTACGAGCCGGTGGAGGTCTGATAAAGCTACACCGCCGGAAAAGCGCAGACATCCGGGAGAAGCGGCTTCTCCCGGAACAAAAACGCTCCCGCTCTTCGCGGCGGATGCGCCCCGCCTTGCCGTTGTTCGAAGGAAAAACAATAGCAAATCATGTTTTCCTTGCAAAATGAAAGCACCTCTGCTATACTATAAAAGTGTGTCGGCGGGATTTGGCCCGCGATTTTGGGAAATATAACCCTGGAGGTTTTTATAGATGTCGAAAAATCCGAACAAGAAGGCAGTCCAGAAGGACGAGCCTATGAACGGTGCTATGAAGTTTTTCCTGGCGGGCTGTGTGGCAGAGCTGTATCTGCTGATCCTCCGCCGTTTTTATGTGAATGCCAACTCGGATGTGGCCCGCTTCGCCTGGTATGACCACTATCTCTGGCTCCTCTCCGGAATCGGCGCGGGGCTTTTGATCGTGGGGGTGATCGCCTCCATCGCCCTGCGGAAGAATGTCAAAACCCGAAAGAACGGGTGGATCGCGGCGGCGGCCGGAGCCTTTGTGGCTGCTGCCACGCTGCTGGTGCGCTGGAACATGGCCACGCTGTCCTTTATGACCACGGTGGTGCCGGTCATCATGCTGCTGGTCATTCTCTGGGCCCTGTATGACCGGGAGTGCGCCATGGCGCTGACGGTGCTGGGTGCGTCCCTGTTTGTCCTGTGGGGCTTCCGGCGGTACGGCGCCAGCATGTATGTAGGCACGGCGGTGAAGGTGTGCGTTGCGGTTTACCTGGTGGTGCTGGCGGCGCTTGCCTGGCTGACCAAGTCCGGCAAGCTGAGCCGGATTCTGTCCCCCAAGGCGGACAAGTTGCCGGTGTATGCGGCCTGCGGTCTCTCCGGCCTGGCCCTGCTGGCCGCCTTCCTGGGCACCGGTGTTTCCTACTATGCCATGTGGGCCCTGGCGGCGGTGGTGTTCGCCCTGGCAGTTTACTACACCGTCAAGCAGTTGTAACTGAATATGGAATTGCCCTTCCGGTTTTCCGGGAGGGCAATTTTTTATTTGCAGGAAATCTTCCTCCACTTGACAAATGGGCGGAACGGCACGTATAGTGAAGGCACAGCCTGATACAAGAAAGGACGTACGGCAATGAGATATAAAGAATTCGGCAAAACGGGCATGCAGGTATCCGAAATGACCCTGGGCACCTGGGGCATAGGCGGTGTCGGCTGGGACGACAACCCCAAGTCCGTCCGGCAGGATGCCATCCGCGCAGCAGTGGAGGCCGGTGTGAACTTCTTTGACACGGCTCCCGCCTATAACGCAGGCGCGGCGGAGCGGTGCCTGGGCGAGGCTCTGGCGGACATGGGCGTCCGTGACAAGATGTATATCTCCACCAAGTGCGGCAACGTGTTCGTGGACGGCGTGACCTATCGCCGGGATGGTTCCGCCGCTGGCATCCGCAGGCAGTGCGAGGACTCCCTGCGGAACCTGCGGACGGACTATGTGGACCTGATGCTGATCCACTGGCCGGATCCCAACACCCCCTTTGCAGAGACTATGGCTGAGTTGACCAAGTTGAAGGAAGAGGGCAAGATCCGCCATGTGGGCGTGTCCAACTTCTCCCAGGCCCAGATGGAGGAAGCGGGCCAGTACTGTCCCATCGAAGCCTATCAGCCCCAGTACTCCATGGTCCACCGGGACGATGAGTCCCTGATCCGCTGGGCGGCGGAGCAGGGCATGGGCGTGATGACCTACGGCTCCCTGGGCGGCGGCATCCTTACCGGCGCCTTCCGGGAACCCCGCACCTTTGCCCCCAGTGACAGCCGCAACCGCTTCTACAAGCACTTCCAGGAACCCACGTTCTCCAAGGTCATGGAGCTGCTGAAGGTGATGGACGGCTTCTCCGCGGAGCACGGCGTGCCCCTGTCCCAGATCGCCCTGAACTGGTGCGCCCAGAAGGACTTCGTGTCCACCTGCATCGTGGGCGCCCAGCACCGGGAGAAGGTGGCCCAGAACGCCGCCGCCTTTGACTGGTCCCTGACGCCGGAGGAAATGGCGGCTCTGGACAGGGCCATCGCTGAAAATCTGGGCTGAAACCGGCCTTCGCCTGTGAACCTGTATCAGTTTTCGCAAAAAAGTTCCTCTGCCTTACGGCAGAGGAACTTTTTTTACCGGTAATAGATGCCCAGAATGTCCTTATGGGGCTGGGTCAGTGGCGCAATATCCAGATCCATGTCGATCTCAAAGGCCCGGTACCAGGGGAAGCGGTAGTTGGAAAGGCTGACCGCGCCCCAGCCTGCCAGAGTGGTATCCACATGGGGCTTCAGGCCGATGAGCAGGTTGCTGTGCTCCAGGTTTTTCAGCACCGGGGCCGCGGCAATCTCCATGCCGGAGGCCAGCCGGTCCACGATGACATCCAGGTCCAGCTCCGGCTGGCAGAAATTGTTGGGATCGCCGCCCAGATCGTTCCGGACGTAGGCGAGAATGTCCTCCCGCACCACGTTTTTGTAGCAGAAGTCCTTCAGAATGCTGTCCGCCAGGGTCTTGCAGAAGGCTTCCTCTTCCGCCTGGGAGGTGGTGCCCCGGATCAGATGGGCGTAGCGGGCCACGCCGTGGCTCAGGGCCGTGCCGGTAACGATGGCCATGTCCAGGAACCCAACGTAGCTCAGCAGCTTGCCCAGCTCCGTTTCCTTCGTCAATGCGTCGTGGAAGGCGGTACCATACTGGCCGTTTCCAGCGTCGATGAGGATCACCGGCAGGTTGGCGTCCAGCCGCTGCTTGAGGACCTGGATCAGGTCCTTGATATAGGTTTGCTTCTGGGAAGAATCCGCCGGCTGGGTCAGCACCAGCACATAGAAGTCTGCAAAAACGGGGGTGTCCTCCGCCGTCAGGTCAAAGTAGTCCAGATGCTCCGCCACGATCTCCGTCAGGGGTTTGTAGTCGTAGTCGCAGGCGGGCTGGTCCTCCGTGCCGCCGAAATACTGCACATTAGCAGCAGCACCGTTCCAGCCGGTCTCACCGAGATACAGCTTTGCCACTGCCTTGAAGGCCAGGTCGTCCACGCCGGAGAGGATCACATCCCCCGCCCGCAGGCGAGCCCGGAGATAGGCGATCTCGTTTTTCTGGATGCAGTCCTCGGAGGAGGAATCGTCAATGCCGATGAGCACGTGGAACCGGCCGCTGTCCAGCCGGTCCACGGTTTCCAGCAGATCCCCGCTGAGGGTCAGCTTGTTGATCCGGTGCTCCATGTAGCGAAGGGCGCTGTCGTACAGGGCGCTGTCACCGCCGAAGTCCAGCAGATCATTGCCATTGGCGTCCGTGCCGTAGGTGGCCCGGATGTTGTCCAGAGTCAGTTCGCTGCCGGTAAGGGTTTTCCGTGGAGCCGCGCCAAAGGTCCGCATGGCGTTGTAGTACTCCAGGGAGCCGTCCATATAGCCCACGGTGGGGGCCAGCCGCATGACGCTGTCCAGCAGCCAGACCTCGTTGTTGGGGTCGGCGGCCAGAGCGGACAGCAGATCCTCCATCAGTTTCGTCAGGGACCAGGCTTCCCCATTGCGCACTGCGGTGGTGCCTGCCAGACGGGAGGCCACCAGCCCGCCGTAGAGCAGCTGGTCCATGGAGAGAATGTAGCGGTCGCAGCCTGCCGCCTCCTGCTCCAGCACCCAGTCGTAAAGGTCGGTGGGAGAACCGGCCTGCCCGGTTTCTGCCGCGACCGTCAGGCCGTTTTCCGTATAGTAGTCCTCTGCCTGCCCGTCCAGCAGGGTCTTGTACATCCATTCCTCCGGCATGTGCAGGGTGTAGCCCAGACTTTCCGCCAGATACTGCACCCGGCCCACGTTGTCCGGCCGGTCGTCCAGGGGGACATAGGCGACAGCGGAACTGTTTTCCGGCTGTTCCGGTTCCGGCAGTTCCGCCGGAGCGGCCCCGCAGCCGGACAGCAGGCTCAGACACAGCGCCGCCGCCAGGATTCTTTTTTTCATAGGTCCTCCTATCGGTTTTAAATTCCAAAAAGAGCGGAGCTTTTGCTCCGCTCTCTTAATTGCTGCCGCTTACAGTCCGAAGCCGCTGAGGTCCAGACCGCCGGTGACGCCCTCCATGCTCTTGTCCATGGCTTCGCCGGCCTGGCGCAGAGCCTCGTTGACGGCGGAGACCACCAGGTCCTGCAGCATCTCCACATCCTCGGGGTCCACGGCCTCCGGCTTGATGTTCACGGAGAGGACTTCCTTCTTGCCGTTGACCTTGGCCTCCACAACACCGCCGCCGACGCTGGCGGTGAACTCCTGGGCCTCCACGGCGTCCTGGGCGGCGGTCATCTTCTCCTGCATGACCGCGATCTTCTGCTGAAGCTCAGCCTGACGGGCGGCTCCGGAAATCTTGCCGTTGGTGAATCCACGGCGTGCACTGTAACCCATAGTAAATTTCTCCTTTTATTTGATTTCAATATTGTCAAACCTGCTGCCAAATTCCAGCAGGCTTTTCAGGTTTTCCTGGGGCGATGCCTTGGGGGCTTCTCCCACCTGGAAGAGGATCCGCACCGCCTGGCCGGAGGCCTTTTCCGCCTCAGCGGCCAGAATGCCCCGCACCCGGTCGTTGTCCAGCCGGTTCAGGGTGATCTCGTCCGGGGCGTAAACCGTTACCTGATTCCCTGCCAGCGAGCCGCCGCACAGTTCCAGGAAGGCCCGGTACATGGGAGGCAGCTGGCCCTTGCAGTTTTCCGCCAGGGACCGCCACCAGTTTCCTCCGCTGACAGCGGAGGCTGCCGAAGGCGATGCCTTGGGGGCGGCGGGGATGGACGCGCTCTGTCGCTGCGGCACGCTTTCCCGGACGGCCGGGGCCTGAGGGGCCGCAGGCCGGACAGGGACAGCGTCCGCCGGGATGTCAAAGACCCGTTCACCGGGCTCCTCCCGCATGGGCGGTTCCTCCGGCAGGGGCGGCTCGTCCCAAGGGGGCGGGTCCTCTGCAGGGGGCGGAGCTGCCTTGGCAGGCCGGGGGGCGGGCTTTTCCACCGCTTGGGGCGGTTCCGCAGCGGCGACGCTCTGCTTCACGGCGGTGCGGATCTCCGCGCCTCGCTCCAGAGCGTCTTCCAGCCGGGTGACCCGATTTTCCAGGGCCGTCAGGTCGCCGCAGCAAGCACAGCTCCGCGTCGGTGCGCCGGTCGGCGCTGTAATAGAGATCGGCCGCCGCCTTCTGCAGGGTGGAAGCCAGATAGAGAAAGCGGTTGGCGGGAACGCCCTTGCCCAGCTTGTCCAGGGTGGCGCTGTCAAAGCCGCCGGACAGCAGGGCCGCGCCGCCCTCCGGGGCGGTTTTCCGCAGCAGCAGGTCCCGGGTCAAGGTGGACAGCTCGCCCAGCACCGCGCCCACGTCCTTGCCGCCGGCATAGAGTTCGTTCAAAAGCAGCAGCGCCGCCTGGGCGTTGCGGTCCAGAATGTCCTGCATCAGCTGGGCGGTCTGCAAATTGCCTGCCAGACCCAGCACCTCCAGCACGGCCCGGCTGTCCACCGTGCCGCCTGCGGCGGCGCACTGGTCCAGAAGGCTGAGACCGTCCCGCAGGGCGCCGTCCGCCAGGCGGGAGAGCAGTTCCGCGCCGTCAGGCGTCAGGTCGATCTGCTCCTGCTGGGCCACATAGGTCAGCCGTTTGGCAATGTCCTTAGGCAGGATGCGCTTGAAGGAATACCGCTGGCACCGGGAAAGGATGGTGGCGGGCACCTTGTGGAGCTCCGTGGTGGCCAGAATGAACATCAGGTGGGCCGGGGGCTCCTCCAGAATTTTCAGCAAAGCGTTGAAGGCCGCCGTGGACAGCATGTGGACCTCGTCCACGATGTAGACCCGCTTTTTCACGTTGGCGGGGGCGTAGATGGCCTCGTCCCGCAGGGCCCGGACCTGGTCCACGCCGTTGTTGGAGGCGGCGTCCAGCTCCAGCACGTCCAGAAAGCTGCCGTTTTCCAGCCCCACGCAGCTGGGGCACTGGCAGCAGGGGTCGCCGTTGACCGGGTGTTCGCAGTTGACGGCCTTGGCCAGAATTTTGGCGCAGGTGGTCTTGCCGGTGCCCCGGGTGCCGGTGAAAAGGTAGGCGTGGGAGGTGCGGCCCTCTGCCACCTGTTTTTTCAGTGTCTCGGTGATGTGCTCCTGTCCGATAACGTCGGAGAACACCTTGGGCCGCCACTTGCGGTACAGCGCCTGATACACGGAACACACCCCCTCTTAAAATGAAAAGCATCCTCCGTTTGCAGACACGGAACCGGCGTCCTCGCGGCACATGGAACATCCCGCTTAATGCTGCTCGGTTCCCCGCCTGACATGGTTCACGGGGCTCCATTGCGCGAGACCGGCTCCGCGTCTGCAAGCGGAGGATGAATTGCGGCTACTATTATACGATATATTTTCGGAATTATCAACTGGAAATTTCAAAACCGCGGACAAAGCTTTCCTGGGGGGCGGATACTTGCCTTGCAGAAGGGAATGGAGTATAATAGCGTTAAATTGGGGATTTATGCCCGGAGGGAGGAACGCCATGGAAACCACAGGCCGCTTTGCGCCCTCCCCCAGCGGGCGGCTCCACCTGGGAAACCTTCTGTGCGCCCTGCTGGTGTGGCTCTCCGCCCGGCAGAAGGGCGGGCGGGTCCTGCTGCGGGTGGAGGACCTGGACACCGCCCGGTGTCCCCGGCGGTACGCGGCGCAGATGGAAGCGGACCTCCGGTGGCTGGGCCTGGACTGGGACATCGGCCCCGGAAAAGAGGCTGGCACCGGCCCCTATTACCAGAGTGAGCGGACGGCGATTTACCAGGCGGCATTGGAGAAATTGCAGGGGATGGGGCTGGTATACCCCTGCTTCTGCACCCGGGCGGAGCTTCACGCCGCATCGGCCCCCCACCGGGAGGACGGCCAGGTGGTCTACGCCGGGACCTGCCGCCGTCTGACGACGGCGGAGATCGCGGAAAAGAGCAAAAAACGGCCCCCGGCCCTGCGGCTGACGGTGCCGGAGGAGACCTGGGGCTTTACCGACGGCCACATGGGCCGGTACGAAGAAAACCTGGCGGCGGACTGCGGGGATTTTCTGCTCCGGCGGTCCGACGGCATGTTTGCCTATCAGCTGGCCGTGGTGGTGGACGACGCCGCCATGGGGGTCACGGAGGTGGTCCGCGGGGCGGACCTGCTGGACTCCACCCCCCGGCAGCTGTACCTCTACCATCTGCTTGGGCTGACCCCTCCGGCCTTTTACCACTTCCCCCTGCTGCTGACGGCGGAGGGCCGCCGCCTTTCCAAGCGGGACGGCGCCGTGGGCCTGGACAGCTTACAGACGGCGCTGCCGCCAGAGGAGATCCTGGGGCGGCTGGCCTTTCTGGCTGGATTCAACCCCTCGGCGGCGCCGAAAACGGCGGCGGACCTGCTGCCGGACTTCGACTGGGACAAAGTTCCATGTGAAGATATTTGTATCCCAGATGGGCTTTTCCGTTAAGTTTTTTCAAAACAGTTTGTTTTTTCAGAAAATTGCACGATTATGTGTGCATCATACCTGATGATCGGGTCGGCGCTGGGCGCCGGAAAGGAGCGACATGCAGATCATTGTTGTGGGAGCAGGCAAGGTGGGCACCAGCCTTACCGCCCAGCTCATCCGGGAACACCGGGTCACCGTCATCGACCAGGAGCCCCGGCTCATTGAAAACATTATCAATGTGTATGACGTGATGGGCGTCTGCGGCAACGGCGCCAGCTACGAGGTCCAGAAGGAGGCGGAGGTGGGAAAGGCAGACCTGCTGATCGCCACCACCTCCAGCGACGAGATCAATATTCTGGCCTGCCTGGTGGCGAAGAAGCTGGGCGTGGCCCACACCATCGCCCGCATTCGGAACCCGGAGTATGAGACGCAGCTGCGGTTCATGCGGGGGGAACTGGGGCTCACCATGTCCATCAACCCGGAGAAGGCGGCGGCCCACGAGATTGCCCGCGTTCTGCGGTTCCCGGCTGCTATGAAGCTGGAGTCCTTCTCCAAGGGGCGGCTGGAGCTGGTGGAGTACCGCCTGCCGGAGAATTCGGCCCTGAACGGCGTACAGCTGCTGGACATCTATAAAAACGCCCGGGCCAGAGTGCTGATCTGCGCCGTGTCCCGGAAGGGGGAGACCACCATTCCCTCCGGCGATTTCCAGCTGAAAAGCGGGGACAAGATCTACGTCACCGCCGCACCGGATCAGCTGTCCGCCTTCTTCCAGTACCTGGGCGTTTTCCGGAAGAAGGCATCCACGGTGATGATCGTGGGCGCCAGTAAAATGAGCTACTATCTGGCGGACGAGCTGCTGCACATGGGCATGAGTGTGAAGATCATCGACCAGAACGAGGCCCGCTGCACCCAGATCAGCGAACAGCTGCCCCGGGCCCTGGTCATTCAGGGCGACGGCACCGACAGCGAGCTGCTGGCGGAGGAGGGCATCGAGCAGACGGACGCCTTCGTGGCCCTGACGGGCATCGACGAAGCTAATATCCTCATGGCCCTGTGCGCCTCCCGGCAGACGGAGCGGTGCAAGGTAGTGGCCAAGATCAACCGCCGGTCCCTGACAGAGCTGGTCAGCAGCGAGGGCATGATCGATAGTGTGGTGTCTGCCCGGGATGTGACAACGGAGCTGATCGTCCAGTACGTCCGGGCCATGGAGTGTGCCGCCGGGTCCCAGATCAAGACCCTTCACCGCCTGGTGGGCGGCGCGGTAGAGGCCCTGGAATTTCACGTGGACAAAGGCGTGACCCTGGCGGACACGCCCCTGCGGGACCTGAAGCTGAAGCCCGGCGTCCTCATCGCGGGCATTGTCCGCCGGAACGGGACCATCCTGATCCCCGGCGGCAATGACGCCATCTGCGTGGGGGACGATGTGATCGTGGTGACCCAGGATGCTGCCCTGCAGGATATCCACGATATCCTCAGCCAGGATTAAGGAGGCGCCATGAATACACGGATGATCGGCTTTGTGTTGGGACGCATATTGCTGACAGAGGCGGGGCTTCTGGTTCTGCCGGCCATCACGGCGGCGCTGTACGGCGAAATACTCTGGCCATGGATTGCGTCCATCATTTTGACAGCGGCCTGCGGCGGTGCGCTCAGCAGCCGGAAGCCGGAGCGTACTGCCCTCTATGCCAAAGACGGCTTTGTGGCCGTGGCCCTGGCGTGGCTGGTGATGTCGGCCTTCGGGGCCCTACCCTTCGTACTTTGCGGAGCCATCCCCCATTATATCGACGCTTTTTTTGAAACGGTTTCCGGCTTTACCACCACCGGCGCATCCATCCTGATGGCTGTGGAGCCCTTGAGCCGGGGGGCTTTGTTCTGGCGGAGCTTCACCCACTGGGTGGGGGGCATGGGCGTACTGGTGTTTGTCATGGCCATCCTGCCCATGAGCGACGGCCACAGCATGCACATTCTCCGGGCGGAGATGCCCGGCCCCACGGCGGGCAAGCTGGTGAGCCGCATGAGCGACACCGCCAAGATCCTCTACGGTATTTACTTTGTGATGACGGCGGTCATGATCGTGCTGCTGCTCCTGGGCGGCATGGACCTGTTCGAAGCCTGCGTCCATGCCTTCGGCACCGCCGGCACCGGTGGCTTTTCCAGCCGGAACCTCAGCATCGGCGCCTACAACAGCGCCTATATCGACATCGTTACAGGCATCGGGATGCTGGCCTTCGGCGTCAATTTCAACCTTTACTATTTCCTGCTGGCCCGCCGGTTCCGGGATGTGCTGAAATCCGAGGAGCTGTGGGCCTATCTGGGCATCGTGGCCTTCTCCACCGTTACCATCGCCGCCAACATCCTGCGGCTCTACGGCAGCGTGGGCACCTCCCTGCGCCACGCCTTTTTCCAGGTGTCCTCCATCGTCACCACTACCGGCTACGCCACGGCGGACTTTGAGCAGTGGCCGGGGTATGCCAAGACGGTGCTGGTGCTGCTGATGTTTGTGGGCGGCTGCGCCGGGTCCACCGGCGGCGGATTAAAGGTCACCCGGGTGGTGACACTGGCCAAGGCCGCCTATGCGGATATGCGGAAAATGCTCCACCCCAATGCGGTGATCCGGGTGCGGATGGAGGGCCGGGCCCTGCCGGAAAAGCAGGTCCGGGGCGTCCAGGCCTACTTCTCCGTGTACATGCTGCTCTTTGCCGTCTCCTGGCTGCTGCTGAGTCTGGACGGCTTCGACCTGATCTCCACCTTCACGGCCCTGGCTGCCTGCATCAACAACATCGGCCCCGGCCTGGGCATGGTGGGCCCCACGGGGAACTTTGGGGCCTTCAGCCCCTGGGCCAAGCTGCTGCTGAGCTTTGACATGCTGGCGGGGCGGCTGGAGATCTTCCCCATGCTGCTGCTGTTTGCCCCCTCCTTGTGGAGAGGGACCCATATCAGAAGAGGGGAGAATCGGATATGAAACTGGAACAGGAACGGGAGCTGCTGACGGAATACGGCAGGCGGATGGACTGTCGGTGGGCACCAGCGGCAACCTGAGCATTTACGTGCCGGAGGAGGGCCTGATGGCCATTACCCCCTCCGGGCTGGACTATGAGGCCACTACCCCGGCGGACATCGTGGTGATGGACCTGGAGGCCCATGTGGTGGAGGGGGAGCGGAAGCCCTCCAGCGAGTGGGCGCTGCACACAAAGTTCTACCAGCACCACCCAGCCGCCCGGGCGGTGGTCCACACCCATTCCATGTACTGCACCACGCTGGCCTGCCTGGGAAAGCCTCTAGAGGCGGTGCACTATGCCATCGGCGCCGCCGGGACGGCCCGGGTCCCTGTGGCCCCCTACCGCCTGTTCGGCTCGCCGGAGCTGGCGGAGGCGGCGGCAGCGGCCTGCGGCGATGGTAAGGCGGTGCTGCTGGCAAATCACGGCCTGGTTGCCTGGGAGAGGAGCCTGCCCAAAGCCTTTTCCCTGGCCAGGGACCTGGAATTTACCGCGGAGCTTCAGTGGCGGGCCATGGCGGTGGGCACCCCCAACATCCTGACGGACAGCCAGATGGCGGAGGCGCTGGAACGCTTCAAGACCTACGGCCAGCCGAAGAAATGAGCATCTTCGGCACTTCTCGCAGTGATACCACGAGGTGAATATTGAAAAACCAGGCACACTGTAAAACAGTGTGCCTGGTTTTTGCGATTGAGGGGATTCAGTTTTCCCGGCTGACCGGAGAAATTTCCAGGTAATAGTGATCCTGTTCCGGGTCCAGGGCCACCTCTGTGACCCCCGCCGCCAGGTCAAAGCCGAAATTCTGCCCGGTGATCCGGATGCCGTCCGCGCCGGAAAGGGAGGCCGTCTGGGCCGTGAAGGTCAGGGTGGAATCCAGCCGTGTCCCCAGGTCGTAGCCCTGCAAGCCCAGATGCTCCGAGCCAGAGCAGGCAAAGTCAAAGCTGGGGGTCTTCCAGTACCGGGCCGTCACCTCCGCGCTGCCCCCCGCCGGGACGGTGACCTCCGCTTTCAGGTACAACACCCGCTCCAAAGACAATACCTCGTCCATCAGCTCGTCCAGCCGCCCGTCGTCGTAGCGGTCAACAGGCTGGTCCGACAGCAGGCCGTACTGCTCCAGCATCTGCTCCACCAGGGCGCAGTAGGTCTCCGGGAGCAAACCGTCCGCCGCCTCGCTGATCCAGCCGTAATAGCCGGGATTTTCCTTGATGGCGTCCAAGATCTCCCGGCACAGGGTCAGGATCACTGCATGGAGGGTGGTCTCCTGCCGGGTGACGGTGCAGGACACGCCGTCGATCTCCCCGCCGGGGTCGCAGCCGCCGTCCTGGTAGCCCTGCAGGGTGTAGCCGTCCAAATCGTCTCCCAGGACCACCAGCAGCTTGCAGATCTCCCCCCGCCGCTGGCCATCGGGCACAAAATAGCTGTAGGTAGTCTCCCCGGTCCGCTCGTCCCAGCCATAGCCCTCGAAACCGTAGGACAGCACCGTGGTGCGGGCCTCATCCGCTGTAAAGGTCACCGCCTGGGTGGCGGCGCGGTACTGGTCCGTTGGTCCCGCAAAGTCTGAAAAACGGTAAACTGTCACAGGGATGTCCGCCGCCGACTGCTCCGCCAGGGCCGCTTGCCGGTATCGGCTGCCCTCCAGCAGGGTCTGATAGTCCGTCCAGCTGTCGGGATATTTCAGATTCAAAGTGGAGGTATCTTCACCTCCGGCACTCCGGAAGCCCCCGGCATAGCCGCCGATGACCAGGTCCGTCTCCGCCGTCTCTCCGTTCACCGTCAGGCTGGGGGTCAGCGTTTTCAGCTCATTCAGCCTGCCCGCAATGGGATACAGCGCCGTCAGCGTCACATCCGCATCCGTGGGGTTCGTCAGGATATAGCGGTCCGTCACGGACGCGCCCCACTGGGATATTTCTCCATCCTCCGGATCCGTCCGGGGCGTGAAGTCCCAGTCCGTATGCCGCTCTGCCGTGACGCCGGGGTTCTCCCCCGCTGTGGTCAGAGGCAGCACCGGCCCGGCGTAGGACATGAATTGAATGGCATCCGGCGTTCCGGTGCCCTGGATGCCGCTGCCCCCCGCGCTGCTGTTGCCGTCCGCGGCCCCATAGCCGTGAAAGCCCCCGGTGACCAGCCAGGCAAAACCCGTCCCGCAGAGCACCGCCAGGCAGGCCGCCATGGCGCCGTACCGCCGCCAGCTGGGCCGTTTCCGAGCCGGGGCTTTGGCTGTTTCTTCCACCAAATCATCGTCCACCAGGCCGATGGCCCGGAATAAGCGCTCTGCCTTCATACGGTAATACCCTCCTTTTCCAAAAATCCGCGCAAAGCCTTCCGGGTGCGGAACAGGGCGGACTTCACCCGGCTCTCCCCGCACCCCAGTCCCCGGGCAATGGCGGCAATGTCCTCGCCATACCAGTACCGCCGCAGGAAGATATAGCGGTTGTCGGCGCTCTGGGTCCGGAGAAAGGCGCTGATGCTTTCCGCCAGGACCTGTTCCTCCGCCGCCTGCTCCGGTCCCCGGCTATCGGGAACGCACTCGTCCAGTTCTCCCAATAGCAGTTCCAGCCCCGCCCCCCGGCTCTGGGTGCGGCCCGCCTTCCAGCGGTCGATGGACAAATTTCTGGTGATCCGCCCCAGCCAGGTCCGGAACGCATGGGGCCGCTCCGGCGGGATGGCATTCCAGGCCCGGAAATAGGTGTCGTTGACGCATTCCTCCGCGTCGTGGTGGCTGCGGAGGATGTTCCAGGACAGGGTGTGGAGAAAACCGCCGTATTTTCCGGCGGTGGCCGTGATGGCCCCCTGGTCCCGGTCCCAGTAAAGGTCAATGATCTGCGTGTCTTCCATGACCCGCCCTCCTTTCTGTCCCTATAGACGGGAAACAGCCGCCCTCCGTCGCGCCGGAGGTGAAAAAACTTTTGAAACCATGATAGCAGAGTTTCCCCGTCCCGGCAAGCTGGGCAAAAAAGGTCCCGCCGGAGGACCTTTGCAGGTTCTCCGGCGGGGTTGGAAAGAGAGGGTACAGGTTTTCAGTCTGCAAACAAGGGGGTGGAGAGATAGCGGTCGCCGGTGTCGGGCAGCAAGGCCACAATGGTCTTGCCTGCGTTCTCCGGCCGCTTGGCCAGCTGGATGGCGGCCCACACGGCAGCGCCGGAGGAGATGCCCACCAAGACGCCCTCGGCATGGCCGATGCGCTTGCCGGTGGCAAAGGCGTCGTCGTTGGTCACGGGGATGATCTCATCGTAGACCTTGGTGTCCAGCACGTCGGGCACAAAGCCGGCGCCGATGCCCTGGATCTTGTGGGAGCCGGCGTGACCCTCGCTGAGGACGGGGGAATCCTTGGGCTCCACAGCCACTACCTTGACAGCGGGGTTCTTGCTCTTGAGGTACTTGCCCACGCCGGTGAGGGTGCCGCCGGTGCCGACGCCTGCCACGAACACGTCCACAGCGCCGTCGGTGTCCTCCCAGATCTCCGGGCCGGTGGTCTCAAAGTGGGCCTTGGGGTTGGCGGGGTTCACAAACTGGCCGGGGATAAAGCTGTTGGGGATCTCCTTGGCCAGCTCGTCTGCCTTGGCAATGGCACCCTTCATGCCCTTGGCGCCCTCGCTGAGGACCAGTTCCGCGCCGTAGGCCTTCATCAGCTGGCGGCGCTCCACGCTCATGGTGTCCGGCATGACGATGATGATGCGGTAGCCCCGGGCGGCGGCTACAGAGGCCAAGCCGATGCCGGTATTGCCGGAGGTGGGCTCGATGATGACGGAGCCGGGCTTCAGCGCGCCGCTGGCCTCCGCGTCGTCGATCATGGCCTTGGCGATCCGGTCCTTCACGGAGCCGGCGGGGTTGAAGTATTCCAGCTTTACCAGGACCTTGGCCTTCAGTTCCTCAGCCTTTTCAATATGGGACAGCTCCAGCAGCGGGGTCTTGCCGATCAGCTGGTCAGCGGATGTATAAATCTTGCTCATGATCAATTCCTCCTATATGTCAGTCCATGTATTTTAATTGATGTATTTGAAAACGCGGCAATTTCATTTCAACGGGTCATCAGCGCACATTTACTGCCGACATCGGAAGTCTTTCATTTTAATTACCAACCTTTCCGCTAGGTTGATTAGGATTATATACTGCATTTCCCGGTTTGTCAATAGGTTTTTCAAAAAAATATAGCATTGTTTTCCTATTAACCATGTTGTATAATAGGTTTATGCGCCTGTGGACAGGCTCCCCCGCTTTTGTCCGCCGACGGGAAAAACAAGGAGGCGTTTTCATGCTGATCTCAACAAAGGGACGCTATGCGCTGCGGGTGATGATCGATCTGGCGGAACACCAGACCGAGGGGTATATCCCCCTGAAGACCATCGCCCAGCGGCAGGGCATCTCAGAAAAATATCTGGAAGGCATCATCAAGCTGCTGGTCAAGGCCCAGCTTCTCAACGGCGTCCGGGGCAAGGGCGGTGGCTACCGGCTGACCAAGGTGCCGGAGCAGTACACCGCCGGGGAGATCCTGCGGCTGACAGAGGATTCCCTGGCCCCGGTAGCCTGTCTGGAGCCAGGGGCTTCCGCCTGCTCCCGTGCGGCGGAGTGCCGCACGCTGTCTTTGTGGCAGGGGCTAGACAAGGCCATCAGCAGCTATTTGGACGGCATCACCCTGGCAGACCTGATGCGCCGGGGCGACGAAGGAGACGATTACGTCATCTGACCCGCCCGCAGGAATTTCTCCGAACACCGCATATGCAAAAGCCCACCGGGAAGATTTCTCATCTTCCCGGTGGGTTTTCTTACAGTAATCAGCCCCGGATCTCCTCAAACACGTCGGTCACGGACTTGTCCGGCGCGGGGGTAGCCAGGGACACCACCACCAGCACGACGCAGTTGGCAATGAAGGCGGGCAGCAGTTCATAAATGGACCAGGCCCCGCCCATGGGGGCGATCAGGTACTTCCAGATGAACACCACGGCGCCGCCGGTGAGCATACCGGCCAGAGCGCCCCACTTGTTGGCCCGCTTCCAGAACAGGGCAAACAGCACCACCGGGCCGAAGGCCGCGCCGAAGCCGGCCCAGGCGAAGGACACCACCCGGAACACGGAGCTGTTGGGATCCCAGGCCAGGAACATGCCCACAACGGCGATGGCGACCACCGTCAGCCGGGCCACCCGCATGGCGGCCTTGTCGCTGAGCTTCATGCCCATGAAGCCCTGCATCAGGTCCTGAGACACGCTGGAGGCGGCGGTCAGCAGCTGGGAATCCGCCGTGGACATGGTGGCGGCCAGGATGCCGGAGAGGATGATGCCCGCCATGATGGCCAGGATGGCCCCGTGCTGGCTCATGAGGCTGGAGAGCTGGATGATGACGGTCTCCGCGTCGGCGCTGGTGGTCAGGAAGGGGATCTTTCCTGCCGCAGACACGCTGTAGCCGATGATGCCGATGAACACGGCGATGAACATGGAGATCACCACCCAGATGGAGGCAATGCGGCGGGAGTCATTCAGCTTCTTCTCATCCTCAATGGCCATGAACCGCAGCAGGATGTGGGGCATACCGAAATAGCCCAGACCCCAGGCCACGGTGGAGATGATGCTCAGGCCGCTGAAAGAGGCCTCTGCGCCGGTGGCCACGTCATAGCCCTTGGTCAGACTCAAGTAGCCGGGGAGAGCCTTGGCGTTGTCGATCACCGTGGTCAGGCCGCCGGCCTGGTGAATGCCGAAGAGCACCACGGCGATCAGGGCAATGGTCATGAAAATGGACTGGATCAGGTCGGTGAAGGACACGGCCATGAAGCCGCCCATCACCGTGTAGCCGATGACCACGAAAGCGCCCACGATCATAGCGGTGTGGTAATCCACGCCGAAGAGGCTGTTGAACAGCGTGCCGATGGCCTTGAAGCCGGAGGCGGTATAGGGGACGAAGAAGATCAGGATCACTGCGGCGGCGATGCAGGAGAGGCGGTTTTTCTCATCGCCGAAGCGGCGGGAGAAAAAGTCCGGCACCGTGATGGCCCCAAGCCGGGCGGAATAGCGCCGCAGCCGCCGGGCCACAATGAGCCAGTTCAGATACGTACCGGCGGCCAGGCCGATGCAGGTCCAGGAGACCTCCGGCAGGCCGCAGAGGTAGGCCAGTCCCGGCAGGCCCATCAGCAGGTAGCTGCTCATGTCGCTGGCCTCGGCGCTCATGGCGGTGACGATGGGGCCCATTTTGCGGCCGCCCAGGTAGAAATCATCCGAACTGCCGGCGCCGCCCTTTTTGCCGTAATAGACGCCGATCAGCACCATGGCTGAAAGGTACAGCACAATGGTGACAATAATAATCCATCCGCTTCCCATGTTTCTTTTCTCCTTTGCCTGTCCGGCGGCAGCGCACCGGGCACCCCCGGTCCGTACCGTTTTTCTCTGCCGGACATTTTTTTGATAACAGGGTCGATCATATCACATTCTTAACAAGAATGAAATGCAGAACGCCGTATAGAATATATTCTATACGGCGTTCTGCTTAATCCGCGCTTTTCTTTTATTTTACAATGTTTTTTGCTAGAACGAAGTCTAGAAATCGAACCAGAAGAAAAAATAAATTTTAAGATTCGGCCCGGAAACTTTCCAGAAACAGGGGGGTCATCTTGTCCGCGTAGGTCACCAGGGAGTAATCTCCGCCGCACAAACACCAGTCATACAGCTGGGCCCGCTCCCACATGGCAAAGGCCTTCACGATCTCGTCGGTGGTCATATCCGGGCGGAATTCCCCCCGCTCGCACCCCTGCCGGACGATCTGCCGCAGCAGCCGGAAATACACCCGGCTGCGGTCCAGCAGGTGCTTTTCTCCCCGGGCCAGCAGCTGGGTGGACAGCAGCCGGGTCAGCAGGTCGATGGACACGCTGGACTCGATCATGGCGTACAGCTCGTGGTTGATGTAGGCCAGGGTCTCAATGGCCCCCTTCTCCGGGTCCAGGGTGGGCTTCAGTTCTTCGTACTTCTCGTCAAACACATAGGCCAGGGTGCCCATCAGGGCGTCCTTGCCGTCGAAATAGTGGTAAAAGGAGCCCTTGGAGGTGCCGGACTCAAACACGATGTCCTCCACAGTGGTCTCCTCGTAGCCCTGCTCATAGAAGAGCTTCCACGCGGCGGAGATGATCCGCCCCTTGGTGTTGCGGCTGTTTTTCTTTGCCATCAGCGTTTCTCTCCCTTCCACGGTCCGTCAGTTGCACTGATTATACCACGGCGCGGCGGCTCCCATCAAGGCAGGCCGGGAAAAAATCTGTTTTTACTGGAAAAGAGCCCTTCAGCGCGGCTTTTCATAATTTCTGAATTTTTTTAAAAAAGCCCTTGATTTGAACTTAACTTTAAGTTGTACTCTATATACAGCGGCGGAACACACCTCCGCCGCCCTGAACATGACAGACAATTTATATAAATAAAAGGAGAGATCCATCGATGAACAAGCCCTACATTCTATGCCACATGATGACCTCCGTGGATGGCCGCATCGACTGTGCCATGACGGAGCACCTGCCGCCAGGTCTGCACAAAGGGCACATCCTCCAATCCCGGCAGCACCCAAAAGCGGCTGTGACCGACCCACAGCTTGTCGATCATAACGCCGTCATAGACGTTCATAACCTCCAGAAACAGCAGTACCTGCCAATAGGCCGCCGCAAAGGGGCCTGATTTTTCTGAAAATAACATGCTTTTCTCCCGCTTCTTCGCAGTATCTTCTATGTTACTTTGCGCACGCAGTTAGTCTTCTCTAACCGTCGATTTTTATAAAAGCCGCCCCTCAGCAGCCCGCGGTCTGACCAGCCTTATGCCTGCGAATCGCATGAGAACCCGGTTCAAATATTCTGACGGTCCTATTGTAGCATCTGCCTCAGCCTTTTGCAAGACGGTGTTTTCATATCAATAAAGGGGATGCGCAAAGCGCATCCCCTTTATTGCTCGTCCCCCCGGCGCAGCCGGATGATCCGGGCATCCAGGGCCGCCAGGTCCTCCCGGTCATGGGTCACCAGCAGCACCGGCTTCGTCTCCGCCGCCCGGCGGATGGCCCGGATGGCCCGCTGCCGGTTTTCATCATCCAGTCCCGTAAATGGCTCGTCCAGGGCAATAGCCTCCGACGGGGCCAGCAGCGCCCGGGCCAGGGCCAGACGGCGCTTCATGCCTCCGGACCACGCCCCCACCGGCTTGCTCCCCACATCTGCAAGGCCCAATTCTTCCAGCATGGCTTCCGCCGCCCTGGTGTCATAGGCCGGTCCCAGGGCAAAGCGGAGGTTGCCCGCCGCATCCAGCCCCTCCAGCAGGCGGTCCTCCTGAAAAACCGCGCTCCAGCGGAGATCCGTTCCCACCAGCCGGCCGCCGTCCGGCTTTTCCAGGCCCAGCAGCAGCCGCAGCAGGGTGGTCTTGCCCGCCCCGGAAGGAGCCCAAATGGCCGTAATACCCACCCCGGCGGCAAAGGACAGGTTTTGCAGCACCGGGCGGCCATGATAGGCCTTGCACAGATCCTTCACTTCCATCAGCCGCCCGCCTTTCCCGCCGCCCAGTCCGTCAGGGCCAGGAACAGCCGCTCAAAAATTACCGACACCGCCACGATGGTGACGGTCCAGGCAAAGAGGTCCGGGGTCTGGAAGTACACCTTAGCGGTATACAGCCGTTCGCCAATGGAGCCGCCGGGCATGCCGATGACCTCCGCCGCCGCCCCGGCCTTCCAGCAGAGGCCCAGGCCCAGGGACACCGCCGTGCGGAAATGGGGCATCACCTGGGGCAGATAGATGCCCCGGAGCCGCCGCCCGAAGGACACCCGGAACACCCGGGCCATTTCCAGCAGCTGCCGGTCCGTGCGGCAGATGCCCTCCAGCACATTCAGGTACACCGGCGGGAACACCATCAGCGCCGAGATGAACAGGGACAGGCTCCGGCTGTTGAGCCACACCAGGGCCAGAATGATGAAGGACGCCACCGGCACCGCCTTGATACCCGCCACTAAGGGTGCCATCAGCTCCCGGAACCAGGTTTTCCAGGCCGCCAGAGCCGCCAGCACCACCGCCAGGACCGTGGAGATCAAAAAGCCGCCGAAGATCCGGATGCCGGACCAGGCCACCGTCCGCCAGAAGGCGGCGGTGACGGCCAGCTGCCCCAGCCGGAGCAGCACATTCACCGGGGACGCCAGCAGCAGCTCTCCATGGGGGTATGCCGCCCTCAGAGCCATGGCCGCCAGCTGCCACACCATCAGCCAGAAAGCCACCGCCCACAGGCGGAGGGATGTTTTCTTCCTGCCCATCGCGGCGGCTCCTTTCTGTTTCGGAATGGAAATCAGGCAGACAGATCCTGCCCTGCCGTGCCGGTTTTACTTATGCGCCGTAGTAGAAATCGTCCCCGGGCAGGGCACCGCCCACGGAGGAAGGCTCCGCGTCGGCCAGGACCTGCAAATAACCGGAGAGTTTGTCCTTCATCTCGCTGCCGGTGATGCAGACGATGTTGCAGTAAGGCAGGGCCTTTTCCGCCACAGGGGCGGCCTCGATGATGCCGTACTCTGCGATCAGCTGGGCGGCGTCCGCGTTGTTGGCGTTGACCCACTCCACGCTGGCGGCGTAATTCTGAAGGAAGCTGTCCACCGCGCCGGGATTGGCCTCCACCACATCCCGCTGGGCCACGATGACGCCGGTGATGAGGCCGGAGCCGTTATCCAGCTTGTTCCACTCCTCCGTCAGATCCAGAGCCATCCGCAGCCCCTCGATCTTGGTCTGGGCCACGGTGACAAAGGGCTGGGGCAGCAGGGCAATGGTGGCCTGACCGCTGGCCAGGGCCGCCACGCACTCGCTGTGCTCGCTCTTCCAGTCGATGGTCACATCCTTGTCCGGGTCAATGCCGTTTTCCGTCAGCAGATACCGCAGGGCATATTCCGGGGTGCTGCCCTTACCCGCAGCCACGATGGTCTGTCCCTTCAGATCCGCCATAGACTGCACCGTTTCCCCGTTTTCCACGATATACAGCACACCCAGGGTGTTGACGGCCAGCACCTCCACCGCGCCGTCGGTCTTGCCGTACAGCACGGCGGCCAGGTTGGCGGGCACGCAGGCCATGTCCAGGTCGCCCTTGATGAGGGCGGGGGTCACCTCGTCGGCGGAACCGGCCAGGGTGAATTCGTAGGTATTGCCGGTGGATACCACATTCTCCTTGCCCTCCATCATCTCATTGGCCGTGTCGCTCAGACTCATCAGCTCCACCAGGCCCATGGCGGTGGGGCCCTTCAGGGCCGCGATCTTAAATGCCGCCGGGGTGAAGTCCGGTGTTTCCGCCGCCGGTTCCTCGGTCTGGGCCGGCTGTTCCGCCGGTTCCTCTTCGGCGGCCTTCTGGCCGCAGGCGGCCAGGGACAGGACCATCGCCAGGGACAGTCCCAGGGCAAGCAGTTTTTTCTTCAGGTTCATGGTTTTTCTTCCTTTCATACGCTCCCTGCCGGGGCATAGACGGTCTTGGCGATGACGCCCTCCAAGCGGCCCAGCTTGCCGGACAGGGCGGAGATGACGTCGCCGGGGGCATCCATGGCCACGCTGATGATGTTCACGCCCTTTTCCCGGTAGGGCACGCCCATGCGGCCGATGATATGGGGCCCGTACTGGTGCAGCAGTTCATTGAGGGCTGCCACCTGGGCGCCCTCCCGGACGATGATGGCGATGACGGCCACCCGCGTTTCCACAGCTTCCACAGCGGTCTCTCCTTTTCAAAAAGTAATACATCCCCCCTGCCGTTCGGCAGAGGGGATGACAGATGTATCCAGTGATCCTTCCTCATCTTTCGGCTCGGAGCTTCCTCGCCGGCAGAACGGTATGATAGGGCATGGTGTCGCCGGGCAGAAACACTTTCCGGAGACAGGAATCAACATAGCACACCCGGTCCGCCTTTGTCAAGGCGCCGGACGGGGATTCTTTGCAGAAAACCGGGAATACATGGACCGGCGGTTCTGAGCGGCGGAAGCCCCCGGCGTCTCCGGCATCAACCCCGGACATGTGAACAGCGCCGCCCGGAATCGGGCGGCGCTGCCGTGTGAAAAAATGGCATTGCTTACGGTCCTCCGGCGCGGCCCCATCCGTGCCGGGGAACCGGCGGAAACCCGTGAAGTTTCCGCGGTGGTAAAGGAAAGACAGAAAAAAGATAGAAAAGAAAGATAGGAAATAGGAAGATAAGGTTTTTGGTTAGGAAAGATAGGAAATAGGAAAGATAAGGAAAATAGAGGTGTATTCTCGTGGTTTAGCCCGCCAGCTGCTTGCCCATGGCACGGCAAGCTTCCAGCGTGTCGTCGTTAGGTGCTTCCTGACAGGTGATGCTGTCGCAGACCAGGTTGATGCCGGCGTCGTCGCAGTCCTTTTCCCAGTTGCGCATCCACTCGCCGTCGCCCCAGCCGAAGGAACCGAAGAGGGCTACCTTCTTGCCGCCGAGGTTACCTTTGTTGGCAGAGAACATGGGCTCGAACTCCATCTCCTCCAGCACCTCAGAGCCCATGGCAGGGCATCCGAGCGCCACAGCGTCCACGCCGCTGAAGGTGGAAGCGTCCACCTGAGAGGGCTCCAGCAGCACAGCCTCCGCACCGGCACTCTTCATACCTTCCAGAACGGCCTCCGCCATCTGCTTGGTATTGCCGGTGCCGCTCCAATAAATCACAGCAGTTTTCATCGTTGATTTCTCCTTTCTTGAGAAGTTTTTTCGCGGCCAAAGGCCGGATCTGGTATATCAAACCGCGACGGCAAGCTGTCCGATGCCGGAACCGGCCCGCCAGAGCTCGCAGTAGATATCGGTGCATTTGCGGTACTTGGCAAACAGGCGCTGGGCCTGCTCCACATCGCCGTAGACTTTCCAAAGTCCCGCACATTTGTAGTTGACGGCCCGGTTTTCAATGAAGCCAAGCACGTCCCGAGGGGGATAGCTGAGAAACAGCCCCACCTCATGGGGAAACTCGCCCCCGGAGCGGAAGCGGCGGGCCAGATACGCCACGCACTGCTCGCTGCCCTTGTCCGGATACCCGGCGTCCGCCAGCAGGGCCTCCGCCAGCTGGTCCTTCAGGTCCTTCCGCAATTCGGAGGGCCGGTAGAGATACAGCAGCGCTTTCTGGTCCTGATAGCGCAGGGGCAGCAGCCGCAGCCCCTTGGGAACCAGGATCCGGTTCAGTTCCCGGATCTCCATGGTCAGGCTGTCCAGGTCCTCAAAGGGGACCGGAAAGATGGTGCCGGTTTTGATGCCGGCCAAAGTCGGCGCACATTGCCGCACCAGGTTTTCCTCAGACATACCGTGACCTCCCTAGGCCCCGGCAGGGTGCCTCAGCACAGGCGGCACGCCGGTGTGAAAAGCGCCCGCCCGCACTGTGGTCTCCCAAAGTTAGAGGGCCTTAACTTTTTCAAGAGGAAAGGGGGCTTAACCTCTTTGACTGTATCCTATCAGAAACCCAGGGCCCCATCCGCTCCAAAACAGTGGATACGGCTCCAAAACGGCAAAATGCGGAAATTTTCTTTTTTCGGGCCGAAAGACATGAAACTGTCGATAAAGCGGTAGACTTCTGCAACAGTAAGGAAGAGTGTGCGCGGGAAACCCAAGAGGGGTGTCCTGCGCCATTGAAATCAACAGTTTTCAGGACTTTTATAAAGTCCTGAAAACTTGCTCAGCGAGGCGAAAAAGTTTTTCGCCCCGCTGAACGGAGGAGGTCCAGATGGACTTCCTCCCCGACGTATGTATTTCCTGTCAGCAGGCGGAAGCGCCCTCCACCGGCTGGGGGGCGCAGCTGTCGTAGGCCGCGCCGGCCCGGTACTCCCGGGGGGAAACGCCCACCACGTCCCGGAAGGCCTTGGCAAACTTGCTGGCATTGTCGTAGCCGAACTGCCCGGCGATGTCCAGCACCGTCCGGTCCGTGCCCCGCAGCAGTTCCGCCGCCCCCCACATCCGCTGGGAGCGGACATAGGCCGCCGGGGACATGCCGTAGACCCCGGTGAAGCTGGCTTTTACCTGGGCCTCGGAGACGCCGAACCGGTCCGACAGGGCCCGCAGGGTCACGTCCCGGTCCGGCTCCTCCAGCAGACAGGAGCGCACCTGCTCCGCCAGCGTCACCTGGGCGGCGGTGCAGCCGTGGGCCGGCTGGGCGGAAGGGGTCAGGGTGGTGAGAAACAGCAGCAGTTCCAGCAGCTTTACCTTTAAATATCCCTTGCGGATGTCCTCCGGCACGGCGTACAGCTCGGAAAACACGTGCTTCACCCGCCGGGAAGACCGGGCGGCGAACACCGCCCCGCCGGGGCACAGCTTTTCCATCAGCGCGGCGGGCCGCACCTCCACATCGCTCAAAATGCAGGACAAACACTCCGGCGCGGCGGCGGGGTCGATCACCACCACGATGCCGTGGTAATGTCCGGTGGGGAACCGGCTGCCCTGGGGCAGCGAGGAGGCCCGGGCCACCACCATATCCCCCGGTGCCAGATAGAAATAGCGGCCGTTCTGCCGATACTCCACACGCCCTTCCAGACAGTGGTGGATCTCCAGCCGCTCTCCGGGGCCGCCCCGCTCCTCCCGGCAGGACCGGGCATGGATATCCCGGTACATCAGCTCCATGCCGGGAAACACGGGATACACGGTGGCAATGGCTTCGCCGCCGGTGGCATCCAGATGCAGTAGCCGGGGCGCATCCGTTTTGCGGAGCGGTTCCAAACACGAAGCAGGTTCAAAAGGCCGCGGGATAGGGGACATGACAGGTGACTCCTTTCGTGAGTTAGATGCGTTTAACTTTAGTATAGCACACCTTGCCCGCAAGCGCAAGCAGGCAAAGGAGAAAGAACCGCATCAGAAGCGGCGGCCATAGGGTCTCTTTCGCTTTTCCTACCGTATGCACGGTAAACCATTTGGCAAATTAGAAGTTGTCTCTATCAGAGTCCGTAATGAATTACCCACTTGTTATTGCTTAATGCCTTT
>URTS01000004.1 GCA_900550685.1 uncultured Oscillibacter sp. | reverse complement strand
TGTGGCCGTACCGGGTGACATAGCCGTTGCCGTGGTTGATCTCCACCAGGTAGCCATAGCCGCTCATCCATCCGGCGTAGGTCACGGTGCCGCCGTCGGCGGCGTAGATGGGCGTCCCTCTGGGCACGGCAATGTCGATGCCCTTGTGGTTGGTGGAGCCGATGCCGCCGGGGGATTTCCGCCCGCCGAAGTAAGACGTGATCCGCCCGCTGGTGGGCCAGCGGAAGCTGCCGGTGGGGTGCCAGGTGGGACGCACCTTGGTGCCCCGCAGCCGGGACTCCGTCACCGGTTCTTTCAGCGTGACGGAGGAGAGAATGGTGCGCTCCGTCTCCTCGCCGTTGACATAGGTGGCCTTGGCCAGCACATCCGCCTTGCCGTACTCGCCTTTGGAGGTAACCTTGTAGTCGCCCTGATAGAGGCTGGCGGTGTCGGTGTACTGGATGTCGTAGGCCACATCGTCCAGATACCGCTCCTGCTTCACCACGGTCATGGTCAGGTAGGGCACGGAGGCGGACAGGGTCAGCACCTCGCCGATCTGAAGCTTGTTGATGTTGTAGCCGGGGTTCAAGGCCAGCAGCTCGGCGGAGGTCATGTCGTTCCGGGCGGCGATCTGGGACCAGGTGTCTCCCTTTTTCACCTCATAGGTGACCTCGGCGGTCTTGGTGCTGTAGAGCAGCTCCGCGATATAGCCCAGGTTCATAATGGCGTCGGTGGGGACGTACTCCTGCCGGATCTCCACGTCCTCCTTGAATTCGCAGGAGATGGTGTCCTCGTCGGAGGCGGCCTGCTTCAGCTGGACCAGCAGTTCCTCCAAGGCCCCCTCGTAGGGGGTGGTGCCGATGCGCTCGCCGTTGACATACAGGCAGTAGGCGGAGGTCACCAGCCCCAGCTCATCGGAGAGGTCCTCTTCATAAGTGGTTTTGTCCTCAATGTCCTGCCGGCGCATCCAGCCGGAATCGTAGTGGAGGAGGGCGTCATCAATGGTGTAGGGCTCCCCCAGGGTCTCGGAGGTGATGGCCTCCAGCTCGTGGCGGACGCTCTCCGCCTCAGACTTGGAGGCCAGGTTTCCCAGAACATGGCCGTCGTAAGTGACGGTGGTGCCCACGGTGAAGAAAGAGAAAAACAGGATCACACCCGCCAGCATACAGCTGCCGCCCAAAAACAGGATGGAGTGCAGGCGCTTTTCCCGGTCGAACCAGGCGGTGAATCTGCCGGAGCGGTGGATGCGCTCCTTCCGGCGGCCCAGTACCCGCTCCCGCAGATGACCGGCCATTGCAGGCAGCAGGCCCCACACCATCAGCAGAAACTGAAGCGGGGTGCGGTTGCTCTCCGGGAACCGGTTGGCCTTGGCCTCCCGGACCACCCGGCGCCAGCGGCGGCCGAACCAGCGGCTCTTTTTCCCGGCCCGGAACCGGAGCCGGCCCCAGAAGTCCTCCGGCTCCACAGGCACCCGACGCTTCCGGCGGGGACGGGGCTCGGCGGCTTCCGGCGCGGCCTGGTCAGGCCATTCCGGTGTTGTGGATTTTTTTTCGGTATTTTGACTCATAGTACTCCTAGAAAAATAGAATCATGGGGAAATAACAAAATAGTTACAAATTGTTACCGTTTATTGTATCGCCTTTCGCTGCATCCGTCAAGCCACTTCTCCGGCGCGGGGAAAAATTTATGCATTTTAACGGGGAGAATTTGCCCCTTTTTCTACCAGACCTCCGAATTTTCGGAAAAAATACCATGGAATTTGTCACTTTTTTTATTGACCGGAGAGACGGACTGTGTATAATAAGGTGTAGCGTTACGGATACCGGTCCCGTTCCGGGCGGTATTCCTAATTACTGAAATTTTGGAGGAATTGAGAGCATGTTTGAGTTTCTGATCAAAAAGCTGAAGGCGCATCCCCGCAAGATCGTCTTTACCGAGGGCACCGATCCCCGTATCCTGGAGGCCAGCGCCCGTCTGCTGTCCGGTACCTTCCTGACCCCCGTTCTGGTGGGCAACGCCGAGGAGATCGCCAAGGCTGCCGAGGAGGCCGGCTTCAACATCCGCGGCGCTGAGATTGTGGATCCCGCCAACTTCCCCGACATGGACAAGATGGTCGCCCTGATGGTGGAGCTGCGCAAGGGCAAGATGACCGACGAGCAGTGCCGCAAGGCCCTGTCCCAGGCCAACTACTTCGGCACCATGCTGGTGAAGATGGGCTATGCCGACGCTCTGCTGGGCGGCGCTACCTACTCCACCGCCGACACCGTCCGTCCCGCCCTGCAGATCATCAAGACCAAGCCGGGCAGCAAGATCGTGTCCTCCTGCTTCATTATGGTCCGTCCTTCCGCCACCGGTGAGAACGAGGTCCTGGCCATGGCCGACTGCGCCATCAACATCAAGCCCACCGAGGACGAGCTGGTGGAGATCGCCGTTGAGACCGCCAAGACCGCCAAGGTCTTCGGCATCGATCCCAAGGTGGCCTTCCTGAGCTACTCCACCCTGGGCTCCGGCAAGGGCGAGGACGTGGACAAGATGCACAACGCCTGCGAGAAGGCCAAGGCTGCCATGCCCGACGTTCCCGTGGACGGCGAGTTCCAGTTCGACGCCGCCGTGTCTCCCGTGGTGGCCAAGACCAAGCACATCACCAGCGCTGTGGGCGGCCACGCCAACACCTTCATCTTCCCCGACATCAACGCCGGCAACATCGGCTACAAGATCTGCCAGCGCATGGGTAACTTCGACGCTTACGGCCCCATCCTGCAGGGCCTGAACGCCCCCATCAACGACCTGTCCCGCGGCTGCAACGCTCTGGAGGTTTACTCCATGGCCATCATCACCGCCGGCCTGGTGGACTGATTTTCCCCCTGTCCATACCGTCCATAACCGCCCCCCGGAGACAAAGTCTCCGGGGGACTTTTTATCCCGCAGAAAACCGCCGCCTGGCAGGCGGTACCCTTCGGAAAAATCCGGCGGCAGGTCCGGCCTTTTCCGATACGATCCGTAATATTTGCAGTAAATACAGCGTTTCGTATTCTTTCCATGCTTCTATACTTGCAATTTCTCCGTAAATCCCTTAATATAAGATGTAATTTTTTCGGAGAGGATCTGTCGTTTTGAAAGAGAAGCGTATCCATAGACTTACCCTGCCCCTGTGGGGCAGCCTGGTGCTGGCGGTGCTGCTGGCCGGGTGCATCACCCTGCTGGCCCTGTGGTGCCAGCCCAACGCCCTGCGGACGGTGCTGGCCATTTTCCGGTCCCAGCCCCTGCTGATCGTGCTGAACGCCCTGCCCATCGGCCTTTTGCTGCTGGCCTTTGCCTTTTTGTTCCGGAACGTCTTTTACGGCGCGGCCCTAGTGAATTTTCTGGTCTGCGCCCTGGCCCTTTTCAACCGGGTGAAGATTGAGGTCCGGGACGAGCCGGTGTTTCCCCGGGACTTTGCTCTGGTGCGGGAAGTGGGCAGCGCCATGCAGACCTTCGATATCAACTACCCGGTTACGGCCATCGCCCTGGTCCTCCTGACCACGGCGGCCCTGGTGGTCCTGGGGGTGTTCATCACCAGCCGTCCGGTGTCCTTCGCCGTGCTGAAGGCCCGGATCACGAAGAAGGACGCCGTGGCCGTCATCCCCGGCCGCTGCTGGCCGGAACGGCTCCTGGGGGCGGCGGTGAGCTTCGGCGTGCTGGCGGCCCTGATCTTCACGGTGTATGCCAGCAACGACCTCTATAATTCTTTCCGGGTCAGCAACGCCTACTATGTCCCCTCGGTCTTTAATGAACTGGGCTTCCCTTACTGCTTCTGCCACCAGTTCACCACCTACCCGGTGGACAAGCCGGAGGGCTTCTCCAAGTCCGAGGCCGCCTCCTGGGAGACCGGGGAGCAAACGGGGCTGGGGAAGGACGTCAACGTCATCATGGTGATGAACGAGGCCTTTTCCGACATCACCGACGGCTCCATGTTCAACTGGGCGGAGGGGGACGATCCCCTGCCCAACCTCCATGCACTGCAAAGTGACCCCCACGCCATCTCCGGCCACGTGGTGGTGCCCGGCTTTGCCGGGGGCACCGCCAACACGGAGTTCGACGTGCTGACGGGGATGCAGACCAATGCCCTCTCCGCCACCACCACCTCCGCCATGCGGGTGGTGAACCGGAATCTGGACAGCCTGTTCCGGGTCTTTGGAGCCGACGGCTGCCGCACCTCCTTCTACCATCCCGGCGACGCCTGGTTCTACAACCGGGAAAACGTCTACCGCTGGCTGGGGGCGGAGCATGAGGTCTTTGCCGAGGACATGGAAAACCTGGAATACAAGGGCCGCTGGGTCACGGACGACTATATGGCGGGCCAGATCGAGGCTGAGTTTGAAACGGCGGTGGCCGAGGGCCGCACCCTTTTCAATTACACCACCACCATTCAGAACCACATGAGCTACACCGCCGACAAATACGGTGAGGGCCGCACCTTCACCCCGATCTCCACCACGGCGGACCTCTCCGACGCAGCCCGGACCATGCTGGAGGTCTACACCGAGGGCGTCCGGGACGCCGACGCCATGCTGGGCCGCCTGACAGCCTATTTCGAGGAGCGGAGCGAGCCGGTGGTGCTGGTATTCTACGGCGACCATCTGCCCTATCTGGGGGACAACCAGCTGGCCTACGCGGAGCTTGGCTCCGAGGTGGCCGTGGCGGAGATGGACCGGAAAGACGTTCTCTGCTCCTACAAGACTCCCTATGTCATCTGGGCCAACAGCGCCGCCGTGGAAACTTTGGACTGGGACAGCGCCGTCTCCGCCCTGGACCTGCCGGAGGACGGCGTGCTCTCCGCCGCCTTCCTGGGCCAGACCGTTCTGGAACTGACGGGCCGCACCGGGGAAAGCCCCTGGTTTGACTTCCTGGGCTCCCTGCGGCGGATCAGTCCCGTGGTGCAGAAGAAGATCTACGTGCTGGCGGACGGCACCGTGCTGCCCCAACGGATTCTGAACGAGCAGACGGACGAAGCCTCCATGGCCCTGAAGGACGCCATTCACAAGTGGCGCTGCTGGAGTTACTACAAGCTGAAATACAAGGACGTTGGCTGACGCCCTGACAGACAAACCGCCCCCGCCCGGCTGTGCGCCGGAAGGGGGCGGTTTCTTATTTTATACATCCAGCTCCAGCACCACGGGGCAGTGGTCGCTGCCCATGACCTCGCTCCAGATATCGGCGGACTTGATCTTGTCTTTCAGCCGGTCGGAGACGATGAAATAGTCGATGCGCCAGCCTGCGTTGTTCTTCCGGGCGTTGAACCGGTAGCTCCACCAGGAGTAGGCCCCGGTCTTGTCGGGGTAGAGGTAACGGAAGGTGTCCGTAAAGCCGCTGCCCAGCAGTTGGGTCATCTTGGCCCGCTCCTCATCGGAAAAGCCGGGGTTCATCCGGTTGCTCTTGGGGTTCTTAATGTCGATCTCCTCATGGGCCACGTTCAGGTCCCCGCAGTACACCACCGGCTTTTTGGTGTCCAGCTCCATCAGATAGTCCCGGATGTCGTCCTCCCACTCCATCCGGTAGTCCAGCCGGGCCAGCTGGTCCTTGGAGTTGGGGGTGTAGCAGCAAACCAGGTAAAACGCCGGATACTCCGCTGTGATGACCCGGCCCTCGTGGCGGTGGACCTCCTTGCCGAAGTCATAGGTGACGGAGAGGGGCGTCTGCCGGGTGAACACGGCGGTGCCGGAATAGCCCGCCTTGTCGGCGCTGTTCCAGAAGCGCTCGTACCCCGGCAGGTCGAAGGACGCCTGCTCCGGCCGCATTTTCGTCTCCTGTAAGCAGATCACGTCGGCGTCCGCAAAGGCGCAGAAGTCCAGAAAGCCCTTGCCCAGGCAGGCCCGCAGTCCGTTGACGTTCCAGGATACCAGTTTCATAGTGCCTCCCCGCCGCCTTTCCGGCGGCTTTTCCGTTTTTCCACCATTCTACCCGCTTTTCCGGAAAAAAGCAACTGGGGCGCTTGCGCTTCCCGCCGGAAAGGAGTAGAGTAAATGCAGAACGACTTCTGAGGTGAAATGTGAAAAGAGAAAGCGGCATCCGCAATATGACGGCGGGCAGCCCCCTCCGCCATATTCTGGTATTTACCCTGCCCCTGCTGGCAGGGAACTTTTTACAGCAGTTCTACAACATGGTGGACAGCTGGGTGGTGGGCAACTTCGTCAGCGACGCGGCCCTGGCCGCCGTAGGCGTGGGCTTCCCGGTGATCTTCCTGTTCACGTCCCTGTTCTCCGGCATCGCCACCGGCGGCACGGTGGTCATCGCCCAAGCCTTCGGCGCCGGAAAGCCGGACCGGGTCCGCAGCGCCATCGACAGCCTGTATACCGCCTTCGTCCGCAGCATCCTGCCCATCACCGCCATCGCCCTGCTGCTGGTGGGGCCGCTGATGACGGTCCTGCGGGTGGACCCCGCCGCCCAGGCGGAGACCCGCGTTTACCTCCTGGTGGTGTGCGCGGGCCTTGTCGGCAGCATCGGCTATAATCTCAACGCCGGTATTCTGGGCGGCGTGGGCAACAGCTCCACCACGCTGCTGTTTCTGGCGGTGTCCACCATTTTGAACGTCATCCTGGACCTGACGCTGGTGCTGGGCTGCTCCCTGGGGGTGCTGGGCGTGGCCCTGGGCACCATCATTGCCCAGGCATGCAGCTGGCTCTTCGGCATCTGGTATATCAACCGCCATTATCCCCAGTTGGCCATCCACCCCTTCAACGGCCGCTTTGACCGGCAGCTGTTCTGGCAGATCATCCGCATCGGCCTGCCCAGCGGCATCCAGATGTCCCTGGTGGCCCTGGGGTCCATGTGCGTCCTCTCCAAAGTCAACTCCTTCGGCAAGGCCTATACCGCCGGGTTCAACGTGGGCAACAAGCTGGATACCCTGTCCTTCCTGCCCACCCAGAGCATGGCTGCCGCCGTCATCTCCTTCGTGGGCCAGAATATCGGCGCCGGCAGGGAGGACCGGGCCCGGCAGGGGGTGCGGATCACCGTGTCCCTGGCCATCGGCTGGACGCTGCTCAGCTCCGCCCTGGTGGTGTGGCAGTCCGACGCCCTCTCCCGCATTTTCTCCCCGGACCCGGCAGTCATCGCCGCCAGCGCCCGGTATCTCCAGTGCGTCATGCCGCCCTACGTCCTGTTTTCCACCCTTTTTGTGCTGAACTCCGCCATGCGGGGCGCCGGGGACAGCCTGTATCCCATGTTCAACGTGGTGGCCTCCGTGATCCTGCTGCGGGTGCCCTTTTTGTATCTGCTGGCGGACCGGTTCGGCCCGGACTATATGTACTGGAGCTACGGCATCGGCTGGGCGGTGGCCTGCGTCCTGTCGGTCTATCACTATGTCTCCGGCAAATGGCGGGGCAAATACCGGGAGGTCTGACCCAGGCCAGGAAACTTCCGGTTTTCCTTGACAGGATTTTGCACTTGCTGTATAATTTTTGCTGTATTTGACCGAAAATAGGAACCAGCAGGCAAGGATGGGAAGAGTACGTTCTCCCGGACCGCAGCAGAGAGTCCCGGCAGCTGAAAAGGGATGCGGCCCCAAGAGCGGAACATGGTCCCGGAGCCGCGCGCAACGCGATAAACCGCCTAACCGCGCTGGGTGCGCCCATTACAGCGCCGGGATCGTTTAACCGACCCCATAAGGCCCCCTCCGTGAGGAGCGGGCGAAGCAAGGTGGTACCACGGCCCTTTCCGCCGTCCTTGAGCAGACGCTCGGGGACGGCGTTTTTTATCACTGAAACAAAAATTTATGATAGAGAAGGAGATCAACCATGGGAAAAGATACGTTTTATATCACGACCCCCATTTATTACCCCTCTGACAAGCTGCACATCGGCCACACCTACTGCACCGTGGCCACCGACACCCTGGCCCGCTACCACCGACTGATGGGGGAGGACGTCATGTTCCTCACCGGCACCGACGAGCACGGCCAGAAGATCGAGCAGAAGGCCGAGGCCGCCGGCATCACCCCCAAGGAGTTCGTGGACCGCATTGTGGAGGGTCCCCGGGGCGTCCGGGACCTGTGGAAGCTGATGAACATCTCCAACGACCGCTTCATCCGCACCACCGACGACTACCACGTTTCCGCCGTCCAGAAAATCTTCAAGAAGATGTACGACAAGGGCGACATCTACAAGGGCACCTACAAGGGCAAGTACTGCACCCCCTGCGAGTCCTTCTGGACCGAGAGCCAGCTGAAGGACGGCTGCTGTCCCGACTGCGGCCGCCCGGTGGTGGACGCGGAGGAGGAGGCCTACTTCTTCCGCCTGAGCAAGTATGCCGACCGCATCCGGGACCTGCTGGTGAACACCGACTTCCTCCAGCCCCGGAGCCGTGTCAACGAGATGGTGAAGAACTTCATCGATCCCGGCCTGGAGGACCTGTGCGTCTCCCGCACCAGCTTCACCTGGGGCATCCCCGTGGACTTCGACCCCAAGCACGTGGTCTATGTCTGGCTGGACGCCCTGACCAACTATATCACCGCCCTGGGCTATGAGAACGACCGCTACGACGAGTATCACAAATACTGGCCCGGCATCAACATCGTGGGCAAGGAGATCGTCCGCTTCCATTCCATCATCTGGCCCGCCATGCTGATGAGCCTGGGCGAGCCCCTGCCCAAGCATGTCTTCGGCCACGGCTGGCTGCTGCTGGACGGCGGCAAGATGTCCAAGTCCAAGGGCAACGTGGTGGACCCCTACCTGCTGGCGGAGCACTTCGGCGTGGACGCCCTCCGCTTCTTCCTGATGCGCACCTTCCCCTTCGGCTCCGACGGCAACTTCTCCAACGAGCTGCTGATCCAGACCATCAACACCGACCTGGCCAACGACCTGGGCAACCTGGTCAGCCGCACCACCGCCATGGTGAACAAGTACTTCGGCGGCTCCCTGCCGGCAGGCTGCGGTGCCACGGCGGACGAGCAGCAGCTGGCTGCCATGGTCCGCATGGGCAGCACCGTGGAGCTGTCCGCCAACGGAGAAACCGTAGACCCCGTGCTGTACGACGCCCAGCTGGTCGCCATGGCCGCCGGTCTGAAGAAGGCCTATGCCCGCGAAATGGACACCTTCGCTCCCCACAACGCTCTCAGCGAGGTGTTCAAGGTGATCCAGCGGGCCAACAAGTATATCGATGAAAACGCCCCCTGGGCCCTGGCCAAGGACATGGAGGCCAACGGCGGCCGCCTGGCCCATGTGCTCTATAACCTGCTGGAAGCCACCCGCATCTGCGGCATCCTGCTGACCCCCTTCATGCCTGAGAGCATGGAGAAGCTGTTTGTCCAGATCGGCGCCGGGAAGGATGTCCAGACCTGGGACTCCGCCGACCTCTGGGGCACCCTGCCGGAGACCGCCGCCGTGGTCAAGGGCGAGAACCTGTTCCCCCGTGTGGACGCCGACAAGGCCCTGGAAGAGCTGGAGATCGCCGAGGCCGCGGCCCGGAAAGCCGCTCTGCCCGCCATTGAGGTGGAGCCCCAGCTCACCGAAAAGGTGGATTTCGACACCTTCTGCAAGTCCGATCTCCGGGTGGTGAAGGTGAAGGCCTGTGAGGCTGTGAAGAAGTCCGAGAAGCTGCTGCGCTTTACGCTGGATGACGGCACCGGCACCGACCGGCAAATCCTCTCCGGCATCCACAAGTTCTATGAGCCGGAGGACCTGGTGGGCAAGACCCTGGCCGCCATCGTAAACCTGCCGCCCCGGAAGATGATGGGCTTTGAGAGCAACGGCATGCTCCTCTCCGCCGTCCACACGGAAAAGGGCGAGGAGAAGCTGAACCTCATCATGCTGGATGACAAGATCCCGGCGGGTTCCAAACTGTGCTGATTACTTAGGAGGGGGACTTGTCCCCCTCCTAACCACCTCCCACCAGTCTGCGGACTGGTGAACGTGCCCAAGGCACTTAGATCAAAGTATTTTTGTCAGGCACATGTCCTGACAAAAATGATTTCAATTTTTCCATGCGGGACACAAAGTATCTTCATCAGAGTATCATTCGTCAGGCAAAAAAGTCCCTTGCCCCGCGCGGGCAAGGGAAGTCCCCCAGGGATGCCCTGGCAAACATCATCTGAATTTTAAAGGAGATTTCTTTGATGAAAAATGAAATAAAGCGGGCGGTTATTTCAGTAGTTATATTTGCAGTGATTTATATATTATCTGGTTTTATCATTGGTTGGCATAGCTATGATATGTATCTCAAGGCACTTGAATTTTTAGCTGCTATTATAGGTGCAGGGTGCTATTGGATTGGCAGCAACGAACGATAACATACCAGTTTTTTCATCTGCGCTCTATCGGCGCACTTACCACAACTTTAAGAATTTACAAAGATCGAGGTCATTCATGCGGTTACAAAGCGCAATTTTTGATATGGACGGCACGCTGCTGGACTCCATGCCCACCTGGCGGGAGCTGGGCCCCTCCTTCCTGAAGGAGCGGGGCATCCCCGTCACGCCGGAGCAACTCCACACCCTCCGCACCATGACGGACCACGAGGTGATCCCCTACCTCCAGGAGACCTGCGGCCTGCAAATGACCACGGAGCAGATCATGGACGAGATCATCCGCCGGATGGAGGATTTCTACACCCACCGGGTGCGGCCCAAGCCGGGCCTGGAAAAGTTCCTCTCCATCCTGAAAATGGAGGGGGTCTGGATGTACGTAGCCACCGCCACCCACCGCCGCCTGGCGGAAAAGGCCCTGAAAACGGCGGGCATCGACCACTATTTCCGGGGCATCGTCACCTCTGCCGAAGCCGGGACCCACAAGCGGGACAGCGCCGACATCTATGAGATGGCCATGCGGCGGCTCCAGTCCAACAAGCGGGACACCGTGGTGTTTGAGGATGCCCTCTACGCCATCCGCACCGCCAAGGCCGCCGGTTTCCGGGTGGCCGGGGTGTACGATGTGACGGAGGAGGCCGACCAGCCGGAGATCCAGCGGATCAGCGATTACTATATCCGCTCTTATGAAGAGTTGTTCCAGTCCGAGACCCTTTAAAAGCAAAAAGGAGCCCATAGGGCTCCTTTTTTTCAAAATCTTTTTCACCGGCTGTAACGAACCGGGCCGGAATGGGATATAAGAGATGAAAACACCGGAGAGGAGGGACCGTCTTTGCAGGATATGGATGCCGTTTACCGCCAGCACGCCCAGACGGTCTACAAATTTCTCCTCTCCCAGTGCCATGACCCCCACCTGGCGGAGGAACTGACCCAGGAGACCTTTTACCAAGCGGTGCGGTCCATCGACCGGTTCGACGGCGGGTGCAAGGTCTCCGTCTGGCTCTGCCAGATCGCCAAGCACCTGTGGTATCAGCATCTGCGGAAAGCCAACCGGGAAACGGAACTTCCGGAGGAATCGGAGCTGCCGTTAGTGCCCTCCGCCGAGGAGGAGACCATGGACCGTTCCGGCCAGCTGGACCTGCTGCGGCGGGTCCACCAGCTGCCGGAGCCGGGCAGGGAAGTGGTGTATCTCCGGGCCTTCGGAGGGCTGTCCTTCCGGGAGATCGGAGACGTGCTGGGCAAAACGGAGACCTGGGTCCGGGTGACCTTTTACCGGGGCAAGGAGCGCTTGAAGCAAGGAGGCGACAGCGATGAAAAATGATCTGACCTGCGGCGTGGTGAGGGACCTGCTGCCCTCTTATGTAGAGGGACTGACTTCCCAGGAGACGAATACGGCGGTGGAGCGCCATCTGGCGGACTGCCCGGACTGCACCCGACTCCGGGCGGACCTGGCCGGGGAGACGCCCCCGCCGCCGGAGGAGGTCAAAGAGGTGGATTACCTGAAAAAGGTGAAGCGCCGGGGACGACGGCGGGTAGTAGCGGCAGTAGCCGTCACGGTATTGGTGCTGGCCCTGGGCATCGCGGCCAAGCTGTTCCTCATCGGGTCGCCTGCCAACTGGGACACCTGGGAGAATTACAACTTTACGGCCCGCACCAACGTGCCGAATCAGCTGGACATCAGCTTCTATCCAGACGAGTTGCCGGACACGGCCTACTGTCACTGGAATGTGACCAATGAAAACGGCATTGTCTGTGTCAGCGCGCGGAAGGTTCTCCCCTCGGTTTTTCACGATACCTCGGAGCATTGGGAGCATATTTCGCTCAGCGGCGTGCGGGAGGTCTGGGTGGCAAACCAGCTGGTCTGGCAGGGCGGCGTCGTGATTTCCCCGCAGATGGATCGGGTTTATCAGACCAAGACGCCCTATGTGGGCAACGCCTCCGCCGTGGGCCAGGTAGTCAGTGCCGGGCGGTTCGACTGGTTGGGTGACTACACCATGGAATTGCAGACCTCTGCCCAGCCCTACCGGCTGACGCTGAATTTTTCCGATCCCCAGTCGTCCCAGGCATTTCACCCCCAGGATCTCTATCAGGACATGGCGGCGGCCCTGGCGGTCATCGGCAACCTGGATGAGATCGAATGTGCCTTTCAGGATGAAGACAGCCAGCCCTGGTCCTATGTGCTGACGGTGGAGGAACTGAATCAGGCGCTGCCCCAGATCGTCTCCGTCTACAATGAGCGGAGTCAAAAGGACTGCCCCCTCTATGGCAGCGTGAAGGATTACGCCAATTCCTGCGCCGACCTTCAGCAGTTGTATGCGGCCATGTGGTGGGCCATTGAACTGGGTGCGTATACACCCCAAGTCCAATCATAAAGGAAAGCGCCTCCGGAAATCCGGAGGCGCTTTCCTGTATTTACATCTGATAGACTGCAACGAGCAAGGGCATGGTGACGATGCACAGCAGCATGGTCACAGCGTTGATGAGCCCTGCATATTTGGCGTCCAGGTCGTAGATCTGGCTGAACTGGGCCACCACGTTGGCAGCGGGGGCAAAGGCGGGGATCAGGGCCACCAGCACCAGCGTCTCCCCCTGGGGATTCAGGCTGGAAAGATGCAGGACCCGGGCCAGAAAGATCAGAACCAGGGGCAGGACCACCAGCCGGAAAAGGACGGGCTTCCAGATGCGGCGGTAGCCCTTCAGGTCCTCCAGCTTCAGATCCGCCATCAGCATGCCTACGATCAGCATGGCGGTGGGACCCAGCATACTGCTGACGCTGGTCAGGGTGTCGCTGAGGATCTTCGGCAGCCGGATGTCCAGAAAGAACAGCGCCGCTCCCAGCAGAATGGCGATGATGTTGATATTCCACAGGATCTTTTTCAGGGAAAACTTCCGCTCCCCGCTCATGAACATGCGGCAGTGGGTCCAGACAAACAGGCTCTGGATCATGTTGTACAGCGTGACGAACACCACCCACTCCGGGCCGAAAATGGCGTTGACCAAAGGAATGGTCATGTTGCCGGAGTTGGGGTAGGCGGAGGAGGCCTCCTCCACCACGTCCATATGGAATATCACCGCCGCCAGCCGGGCCAACAGCAGCATCACCGCGTTGAAGGCGACGGCCAGGATGGCGGAAAAGCCCATCATGGACACCACCTCGGGGGTCCGTTCGATCTGGAAGGCGTTGAAAAACACGCAGGAGGTGATGACGTACAGCAGGATCATGGAAAGGCAGCGGCTGTCTTCTGTTTTCAGGACGCCCACCTTCACCACGATCCATCCCATGAAAATCATCAGGAACAGCTCCGCGATCCGCTGGAACAGCAGGAGGCTCAGCATGACTCTTCCACGTCCTTCAGCCGGTCAAGATAGGGACTCTCCGTGGTGCTCTGGACTGCGGCGGCGTTTTTGAACCGCTCCACGTTGGTGGTGCTGTCCTTGACGGGGGCGATGGTGCCTGCGCCGGCCACGCAGCCGCCGGGGCAGCCCATGCCCTCCAGCAGGAAGCCGTTCCGCTTGCCGGCCTTGGCCATCATCAGCATCTTCTTGCATTCCCGCAGGCCGTCGCCGTATTCCACCTGGATCTCCCGGGTGGGGTCGATGTGCTTGATGGCCTCCACCACGGCGGCGGCCACGCCGCCGCCCACGGCAAAGCCCCGTCCGAAGCCGGAGCCCTCGTCCATGGTGTCTGCGGGATCCGCCTGGATCTGGGCGAAGTCGATCTCCTTGGCGTCGAACATGCCCTGGAGTTCCTCAAAGGTCAGTACGAAGTCCACATCGGAGCGGACGGACTTCCGGTTGGCCTCCAGCTTCTTGGCGGCGCAGGGCCCGATGAACACGATGCGGGCATCAGGATGGTCCTTCTTCACCATCCGGGCGGTGATGACCATGGGGGTCAGGGCCATGGAGATGTTGTCCTTGAACTGGGGGAAGAGCTTCTTGGCCATCATGGACCAGGCGGGGCAGCAGCTGGTGCCCATCCAGTCAATCTTTTCCGGCACCTCCCGCAAAAAGTCGTTGGCCTCCTCCACGGTGCACAGGTCCGCGCCGATGGCTACTTCCACCACGTCGGCAAAGCCCAGGGTCCGCATGGCGGTTTTCAGCTTGGCAGGGGTGGCCTCCTTGCCGTACTGGCCCACAAAGGCGGGCGCCACGCAGGCAATGACCTCCTCCTTGCGCTTGATGGCCTGGATCACCTGGAATATCTGGCTCTTGTCCGCAATGGCGGCAAAGGGGCAGTTCACCAGGCACATGCCGCAGGAGACGCACTTGTCATAGTTGATCTTGGCCCGGCCCAGCTCGTCGGACTCGATGGCGTCCATGCCGCAGGCGGCGGCGCAGGGACGCTCGATCTTGGAGATGGCCCGGTAGGGGCACTGGTTGAAGCACTTGCCGCACTTGATACACTTATCCTGATCAATGTGGCAGTGCTTGTGCTCGTCCAGATAGATGGCATCCCGGGGGCAGACGTTCATGCAGGGGTGGGAAATGCAGCCCTGGCAGCTGTCCGTAATGCGGATCTGCTTGGGGGGGCAGGCGTTGCAGGCATAGGGGATAATGTTGACCAGGGGCTCGTTGAAATACTTCTGGTCCGTGGCGGCCTTCTGAATCTCAGCACTGATGGGGGCAGAGGGGCCGTTTGGGTTCAGGTCCATGCCCAGAGCCAGCTTGAGGCGGGCGGAAATAATCGCGCGCTCCAGAAACACATCGTGGCGGTGGTGGGCGACCTCACCGGGAATCAGCTTATAGGGGATCATATCCACCTTGTTATAGTCGTCCTCGCCGTAAGCCAGCCGGGCGACCTCTGTGAATACGTTGCGGCGGATATCGTCCACCGCGCTGTGTACACCTCTCATATCTTTTTCCTCCCATGTCCGGCGGCAGTCGCATTCTGCCCCGGCTCTTATTTTCTTCTGCAGAGCAGTTTCGCTTCTGTAAAATAAATCAGGTTACATTATAACAATAAATTCTGCAATTGCAAGCCGGTAAGCCCACATCTTTTCGCAAATTTTTTATGCGTTTTCCGGAGTTATGACGATGTTTGCGCAGACACGGCTTTCCGAAATGCGTATCCCAGAAAAAAATGCCGGTTTCTGCACTTTTTTCTCGCTTACAGGCCAAGAGTGTGGTATAATATAAGGCCGAAATTGTTGTAAGGAGGTCCGACATGGCAAAACGCCGCAGATCCCGTTCTCCCTTCCGCGCCCTGATGCGGTGGTGCCTGGTGCTGGCGGTCCTGGCGCTGTATATCTATTGGGGCAACACGAACATCAAAACCGACGCCGTGACCTACACCTCCGCCGCCCTGCCCGCCTCCTTCGACGGACTGCGGATCGTGCAGCTCAGCGACCTGCACAACAGGGAATTCGGAGAGGACAACGCCCGGCTTTACCGGGCTGTGGAGCAGGCCGCCCCGGATCTCATCTTTCTCACCGGCGACCTGGTGGACGAATATGCCGAAGCCCCGGTGCCCTACGCCAGGGCCGTGGGGGAGGCCCTCAGCGCCATCGCCCCCACCTATTTCGTCACCGGCAACCATGAATGGGCCCACGGCAACGCTGTGGTGGAGGAGATCAAGACCGCCCTGCGGGAAGCGGGGGTCACGGTACTGAGCAACCAGTGCGTCCCCCTGGAACGGAACGGGGAGACCATTCTCATCGCCGGGGTGGACGACCCCAACGGCTATGCCGACCAGCGGTCCCCGGCGGATTTGGCCGCTGAGATCTACCAAAACGGCGCCGACCCCTTCTGGCTGCTGCTGGCCCACCGGAACAACCTCTTCAACGGTCGGTACTGCCGCCTGGGAGCGGACCTGACCTTCAGCGGCCATGCCCACGGCGGCATCTGGCGCCTGCCCTTCACCGACGGGCTGGTGGACACCAACCTGCACCTGCTGCCCTCCTTCACCAGCGGTTTTTACCACTGTACGGACGAGGACTGCGAGGGAGCGGAGGTGTTCGTCTCCCGGGGCCTGGGCAACTCTCCCAAGTGGGCCTTCCGTCTGTTCAACCGGCCGCAGGTGGCGGTCATCACCCTGAAAAAAGGATAGAAATGTATGGAAACCTTTTCTGCCGGACAATTTGATATTGCCGTCATCGGCGCCGGACATGCCGGCATCGAGGCGGCGCTGGCCGCCGCCCGCCTGGGGCTGGAGACCATCGTCTTTACCATCAATCTGGACGCCGTGGGCAACATGCCCTGCAACCCCGCCATCGGCGGCACCGGCAAGGGCCACCTGGTCCGGGAGCTGGACGCCCTGGGGGGCGAAATGGCCAAAGCCGCCGACGAATGCTGCATCCAGTACCGGCTGCTGAACCTCCGGAAAGGCCCTGCCGTCTGGTCCCTCCGGGCCCAGGCGGACCGCCGGAAGTACCAGGAGCGGATGAAGCGCACCCTGGAACGCCAGGCCCACCTGACGGTGCGGCAGGGCCAGGTGGTGGAGGTGCGGACGGACCGCGGCGCCGTCAGCCAGGTGGTCCTTGCCACCGGTGCGGTGTACGATGTGAAGGCCGCCGTTCTGGCCACCGGCACCTATCTCAAGGGCCGCACCATCATCGGCACCTGTGTGGAGGATTCCGGCCCTGACGGGATGCACGCCGCCGGGCCCCTCACCGACTCTTTATTGAAGCTGGGCCTGCCCCTGCGGCGGTTCAAGACCGGCACGCCCCCCCGGGTCAACGCCCGGACCGTGGACTTTGACGAGATGGAGGTCCAGCCGGGGGACAAGATTCCGGTGCCCTTCTCCTATTCCACGGAGAACCCGCCCTATAACCAGGCGGTGTGCTGGCTCACCTGGACCACCGAGGAGACCAAGCGCATCGTCCAGGAAAACCTGGACCGGGCTCCCATGTACTCCGGGTTGATCGAGGGCATCGGCCCCCGGTACTGCCCCAGCTTTGAAACGAAGATCGTCCGCTTCCCGGATAAGCTCCGCCACCAGCTGTTCGTGGAGCCCATGGGTCTGAACACCGAGGAACTGTACATCCAGGGCTTTTCCTCCTCCATGCCGGAGGAGGTGCAGGTCCAGATGCTCCACAGCGTCCCCGGCCTGCGGCACGCCGTGATGACCCGGCCTGCCTACGCCATCGAGTACGACTGCATCGACCCCCTGGCCCTGCTGCCCACCCTGGAGACCAAGCAGGTATCTGGACTGTACGGCGCGGGGCAGTTCAACGGCTCCTCCGGGTATGAGGAAGCCGCCGTGCAGGGCTTCGTGGCCGGCGTCAACGCCGCCCGGAAGCTGAAGGGGGAATCCCCATTTATTCTCTCCCGTGCCGAAAGCTATATCGGTACTCTGATCGACGATCTGGTGGCCAAGGGCACCAACGAGCCTTACCGCATCATGACCTCCCGCAGCGAGTACCGTCTGGTGCTGCGGCAGGACAACGCCGACCAGCGGCTCACCAGGCGGGGCTATGAGATCGGCCTGGTGCCGGAGAAACGGCTCCGGGCGGTGGAGGAGAAGTACGCCGCCATCGAAAAGGAGATCAAGCGGCTGGAACACACCGGCGTGGCCCCCTCTCCGGCCCTGACGGCCTTCCTGACAGAGCACGGCACTGCCGACGCCCCGGACGGCTGCTCCCTGCTGTCCCTGTTGAAGCGGCCCCAGCTTCACTACGCCGAGCTGGCCCCCTTCGACCCCGGACGGTCACCCCTGTCTGCCGACATTGCGGAGGAAATTGAGATCTCCGTCAAGTACGAGGGCTACATCAAGCGCCAGCTGCAGCAGGTAGCGGAGTTCAAGCGTGTGGAGGGTCACAAGCTGCCTCCGGATATGGATTACAACGCGATTCAGGGTCTGCGGCTGGAAGCCCGGGAAAAGCTTTCCGCCGTGCGGCCCATGGATCTGGGACAGGCGTCCCGGATCTCCGGCGTCAGCCCCGCCGACCTGACGGCGCTGATGATCTGGCTGGAAAATAAACGCTGAAAGAAGGATACACATGCGAAAACTGTTAGCCATCGTGGTCTGTAAGCTGGGCCGCTTCGTGGGCAAGCTCATCGGCAAGGGCAGCTCCATGCCCGGCAAGTTTGCCCTGAAGATCTGCCCCGACATTTTGAAGCGGGTGCAGCTGCCGCCCCACATCATCGCCGTCACCGGCTCCAACGGCAAGACCTCCACCGTGGAGATGATCGCCACCGTCCTGCGTTCCCAGGGCAAAAACGTGATCTACAACGCCGAGGGCTCCAACCAGGTGGAGGGCGTTACCACCCTGATCCTGACCCACGCTACCCTGGGCGGCAAAGTCAACGCCGACGTACTGCTGCTGGAAAGCGACGAGCGGTATGCCGCCCACAGCTTCAAGTACTTCCACCCCACGGAGTTCGTCATCACCAACCTGTACCGGGACCAGCTGACCCGGAACGGCCATCCGGAAAGCGTGTTTGATGCCATTCTCCCCGCCATCCACCCCGATACGGAGCTGATTTTGAACGGCGACGATCCCCTGTCCAGCTGCTTTGCCATCGGTCACGAAAAGGTGAAGTGGTTTGGCCTGAACCATTGCGCCACGGACACGGAGGCCCCCACCGGCGTGTACCACGACGGCGCCTACTGCCCGGTGTGCCACGCCCCCATGGAATACGACTACGTCCACTATAACCACATCGGCGCCTACCGCTGCACCAAGTGCGGCCACGCCCGGCCCGCTCCGGACTATGCCGCCACGGACCTGGACCTGCAAAACGGCAGACTGACCCTGGACGGCCAGTTCACTGTGGCCCTGGCCTTCCGCAGCATTTACAATGTCTACAACATTCTGGCGGCCTATGCCGCCTGCCGGGAATGCGGCGTGGAGGGCAGCGCCATTGCGGACACCCTCAGCAGCTACATCCTGAAAAACGGCCGGATGCAGACCTTCACTCTGGGCCAGCACCACGGCACGCTCTTGACCTCCAAGCACGAAAACTCCATCGCCTACGACACCAACCTCCGCTACATCGCTTCCGCCAATGAGGACTGCACGGTCCTCATCATCGTGGACGCCGTATCCCGGAAGTATTTCACCAGCGAGACCAGCTGGCTGTGGGACATCGACTTTGACCAGCTGAACGTCCCCCACGTGAAGCGGGTCATCCTCTCCGGCCTGTACCGCAACGACCTGGCGGAGCGGTTCAGCTTCACCGGTGTCCGGAACTGGGAGGTCATCCCCGGCATCCCCGACGCGGCGGCCGCCATCAAGGCGGAGGGCAGCGAGGACCTGTATGTGGTCACCTGCTTCTCCGACCGGGACAAACTGCTGAACCTGCCGGACGTGAAAAAGGAGGGCTGAGCCATGGAAATCAAAATTCTGCACTTCTATCCCGATCTCATGAGCCTGTACGGCAGCTATGCCAACGTGTCCATCCTGAAGCGGACCCTGGAGGCCATGGGCAATCCCGTCACCGTGGAGCAGGTGGCCCCCGGTGCGGACGCAGACCCTGCGGCTGCCGATTTCGTCTATATGGGCGCCGGTACCGAGCACGCCCAGAAGGCCGCCCTCCTGTATTTTTCCAAGCTGGGAGACCGGGTAAAGGCTGCCGCGGAGAGCGGCGTGCCCATGCTGTTTGCCGGCAACGCCATGGAACTGCTGGGCAGCTCCATCACCGATGACGCCGGAAAGGTCTACGAGGGCCTGGGCCTGGCGGACTTCACTTCCGTTCAGAACAAAAAGCGGTTCGTGGAGGATGTCTACGGCCACACGGACCTCTACGAGGACGCCGTGGTGGGCTTTATCAACCGCTGCTCCGTCATCACCGGCGTCAAAACGCCGCTGGTGACCTCCATGGACATGGGCCACGGCAACGAAGGCCCCTGCGGCCCGGAGGGGTACCACCAGGGCAGCGTATTCGCCAGTCAGCTCACCGGCCCCATTCTGGTAAAGAACCCGGCGCTGCTGAAGGTCATGGTCCAGGCCATTTACCGTCACCGGGGAGAGACCTGCCCGGAGATCCCGGTGGACAGCTACATGGCCCAGGGCTGGGCCATTACGGCGGAGGAGCTGAAAGCCCGCTGCCAGAAATAAGCGGAAAAATAAGGAAAAAGCACGGCTCACGCCGTGCTTTTTTTCTTATCGATATAACGGTAAATTTTCCGCGGCGGTAAGGGGAAATATGGCTCCCCGGAGCTTCCGGAAAACGCATCTGCCTATCCTCCGCAGAAGACCAGCGCAATGCGCAAAAAAGGAGCACGGCTTACGCCGTGCTCCTTTTTGATGCCTTTGGATGAGAATTACTTCTCGTCGTACATGGCCTTCAGCTTCAGCAGGTGCTGATAGCGGTCCATAGCGACCTCCTCGTTGCGCTTGAACAGGGTCTCGGCGCGGTCGGGGAACTCGCGGGTCAGACGGCTGTAACGGGCCTCGTTCATCAGGAACTCCTGATAACCGCCCGCGGGCTCCTTGGAATCGAGCGAGAACTTCTTGCCGGCAGCAGCCTCGGGGTTGAAGCGGAAGAGGTTCCAGTAACCGCACTCGACAGCCTTCTTCATCTCGGCCTGGCAGTTGGTCATGCCGCCCTTGATGCTGTGCATCTCGCAGGGAGCATAGCCGATGATCAGGGACGGGCCGGGATAAGCCTCAGCCTCCTGGATGGCCTTGATGGTCTGAGCGGGGTTGGCGCCCATAGCCACCTGAGCCACATAGATGTAGCCATAGGACATGGCGATCTCAGCCAGGGACTTCTTCTTGGTCTCCTTACCGGCAGCGGCGAACTGAGCCACCTGGCCGATATTGGAGGACTTGGAAGCCTGTCCGCCGGTGTTGGAGTAGACCTCGGTATCGAAGACGAAGACGTTGACGTCCTTGCCGGAAGCCAGAACGTGATCCACGCCGCCGAAGCCGATATCGTATGCCCAGCCGTCGCCGCCGAAGATCCAGATGGACTTCTTCTCCAGGTATTCCTTGTCCTTCAGGATCTCACGAGCCAGCTTGCAGGCGTCGCAGTCGCAATCGCCGCGGGCGGAGACAATGTTCTCCATGGCAGCGATGAACTCGGCGGAAGCGCTCTTGTTGGCAGCGCCGTCGGCCATGGTGTCCAGCCACTTCTGGCCGGCAGCCTTGATGGACTCATCGGCATACTCCACAGCGATCAGCTGACGGGTCAGGTCAGCCAGACGGTTGCGGGTAGCCTCCTGGCCCAGATACATGCCCAGGCCGTGCTCGGCGTTATCCTCGAACAGGGAGTTGGCCCATGCGGGACCGTGGCCGTTCTTATCGGTGCAGTAGGGAGAGGTAGCGGCAGGACCGCCCCAGATGGAGGAGCAGCCGGTGGCGTTGGAGATGTACATCCGGTCGCCGAACAGCTGGGTGACGAGACGGGCATAGCTGGTCTCGGCGCAGCCGGCGCAGGAGCCGGAGAACTCCAGGTAGGGCTGCTTGAACTGGCTGCCCTTGACGGTGTTGTCCTGCATGTCGGCCTTGGGAGCGACCTCGGCCACGCAGTAATCGAACACGTCCTGCTGAGCGGCTTCCTCTTCCTGGCCAACCATGGTCAGCGCCTTGACGGGGCACACGCCCACGCACACGCCGCAGCCCATGCAGTCCAGAGGAGAAACAGCCATGGTGTACTTGTAAACGCCCTTGCCCTTGCCGGCCTTCACGTCCACGATCTTGGCAGCGGCGGGAGCCTTGGCGGCCTCCTCCTCAGTCAGAGCGAAGGGACGGATGGTAGCATGGGGGCAGACATAAGCGCAGTTGTTGCACTGGATGCACTTGGAAGCATCCCAGGTGGGAACGGAGACGGACACGCCCCGCTTCTCATAAGCGGCAGCGCCCTGCTCGAACTGGCCGTCCACATGGGGCAGGAAGGCGGAAACAGGCAGGCTGTCGCCGTCCATACGGCCAACGGGGAACATGATGTCCTTGACCTGAGCGACCAGACCCTCGCGGCCAGCCAGCGTGGTGGTCTCCTGGGTGTCGGTGGCGTCAGCCCAATCGGCGGGCACATCGAACTTCTTGTAGGCGGTGGCGCCCAGGTCGATGGCCTTGTGGTTCATGTCCACGATATCCTGGCCCTTCTTCAGGTAGGAATGGGTGGCGGCGTCCTTCATGTACTGGATGGCCTCTGCCTCAGGCAGGACCTTGGCCAAGGAGAAGAATGCGGACTGCAGAATGGTGTTGGTGCGCTTGCCCATGCCGATCTGCTTGGCCAGGTCGATGGCGTTGATGGTGTAGACCTGGATGTTGTTCTTGGCGATGTAGCGCTTGGAGGCAGCGTCCAGATGGTGGGCCAGCTCCTCGTCGGACCACTGGCAGTTGATCAGGAACACGCCGCCGGGCTTCACGTCGCGGACGATGGGGAAGTGCTTGGTGATGTAGGCGGGCACGTGGCAGGCCACGAAGTCAGCCTTATTGATATAGTAAGAAGACTTGATGGGCTGATCGCCGAAGCGCAGGTGGCTGACGGTGACGCCGCCGGTCTTCTTGGAGTCATACTGGAAGTATGCCTGGATGTACTTGTTGGTGTGGTCGCCGATGATCTTGGTGGAGTTCTTGTTGGCGCCGACGGTGCCGTCGCCGCCCAGGCCCCAGAACTTGCACTCGATGGTGCCGGCGGGAGCAACGCTGGGAGCGGGCTCTTCGTCCAGGCTGAGGTGGGTGACATCGTCCACGATGCCGATGGTGAACTCGTGCTTGGGATCGGCCTTCTTCAGCTCGTTGTACACAGCGAACACGGAAGCAGGAGGCGTATCCTTGCTGCCCAGACCGTAACGGCCGCCGATGACCTTCATGTCATTGAAGCGGTTGGCGTTGGCCAGAGCGGTCACAACGTCCATGTACAGAGGCTCGCCCTCGGAGCCGGGCTCCTTGGTGCGGTCCAGAACGGCCAGAGCCTTGCAGGTAGCGGGGATGGCTGCCAGCAACTTGTCCGCGCGGAAGGGACGGTACAGGTGGACCTTCACCATGCCGACCTTCTCGCCGTGGGCGTTCATGTAGTCGATGACTTCCTCTGCCACGTTGCAGATGGAGCCCATGGCGATGATGACGCGGTCAGCGTCGGGAGCGCCATAGTAGTTGAAGAGCTGATAGTTGGTGCCCAGCTTCTCGTTGATCTTGCCCATGTACTTCTCAACGACCTCGGGGAGGGCGTCATAGTACTTGTTGCAGGCCTCACGATGCTGGAAGAAGATGTCGCCGTTCTCGTGGGAACCGCGCATCATGGGACGCTCGGGGTTCAGGGAGTGCTTGCGGAAAGCATCCACAGCGTCCATATTGCACATTTCCTTCAGGTCGGCGTAATCCCACACGGCGACCTTCTGGATCTCGTGAGAGGTGCGGAAACCGTCGAAGAAGTTGATGAAGGGAACATGGCCTTCAATAGCGGCCAGATGGGCCACGGGAGCCAGATCCATGATCTCCTGCACATCGTTCTCGCACAGCATGGCGAAGCCGGTCTGACGGCAGGCCATCACGTCGGAATGATCGCCGAAGATGTTCAGCGCGTGGCTGGCCACGGTACGGGCAGACACGTGGAACACGGCGGGCAGCAGCTCGCCGGCGATCTTGTACATGTTGGGGATCATCAGCAGCAGGCCCTGAGAGGCGGTGTAGGTAGTGGTCAATGCGCCGGTTGCCAGGGAGCCGTGGACCGTACCGGAAGCGCCGGCCTCAGACTGCATCTCGCACACCTTCACGGTGGTGCCGAAGATGTTCTTCTGACCGTTGGCTGCCCACTGGTCCACATAGTCTGCCATGGGAGAGGACGGGGTAATGGGATAAATACCCGCCACTTCGGTAAACGCATAGCTGACATATGCAGCGGCGTTGTTACCGTCCATGGACTTGAATTTTCTTGCCATAAAACTCTTACCTCCTATGCGGCGGAATACCGCCTGCAGAGCGGTTTCAGCCGAATTACGGCCGCCGGTCTCTCTCTTCCCGGATGCCGTGGTGATATTATAACACCTCCTCGTTATTTTGTAAACACAGCCTGACAAATTTTGCGCATAAAAACGCTTTTCTGTACATTTACCAAAAAAATAGAACTTTTTTGGCTTTTTTGGAAGATTCCGTTCCAAACAGGCGGAAAATATGGTACACTGAAAACAAATCGCCACAACCTATAGAGCAGACATCTTACCTCCCATTTGTTTTGTTCATAAATTTTTTACATTTTTTCGTAAGGAGGTCCCGCCATGGTCACCACCGTTCGTTCCCTGGGTCTCACCGGCATTGCCGGATACGAGGTCGCCGCCGAGTGCTTTCTCTCCGGCGGCCTGCCTGCCTTTGACATCGTGGGTCTGCCGGACGCCGCCGTCCGGGAGGCCAGGGAGCGGGTCCGGGCGGCGGTGAAAAACTGCGGAGCCAAGTTCCCCGTCAGCCGCATCACCGTGAACCTGGCCCCGGCGGGCACCAAAAAGGCGGGCACGGTCTACGACCTGCCCATCTTCGTGGGCCTGCTGGCCGCCGCGGGAGAGCTGCCCCCGCCGCCCAAAGACGCCGCCTTTCTGGGGGAACTGAGCCTCACCGGGGCCCTCCGGGCCGTCACCGGTGTGCTGCCCATGGCCCTGGCCGCCCGGGACGCCGGTATCCGCACCCTCTTCGTCCCGGCGGACAATGCCGCTGAAGCCACCTTGGCGGAGGGACTGACGGTCTACGGCGTGCCGGATGTGAGCGCCCTGGTGGCCCATCTGAAAAACGAAGCCCCCCTGACCCCCGCTCCGGTGTGGACCCTGGCGCCGGAGGAGGGGAGCCTGCCGGACCTCCAGGACGTCATGGGCCAGGAAAACGTAAAGCGGGCTCTGGAGATCGCCGCGGCCGGCGGGCATAATCTGCTGCTCATCGGCTCGCCCGGTGCGGGCAAATCCATGCTGGCCAAGCGGCTGCCCTCCATTCTGCCGGAGCTGAGCCGCCCGGAGGCCCTGGAGACCTCCGGCATCTGGTCCGTGGCGGGACTGACGGACCCCAAGCACCCCTTGCTGACCCGGCGGCCCTTCCGGTCCCCCCACCATACCACCTCCGCCGCAGCACTGGCAGGCGGCGGGCCGCTGATGCGTCCCGGCGAGATCTCCCTGGCCCACAACGGCGTCCTGTTTCTGGACGAATTGCCGGAATTTCACCGGGATGTGCTGGAAGCCCTGCGCCAGCCCCTGGAGGACGGCACCGTGACCGTGGCCCGGGCCGGAGGCACCCTGCGGCTGCCTGCCCGGTTCCAGCTGGTGTGCGCCATGAATCCCTGCAAGTGCGGCTGGCGGGGCCATCCCTCCGGAAAATGCACTTGTTCGGATAAAGAGGTGGAAAAATACGTTCAAAAAATTTCCGGCCCCCTGCTGGACCGGATTGATCTCCATGTGAATGTCCCCTCCGTGGAATACGAAGCCATGCGGCGGAAAACCAAGCCGGAATCCTCCGCCCAGGTCAAGGCACGGGTGGACGCCGCCCGTGCCATCCAGGCCCAGCGCTTCCAGGGGACCAACATCCCCTGCAACGCCCAGATGCCTCCGGCTATGATCGGCACCTTCTGCCAGCTGGACGCCCGGTGCGAGGCCCTGATGAGATCCGCCTTTGAGCGGATGGGCCTCACCTCCCGGAGCCACGACCGGGTGCTGCGGGTGGCCCGGACCATCGCGGACCTGGACGGCGCGGAGCAGATCGGGGTAGAGCACCTCTCCGAGGCCATTCAATACCGGAACACCGATATTTTAAAGGGCTAAAAAACGGACACGGAAAATTCCGTGTCCGTTCCTTTTTTACTTCTTCAAGGGCATGGTGAAGATAAAGCGGGTGGATGCCGCGTCGCTCTCCGCTTTTAAGGTGCCCTTGTGCTCCCTGGCGATGGTATCCGCAATGGAAAGCCCCAGACCAAAGCCGGTTTTCTCCCCCCGGGAGGTGTCCGCCCGGTAGAACCGCTCAAACAGGTGGGCCAGGTTCTCCGGCGGGATGGGCTCCCCCGGATTGGCCACGGTGAGCCGGGCCTGCCGGTCCGTTTTTTCCAGGGTCAGGGTGATGGTGCCCCCCTCCGCGCCGTATTTCACAGCGTTGTCTACCAGAATGGAGATCAGCCGCCGCAGCCGGTCCGCGTCGCCGGTGACGGCCACCTCCTCCACGATGTGGTCCTCCAGGGGCTTGCCCGCCTCAAAGGCCACCGGCTCAAAGGCCAGGGCGCAGTCCGTGGCTACGTCGGAGAGGTTCACCGGCTCCATGGCGACGGGCCGGACGCCGTTGTCCGCCCGGGCCAGGGTCAGCATCTGCTCCACCAGGGAGCTCATCTGTTTGGCCTCGGAGCGGATGTTGCCGCTCCACCGGGCGGGCTTGTCCGTCAGCCCCGCCCCTTCCAGCAGCTCCGCGTTGGAAAGGATCACCGTCAAGGGCGTTTTCAGCTCGTGGGAGGCGTCGGACAAAAACTGCCGCTGCTGCTTCCATGCCTTTTCCACCGGCCGGGTGACCCACCGGGACGCCGCCACGGCGATAGCCAGCAGCACCAGCATGGCCGCCAGGGCGATGACAAGGTAGGACCGGATCATCCGGGCCAGCATGGCCTGCTCCATGGACATGTCCACAAAGGCCAGCTTCCGGTACAGTCCGTTGTCCCGGACCAGATACCGGAGATGGTAGTCGCTGATGGTGCCCTCCGTGGTCCCCTGGGCCAAACACTGGCTGAGGATGTCCCGGAGGGCGTCGGTGTCCTCCAGGTCGGCATAGGTGCCGCCTGTGATGTAGGCGGTGTCCCCCCAGATGTTCACCGTGAAATAGGGCAGAAGGAGCTGGTCGCCGCCGATCTCAATGGTCACGCCGGAATTGGAGCCTCGGCCGCTGTCCTCCGAGATCACCTGCTGGAGCATCTGGCGGCTGAGGTCCTCAATATTCTGCCGGACGGCGTGGTACGCGGCACCGCACACCGCCGCCATCACCAGGGCCACCAGGGCCATGCACACCGCCACGAACTGGCGGCGCAGCTTTTGGATCATGACAAGTGCCTCCCCTTGTCGAAAAGTCTGTGGAAAATGTTGAAAAAGTGGTGGAAAAGTGGAAAAGTCCCTCTCTGGCGCACATCCGGTGCCTGAGAATCACTCCCGGGCCAGACAGTAGCCCACCATGCGGATGGTGCGGATCTTCACGGCGGAGCGGAGATGGTCCAGCTTTTTCCGCAGGAAGGAGATGTAGACCTCCACATTGTTGTCCTCGGCGTCGGACTCATAGCCCCACACCTTTAAAATCAGCTGCTCCTTGGTAAGGACCATGTCCCGGCTGCGCATCAGCAGCTCCATCAGGTCGAATTCCTTCCGGCTCAGCCGGACGGACCGCTCCCCGCAGGAGAGCTGAAGCGTGTCCGTTTCCAGCCGCAGGTCTCCGTATTCCAGGGCGCTGGACGCCCGCTGCTCCGGCTGCCGCCGGGTCAGCATCCGGACGCAGGCCAGCAGCTCCTTGGGCTCAAAGGGCTTGGTCAGGTAGTAGTCCGCACCGCAGTCCAGCCCCTCCACCCGGTCGGACAGCTCCGAGCGGGCGGAGAGCATCAGCACCGGCACCGTTTTCCCCGCCTGCCGCAGCTTCCGCAGAATGGAAAAGCCGTCCTTTTTCGGCAGCATCACATCCAGGATCACCAGGTCATAAATATCGGAAAGGGCGTTGTCCAGGCCGCTTTCGCCGTCATGGCTGATGTCGGCGGCGTAGTGCTCCAGTTCCAGCAGATCCCGCAGGGTCTCCGCCAGGCGCACCTCATCTTCTACGATCAGAACCCGCAACCGTGTTCACCTCCCATTTCCTTTTGTCAGGCCGCGCTGCCTTCCAGTCCCTGATAGGCCAGGCGCATCAGGGGATCCAGGTAGCTCAGTTCCATCAGATAGATGGCGTTGTCCTCGTCAAAACGGACGTAGCGGCCGGTGCCGTCCATGTTCTGGTTGCCGATGTACATGACAAAGGTCTCGTCGGCGCCGGAGGTGGATTTGTAGTTCACCGTCAGGGTGGATGGATCGTCAAAGCCGCAGAAGGCGGCCCCATCGTTAGAGGGCTTGTAGTCCACGCACTGGCTCACCCGCAGGCTGGTCAGGTCCTCCATCAGGGCCCGGACGTCCGCCGTGTCGGTGACGTTGGCTCCGCCGGAGCGCCAGGAGACATCGCCGCCGTCGGCGCTGGCAGCCGTCAGCACCGTGGCGGGGTGGGTGGTGCCGTCCTCGTTCACCGGGCCCTCGATCTCAACGGAGGTCATGGCCGCCTCCGTCAGCTCCGGCAGCACCGGCAGGGTGCACATCTCATAGATGGGCTTCTGCATAGCCTGGTACAGCGTCCCGGCGATGATGAACACATGCTTGGCGTCGCTGCTGATGGTGGCATAATAGCTGGTGCCGTCGGTGGTGGCGTTGCCCATACCGATGGTCAGGGCCGTGCCGTCCGGTGCCGTGGCCGTCAGGGTCACCTGGGGATCGTCCAGCCCATAGGTGGACAGGTCCTCCGGCAGATCCAGGGTCTGCTGGGGCTTCAGCGCCTTCAGCAGGGCCAGGATGGACTGCACTGTCTCGTCGTTCAGGGGGAAATCCGGCTCGCTCTCCCAGTACCACGCCCCCTCCTCGTTCAGGGCGAAGGACAGGGAAGTGGTGCCGTTATTGTAGGACAGGGCTATGTAGTCGCTCTGGGCCGCCTGGGCGATGTCCGACGCCGAGGTCTGGTTATCCTCCGCTTTGGCGGCCTGGGCCGCCCGGTACCGCACGCTCAGCACCAGCAGCACGGCGGCGCACAGCACCGCCAGGATGATGCTCAGAATGGTGATCAGCCGTTTTTCTTTCCAGCTCATGGAAACCTCCTTATCTGTATCACGCCGTTTTCCGGCGGAACGCTGCAATTTGACAGTATATTATACCACGCTTCCCCTTCCAGAACAAGCGGAACCTGCGCCGCCTCCGCCCAGACCTCTTTTTCAGAAAAATTCCGGTTTCCCTCTTGACATCCGGCAAATCTGTGTTATTGTATTAATTGCCTAATACAGAAGTGCAGAGGAGGCAGGACATGAACTGGCAGTTTTCCAACAGCGCCCCCATCTACGCCCAGCTTGTGGGGCAGATCCGGGCAGGCATTGTCTCCGGCGCCTTTTCACCGGGAGAGCGGCTGCCCTCCGTGCGGGACCTGGCCATGGAGGCGGGGGTGAACCCCAACACCATGCAGCGGGCCCTGACGGAGCTGGAGCGGGACGGCCTGGTGTACAGCCAGCGGACCTCCGGCCGGTATGTGACGGAGGACAAGGACGCCATCGCGGCGGCCCGCCACGCCCTGGCAGGGGACCGGGTGCGGTCCTTCCTGGCGGACATGGGCCGTCTGGGTTTTGAGAAGGAAGAATTGCTGTCGCTGCTGCGGCAGGAAATGGAAAAGGAGTAAACGTATGCCCATTTTGGAATGTAAGCAGCTCACAAAGAGCTACGGCAGGGCCCCGGCGCTGGAGGGCGTCAGCTTTGCCATTGAGCCGGGCCGGATTGTGGGGCTTCTGGGGCCCAACGGCAGCGGCAAGACCACCCTCATCAAGCTGGCCAACGGCCTGCTGACCCCGGACGGCGGCGAGATCCGCATCGACGGCAAGGCCCCCGGCAAAGAGACCCACGCCATCGTCAGCTATCTGCCGGAACGCACCGCTATCCCCACCTGGATGAGCGCCCGGCAGCTGATGGACTTCTATGAGGATTTCTACCGGGACTTCCGCCGCCAGGCGGCAGAGGAGATGCTCCACCATCTGGATATCCGCCCCGAGCAGCGGATCAAGCAGATGAGCAAGGGCACCCGGGAAAAGGTGCAGCTCATCATGGTCATGAGCCGTGCTGCCAAGCTGTATCTGCTGGATGAGCCCATCGGCGGCGTGGACCCCGCCACCCGGGACTACATCCTCTCCACTATCATCTCCAACTACAACCCCGACGCCAGCGTGGTGATCTCCACCCACCTGATCGCCGATGTGGAAAAGGTGCTGGACGAGGTCATTTTCATCGACAGAGGCCACCTGGTGCTGCAATCCTCCGTGGATCAGATCCGGGAGGAAAAGGGCATGAGCGTGGACGCGCTGTTCCGGGAGGTGTTCAAATGCTGAGGAAATTATTGAAGCATGAGTTCCGGGCCACCGGCCGGGTCATGCTGCCCCTGTTCGGTCTGCTGCTGCTGGCATCCGCCGGCGCCAACCTTTCGATCCGGGGCCTGCTGGATTCCAACAGCGGCTTTTTCAGCACGCTGGGCACCATCTTCATCATGCTCTTCACCATCGCCATCATCGCCGTGGGGATCATGTCCCTTGTGGTGATGGTCAGCCGGTTCTATAAAAACCTTTTACAGGACGAGGGCTACGTCATGATGACCCTGCCGGTAAGCATCCACCAGCAGGTGTGGAGTAAGCTCATCGTCTCCACCGTGTGGTTTGCCGCCACGGTCCTTGTTATCATCCTGGCCTGCTGCATCACGGCCTTCGACATCCGCTTCATGGGCGAACTGTGGCGGGAGATGAAGAACATCGTCCACGCCGTGATCCAGTATAACCACATGGACGTCGTGGCCAACGGCGCGGCCTTTGCCCTGGAGGCGCTGATCCTGTGCATCCTGGGTTCCGTTTCCTTCTGCCTGCGGGCCTACTCCGCCATGGCCATCGGCTTCAGCCGCCCCAACCACAAGGGGCTGTTCAGCGTGGCCGCTTACATCGGCATCGGCGTGGTATTGCAGATCCTGGGCGGCATCGTCATCTCCCTGCTGAATGATTCCTGGTTTCACCGCCTCCTGCTGGGCTGGGAGCCGCAGCTCTCCGCCGTGGCCGCCATGCACCTGGGCATGTGGGTCATCATTCTGCTGATGGCAGTTTATTCCGCCATGTTCTATTTCTTGACGGTTTATTTCTTGCAAAAGCACCTGAATCTAGAGTAAACTGATTCCATACCTGTGCCGTGCCCCGGTGAAATCGCCGGGGCACGGACCGATTCTGATTGGGGAGGTCGCCGCGGCCATGCCGGGAACTGTTTTGGGAAAGTGCATCATGACCATAGCCATTGCCGCCGTTCCGGTGGTGGAACTGCGGGGAGCCATCCCCGCCGGGATCGCCGCCGGGCTGGACCCGTGGCTGGCCTGCGGCGCTGCCATCTTCGGCAACCTGCTGCCAGTGCCCTTTATCATCCTGCTGGTGCGTCAGGTCTTTGACCGGCTGCGGAAGCACGCCTTCTTCGCTCCGAAGATTGACGCCCTGGAGCACACCGCCCACCTGAAAGGCCGCCTGGTGCGGAAATACCGCCTGCTGGGGCTGACGCTGTTTGTGGCCATCCCCCTGCCAGGCACCGGGGCCTGGACCGGGGCCCTGGTAGCGGCCTTTCTGGATATCCGCCTCCGCCACGCCCTGCCCGCCATCACCCTGGGGGTCCTGATCGCCGGGAGCATCGTGACTCTGATGACCCTGGGCGTCATCCACCTGCTGTGATGGGAACACAGACAAATTATGAGTTTCGGGGTGAACAGGATATGAATACCCAAAAAGAATTGAACGATGATGAAGTCAGAGTCATAAAAATCAGCAAAGAAGCCCTGTTTGAATTTATATATGAAAAGTTCATTGATGATCAAGACCTTTACCTTGATGTTGATCCTTTAGATGTTACAAATGCGTTTGATATAAACTTTGAACGTGGTGAGTTTATCTTTTGTGCATATAAGTCAGAAGACCCTCACGGAAGAATTGTGGTACTTCCCTCAGATATTGATTTGCAGCAGCTTATGAAAACGATTCCAGATACGACTTCCTCAATGTACGCCGGTACAAGATACCGGCAATATACAAAAACAGAACTCATACAGTTGTCAAAGAAAAAATAACTTTCCTTGAAACGGATTCCAATCAAACATAAAGAGGCCCCTTTCCACTTGGTGGAAAGGGGCCTCTTTTCAAAATCTCACCTGTATGCTCACACACTGCCGTAGGGCCAGCCTGCCATGCTGCCCACGTCGTACACCCGCCGGTAACCCAGTTCCCGCAGGGTCCGGGCCGCCTCAAAGCTGCGGGCGCCGCTGCGGCAGTATACCAGCACCGGGGTGTCCTTGGCGGGGATTCGCTCCGCGGCGGTCTCCTCGTTGATGGTGCCCAGAGGGAACAGCTCCGCCTCCACCGGGTGGCCGGTGATGAACTCTTCCTCCTCCCGCACGTCGAACATCAGGCACACCGGCTCCGTGTCCAGCAGGTGCTTGGCCTCTTCAAAGGAAATGGTGCCCGGATGGGTCAGGGTATCTCGAATCATAGCGCTGCTCCTTATCGCTTTTCGTTTTCGTAAATTTTTCTTCCGGCGCTCCAAACCGCCCGGACGGCCCCCTCCTGACGGCGGTACACCGCCCGTTCCAGCCGCTCCGCCGGGGTCAGGGACCGGGGCTGGGGCAGGGCGTTGTCCGCCAGCACCATGGCGTGGAGGGGATTCCCCGCGGCAAAGCCGGGCTTCTCCCCGAAATAGGCCGCGCCTGCGGAGGTGCCCAGATACCAGCCCTCCGCCACGGTAAGGAAGGGCGTCTGCCAGTCGTCCATCATCCGCCGGGCCTTGGAGGCCCGGATGGCGGAGGTCACCACATCGAACATGTCCAGGTGGTCCCCTCCGGCGATATCGCTGCCCAGAGCCACCTTCAGCCCCTCGTTCAGCATCACCCGCACCGGGGCCACGCCGGAGCAGATGTTCTGGTTGGAGTCGGCGCAGTGGACCACCGTTACCCCGGCGTCCTTCATGGCCTGCCGTTCCCGCTCATCCGACCACACGCAGTGGGCCATCACCGTGCGGCCGTTCCAGAGACCGTATTTGGCGTAGGTCTCCCAATACTGTTTGCAGTCCGGGTGCAGCTGATGCACCCAGTCCATTTCTGCCCGGTTTTCCGACAGGTGGGACTGGACCGGCAGATCCCGCTCCGCCGCCAGCTTTCCCAGAAACGCCATCAGTTCGTCGGTGCAGGAGGGGGTGAACCGGGGGGTCAGCATGGGTTTGACATGCTGAAAATCGCCGCAGGCCTCCAGCCACCGCACCGTTTCCCCCATGGATTCCTCGGTGCTTTCTTCCAGAACGCCGGGGGCGGCGTTTCGGTCCATGTTCACCTTGCCCACATAGCCGGTGATGCCCGCCTTTTCCAGCTCGTCCATCAAAATCAGGGTGGCGTCGGTGTGGAGGGAGGCAAACATGCACACCCGGGTGGTGCCCCGGGCCGCCAGCTCATGGGCCAGCTGGCGGTACACTGTCCGGGCATAGTCCGTGTCAGCAAACCGTGCTTCTGTAGGGAACGCGTAGGCGTTGAGCCAGTCCAGCAGAGGGCGGTCCATCCCCATGCCCAGCATGGGATACTGGGCGCCGTGGAGATGCAGGTCCGCAAAGGACTGGACGATCAGGCAGTCTCCATAGTCCTCCACAGGCGCCCCGGCATATTGCTCCGGCAGCACCGGATACACCCCGGTAATGACGCCGTTTTCAGCGATGAGATAACCGTGTTCCGTCACATCCAGCCGGCCGCAGACCGGCGTGGAAACAATATTTCCTTTCAGAATAGTGGTCATTGCGTCCTCCTTTCAAAACAAAAGAGCGCCCGCATAAGCGGACGCTCATAGCAAGATCTTAGGCGATCTCATAGAAACTTCCGCGCCTGAGACAAGCCCATCAGCGGAATTATATGAGCTGTATTTCCAGCTTTATTTTAGCATACCTGCCGCCGGGATGTAAAGCCCCTTTTCCGCACACATTTCCGCCGCCGCGCCTATACTGGCATACAGGCAGAATTCCGCCTGAATCGAGGAAAAGGGCGTTGATACGTATGCTGCAAGCACTGGGCTGGGCTGCCATCGGCACCGGCTTTACCTTTCTGATGACCACCTTAGGGGCTGCGGTGGTATTTTTCTTTGTGGAGGCCCCCCGGCCCCAGTTTCAGCGGGCCATGCTGGGCTTTGCCGCCGGGGTGATGACGGCGGCCAGCGTGTGGAGCCTTCTGCTGCCCGCCATTGAGCAGTCGGCAGACTTCGGCGTTCCCGGCTGGCTCCCCGCCGCCGTGGGACTGCTGCTGGGGGTGTGCTTCCTCGCGGCTCTGGACGCCGCCCTGCCCCATCTCCGCCGGAAGCCAGATGCGGACTTCACCCGCCGCCAGAGCACGCTGCTGATGGCGGCCATCACCCTCCACAACGTGCCGGAGGGCATGGCAGTGGGGCTGGCCTTTGCCCTGGCGGCCAAAGGGGAGGGGACCGCCGGGGCGGCGGCCCTGGCCCTGGGCATCGGCATCCAGAACTTCCCGGAGGGGGCCGCCATCTCCCTGCCCCTGCGGCAGGAGGGGTATTCCCGCGCCAAGTCTTTCCTGCTGGGGACCCTCTCCGGCAGCGTGGAGCCCATTTTCGGGATGCTGGTGGTGCTGGCGGCCGCCGGGGTCCAGCCCCTGATGCCCTGGCTCCTCAGCTTTGCCGCCGGGGCCATGCTGTATGTGGTGGTAGAGGAACTGGTGCCCCAGGCCCATTCCAAAGCCGGGACCTGCGGCTTTGTGGGGGGCTTTCTCATCATGATGATCCTGGACGTGGCCCTGGGGTGAGAATGTCAAAACATAAACTTACATTGTGCCCCGGGGAAAAGTCTGCTATAATCGCCCCAGAACGCCAAAACGCTTATAAAGGAGAACTTTTATGGATACCAAATTCACCGGCAGTTCCAATTATGTGGCCTCTCAGGACCTGATGGAGACCGTCAACATCGCCGTGGCACTGCAGAAGCCCCTGCTCATCAAGGGCGAACCCGGCACCGGCAAGACCATGCTGGCCCAGGCGGTGGCCGACGCCCTGGGGAAGCAGCTCATCATCTGGAACGTGAAGTCCACCACCAAGGCCCAGGACGGCCTCTATGTCTACGACGTGGTCCAGCGGCTCTATGACAGCCAGTTCGGCGGCCAGGGCGTGGACGATATCAAAAAGTACATCAAGCTGGGCAAGCTGGGCGAGGCCTTCTCCGCCGAAGAGCAGGTGGTCCTGCTGATCGACGAGATCGACAAGGCGGACCTGGAATTCCCCAACGACCTCCTCTGGGAGCTGGACCGGATGGAATTCTACATTCCGGAGACCAAGGAGACCGTGAAGGCCAAGCAGCGGCCCATCGTCATCATTACCTCCAACGCGGAAAAGGAGCTGCCGGATGCCTTCCTGCGCCGCTGCGTGTTCCACTACATCGAATTCCCGGACCAGGCGCAGATGGAGGCCATTCTCCGGGTCCACTTCGAAAACCTGGATGAACAACTGATCCGGCAGTCCCTGACCGCCTTCTACTGGCTGCGGGAGCTGCGGGGCATTGAGAAAAAGCCCTCCACCTCCGAGCTGGTGGACTGGATCCGGGCACTGGTGGCCGGCGGCGTGGACCCCGCCCGCATTGAGGACACCATTCCCTACGCCGGGGTGCTTTTGAAAAAGGATAAGGACCTGCGGACCCTGCGGAAGGTGAAGTAAGCCATGTTTGCCGCGTTTTTTTACCTGCTGCGCCAGCGGGGACTGAACGTCTCCCTGAACGAGTGGATCACACTGCTGGAAGGCATGGAAAAGGGCCTGCACCACTCCACCCTCACCGGGTTTTACCACCTGTGCCGGGCGGTGGTGGTGAAGAGCGAAACGGAGTTTGACCGCTTCGACCAGGTGTTCCTGGAATTCTTCAAGGACGTTCCCTACACCGGTGAGCTGCCGGAGGATCTGCTGGATTGGCTGAATCACCCCAGCGACGACCTCCGCCGCACGGTGGAGGAGCTGCGGGGCGCAGGATTTCCTGATGAGGACCTGGAGACCCTGCTGCGGCGGCTGGAGCAGAAGCTGAAGGAGCAGACCGAGGAGCACAACGGCGGCCGGTACTGGGTGGGCACCCAGGGCTTCACCCCTTGGGGCAACAGCGGCTGGCATCCCAACGGCCTGCGGCTGGGGGGCGAGTCCATGCACCGCACCGCCATGGCGGTGGCGGGGGAGCGGAAGTTCCGGGATTTCCGCAAGGACAACACCCTGGACACCCGCCAGTTCCAGATGGCCTTCCGCACTCTGCGGCAGCTTTCCAACCAGGAGCGGAGCGCCGAGCAGGAGCTGGATGTGGACGCCACCATTCACGACACCTGCGAAAACGCCGGACGGTTGGAGATCCGCTACAAGAACCCCCGGAAGAACACAGTGAAGGTCCTGCTGCTCATGGACTCCGGCGGCTCCATGGACTACTATTCCGGCCTGTGCAGCCAGCTGTTCCAGGCGGCCACCAAGTCCAACCACTTCAAGGAGCTTCACACCTATTATTTCCACAACTGCATTTACGGCGACCTCTACAACGGCCCCCGGCTGTGGCAGGACGGCAAGACCGCCACAGAATGGCTCCTGCAGAATTTCGACGCCAGCTATAAGGTCATCATCGTAGGCGACGCCGCCATGAATCCCTATGAACTGCGGGAAAAGCAGTTCGACTGGCGGACCCAGCGCTACGGCGCCTCCGGCCTGGAATGGCTGGAGCTGCTGAAAAAGCACTTCCCGTACCTCATCTGGATGAATCCGGAGCCCACCCCCACCCAGGCCGGCTTCTGGGCTCAGACCCACTATCAGCTGGCCCAGATGTTCCCCATGTTCGAGCTTTCCGCCGAGGGGCTGGAGCAGGGCATGAAGCGCCTGATGGCCAAGCGCTGACGCGGCCCATCGTTTGAAAAAGCAGCAGCCCCGCACCTTTCGGTGCGGGGCCTTTCTTGACAGAAAATATCAAAATTGGTGGAATAAGCACAGGCGCTGCACAACGGCAGGTGGTTATGGCTACACACCCGCAAAGGGGGTGTTGCTCATGCGGATTACGTTACATATCGGACGGTTCACCGTGACGATTATCGTAAAAAGCAGAAACCGCCACTCTGCCAAGTGACGGTTTCCATGGACTTTGCTCATAAACCAATTTACTCGTTAGGGTCATAACCGCTTGTCGCAGCGCCCTTTTCCTACCCTCATTATAGCAAGTTGCAGGAGAATGTCAAGGAAAAACAGGCCCCCGCTCGAAAGAGCGGGGGCCTGTTTTTATTCAACATGTGCCATGTTGATCATTGCGAAAGCAAATTACTTCACAATGAACTCGACGTTGGCCAGAGTGTCAGCGGCGAAAGGAACACGGATCGTTTTAGCGCTGACAAGGGTTTTGTTGAGGCCCCACTCGTCCGTGATCAGATCTTTGGCCTTCACGGTAACATAGGACTTACCGCTATCAGCCTTCTGCTCAGCCCGCAGCTCGGTAGCAACCACGGTGCCGTCAGCCAGCTTGTAGCTGACCTGGATGTCCATGGTAGCCTCGGGAGCGGCGTTGACCTTAACGGTAACGCCCTCGCTTAAAGTGCTCCCCAAGTCAAGGACATTTTCATTTGACCCATAGCGGCAGCATACCGGCGGGGTACTCACCTGTGGTGATGTAGTGGTAATATTCGTTAGGGGATAGCTTCGCCAGATCCCACTGGCAGCGGTCGTTGTTGTAGTAATCCATCCAGCGGTCAATGGAGGCTTTGGCGGCCTCAAAAGACGTCCACCCCGGGATCTCACTGGCCAGCTCGTCCTTCATGTGCCCGAAGAAGCTCTCTTGGGGCGCGTTGTCCCAGCAGTTCCCTCTGCGGGACATGGACCGCCGCAGTGCGCTGTTCTCCACCAGCTGGATGAACTTCAGACTGGTGTAGTGGGTACCCTGGTCGCTGTGGATCACGGTCTCCTTGCTCAGCGAGATCCCATGGTGCTTTACCAGCAGCTGGACCGTTTCCAAAACAAAATCCACTTCCAGCGATTCGCTTATCGCATAGGCCAGGACCTGCTTTGTGCAGGCGTCCAGGATCGTGGAGAGGTAGCAGAATCTGCCGCGGAGCGGGATGTATGTGATGTCCGTCAGGAGGATGGCTCTCGGCCCATGAGACTCGAATTCCCGGTTGACCAAATTCTCCGCGGCGCTGCCCATTCGGATGGATCGCTGCAATCTGCGGTAGGGATTCGGCTTTCGGATGGGGCAGGTGAGCTTGTATTTCCGCATTAGGCGGCGGATCTTCTTCACGTTCATTCGGATACCCATGTGCAAAAGCCGCATATGAATGCCGCGAACGCCCTTTGCGTAGCCCCGGAACCGGTATGCCTCCAGGATCTGTTCGAATGCCGCCCGGTCCTTCGCCTCCCGAAGCTCTCTGTTTTTTTCAGAACGCACCCAGTTGTAGTAGCCGGAGCGGGAGACACCTGCCAATTCGCACAGGTCTTTCACGGTGAGGATGTTGTTCCGATCCGCCAACGCGGCGCGAATGGCCTCAAATCTCTCTCCGGCGCTGTCCATGGCTATTCTCCCGGCTTGCCGTGCAGCCGCATGACTTTTTTTAAGAACGCCATCTGCTGCTGGAGACACAAAATCTCCCGTTTCATGCGTCTGGCGGCTTCGTCAGACGGGGCGGATGCCCCCTCTGTCTGGTTGTTCCCGCCGCCTGGTATACGCACACCGCCCCGGGCGCCCTCATGAAAGCCCTCCGGCGATCTGGCCTCCCGCCGGATGCGCTTTGTAGTATTGTGGATCCGCTCGAAACCCAGAACTTCCGTGTTATAGCCCAGCTTGCGGAAGGCGGCTGTGCCGGTGTAGCCCTGGAGACTGAGCGCCCAGAACGCCTCCTTGAAAGCGAGGGTGTAGGATATGCTGTCTGCCGTCACCCGCAGCGTGTAGGGGTTTGCCTGCAGATGCTTCAGTTCCTCTGGTGTGAATTTCTTCTTCGTGCCCATACAGCACCTCCATTCGGTAGTTCTATCATAACACAGGTGCGGCGCTTCCCGTGTGGGTCAGCGTGTGAGTCTTGAAGGAACGCCAAAAATTAAGCGTCCAAAAAAGTTGCGGATTACGAAAGAAAATCACCGGAATCAAGTGATTCCGGTGATTTTTGGTGGAGACTACTGGACTCGAACCAGTGGCCTCATGCGTGTGAAGATTCGATAGGGATGCCTTCTGCCGAATTTTGAGAGAATAAAGCGGGTTTGCCGCAAGGTTTCATCCCCCGCAGATACGCTTTGTTCCGTTGTTTTCGCCCCGGTTTTTCTGTTCGTGGGTCAGGACGTGGGTCAACTGGAGATTTCCGTTCCTGTTCACATGTCACATTTTGCGTCGCTGGAATCAATAAGATCTTTCTCGAAAAAGTAATAGCTTTCCGCCAGCAGTTGTGGTATGTGTTGTGGTTGCCAAAAGGAGGTGCCGCAATGTATGACTACATGAAAGCCCTGCAAAAGCGTTTCGACCATCAGGAACACAGCGAGTTGGACGCACAGGTCGAACATGCCCAAGAGGAACTGCGACGGGACATGGACGCCGTGGGGCACAGAAAGCTGCTGCGGCTGTTGGACGCACAGAACGCATTGCTGGCTGAATCAAAGCTGATGAGCTTCACGGCTGGCTTCAAGCTGGCGTGGGGCATGGCGAAAGAGCTGGAGGCAGATGGGCTCTACT
>URTS01000003.1 GCA_900550685.1 uncultured Oscillibacter sp. | reverse complement strand
GCGCTGGAGCTTGCGCTCCTCGGGTGCGTTGCCCTTCTGCACCTCTGCGCCGCAGCTCTCGAGCGACTGCACCGTGTGCGACTTGGAGGAGCCCGTTGCACCGCCGCAGCCGTCGCGGCCTGTGCGCCCGCCGAGCAAAATCACAACGTCGCCGCTCTGCGGCCGCTCACGGCGAACGTTGGCCGCCGGAGCTGCGGCAATGACCGCGCCGATCTCCATGCGTTTGGCCGCATATCCGGGGTGGTAGAGCTCATCGACGATGCCGGTGGCAAGGCCGATCTGGTTGCCGTAGGAAGCATAACCTGCTGCGGCGGTTTGGCAGATCGTCCGCTGGGGGAGCTTGCCGGGGAGTGTTTCGCTCACGGGCTGCAGGGGGCTGGCCGCACCCGTCAGGCGCATCGCACCATAGACATACGAGCGGCCGGAAAGCGGGTCACGGATCGCACCGCCGATGCAGGTCGCCGCGCCGCCGAAGGGTTCGATCTCCGTGGGGTGATTGTGCGTTTCGTTCTTAAATAGCAGCAGCCACGGCTCGGTCTTTCCATCGACTTCGACAGTGATCTTCACTGTGCAGGCGTTGATCTCCTCGGACTCATCGAGCTTGTCGAGCTTGCCAATTTTGCGCAGGTACTTCACCGCAAGCGTTGCCACGTCCATGAGGTTCACGGGTTTCGTACGGCCGAGCTGTTCGCGGGTTTTGAGATAGTTTTGATACGTTTTCTCCGCCAGCGGATCCTCGAAGGTCACGCGGTCGAGTGTAGTGGAGAACGTCGTGTGACGGCAATGATCGGACCAGTAGGTATCGATCATGCGCAGCTCCGTGATGGTCGGATCACGCTGCTCCGTGCGGAAATAGTCGCGGCAGCAGCGGATATCGTCGAGATCCATCGCAAGGCCCCGCTTGTCGATCAGCTGCGCAAGCTCCTCGTCAGTGCAGGTGCGGAAAACCGTGAGCGTCTCAACCGTTGTGGGGATCTCATAACGGATCTCCAACGTCTCGGGCAGCGTCAGAGACGCCTCGCGAGAGTCTACGGGGTTGATGACGTGCTTTTTGATGGCCGCGAGCTCCGCATCTGTCAGTGCGCCATAGAGCAGATATACGCGTGCCGTACGCACGTCCGGGCGTTCGCCCTGCGAGATGATCTGGATGCACTGCGCGGCGGAGTCCGCCCGCTGGTCGAACTGACCCGGCAGATACTCCACAGCGAACACGCTTGCCCCGTCCGTGTCAACCTCGCGCATCACAAGATCCACCTGCGGCTCTGAGAACACCGTCTTCACAGCATAGTCAAACAGCTCCGGCGTGATGTGCTCTACATCATAGCGGTTCAGGATACGGACCCGTTCCAGGTGCTCCACACCGAGCAGCTGCTTTGCCTCGTTCAGCAGGCTGCGTGCGTCATTGGCCAGCTCCGGCTTTTTTTCCACAAGTACACGGTATACCATGTCACTTTTCCTCCCTGAGCGCCTGCAGCGCGCGTGCGCCGATGTCGCGGCGGTAATATGCGTTTTCAAAGTGAACGTGCCCAACACGCTCGTAGGCAGCCTGAACAGCCTGTTCAAGCGTAGGCTGTACGGCGGTGACGCCCGCCACGCGCCCGCCGGAGGTGACGAGCACCCCATCCTCGCGCAGCTTTGCGCCGGCGACGAACGTGTGCGCCGCAGCGTCGGTGTCCATCGTGATCGGGAAGCCCGTTTTATAGCTCTGCGGATAGCCCTGCGAGGCCATGACGACGCAGCAGCATGCGCTCCCGGTCTTGAAGCGCACGGGTGTGTCCTTCAATGTGCCGTTCGTTGTCGCCTGCATGACAGTGAGCAGATCACTCTCGAGCAGGGGGAGCACCACCTGCGTCTCGGGGTCGCCGAAGCGGCAGTTATACTCGATGACCTTTGGACCGTCCGGCGTCAGCATCAGGCCAAAATACAGACAGCCCCGGAACGTGCGCCCTTCGGCGCGCATAGCGCGGATCGTCGGCAGAAAGATCTTTTCCATGCACGCGGCCGCGATCTCGTCCGTATAGAACGGGTTCGGTGCGATCGTGCCCATACCGCCGGTATTCAGGCCCTCATCGCCGTCAAGCGCGCGCTTGTGATCCATTGAGGACACCATGGGCACCAGCGTCTCCCCGTCCGTGAACGACAGCACCGATACCTCCGGCCCTGTCAAAAATTCCTCGATCACGATGTGGCGGCCGCTCTCGCCGAAGCGCCCATCGCGCATCATAGAAACGACAGCCTCCTTTGCCTCCTCACGGCTCTGCGCAATGATGACGCCCTTGCCGAGGGCGAGTCCGTCCGCTTTCACGACGACCGGCACCGGAGCCGTGTCGAGATAGGCAAGCGCCGCATCCATGTCGTCAAATGTCTCATAGGCCGCCGTGGGGATGCCGTATTTCTTCATAAGGTGCTTAGAGAAGACCTTACTGCCCTCGATGACGGCTGCCGCACGGTTTGGGCCAAAGCATGGGATACCCGCCGCCGTCAGCGCGTCCACCGCGCCAAGCACCAGCGGGTCGTCCGGCGCGACCACGGCATAGTCGACCCGCTCGCGCTGCGCGAGGGCGACCAGTCCGTCGATATCCTTTGCCCCAATCGGTACGCACACCGCATCGGCGGCGATGCCGCCGTTGCCGGGCGCGGCAATGATCTGCGTCACGGAGGGGTTCTCTTTCAGTTTTTTGATAATCGCGTGCTCGCGTCCGCCGCCGCCTACAACCAGAAGCTTCATTCCGGCACTCCTTTCCCTCTGTCCGTTAATGGTGGAATAGCCGCAGACCCGTAAAGGCCATGACCATTCCGTACTTGTCACAACAGTCGATCACAGCGTCATCGCGGATGGAGCCGCCTGGCTGGGCAATGTAGCGCACGCCGCTGCGGTGAGCGCGCTCAATGTTGTCGCTGAAGGGGAAAAACGCATCCGAACCCAGCGCCACACCGTCAATCCCGGCGAGATAAGCCGCAGCCTCCTCAGCGGTCAGCGGTTCGGGGCGGGTCTGGAAGTACTTCTGCCAGATGCCCTCGGCACAAACGTCCTCTTCGTTCTTGTTGATATAGCCGTCGATGACGTTGTCACGCTCGGCGCGGCCGAGCTGCGGCAGAAACGGCAGGTTCAGCACCTTATCACACTGGCGCAGGTGCCAGGTGTCGGCCTTGCCGCCGGCAAGGCGCGTGCAGTGGATACGAGACTGCTGCCCCGCACCGACGCCGATGGCCTGTCCGTCCACCGCGTAGCACACGGAGTTCGACTGGGTGTATTTCAGCGTGATGAGGGCTACGAGCAGGTCGCGGCGCGCGCTCTCGGGCAGGTCGGTGTTCTTCGTCACAAGCTTTTCAAGAAGCGTCCCGTCGATGCGGCAGCTGTTGTGCCCCTGCTCAAACGTCACGCCGAACACCTGCTTGCGCTCAAGTGCGGCGGGTTCATAATCGGGATCGACCTGCACAATGTTGTAGCTGCCCTTGCGCTTGGCGCGCAGGATCTCAAGCGCCTCCGCCTCATAGCCCGGAGCAATGATGCCGTCGGACACCTCGCGCTTGATGAGCTTTGCCGTTGTCACGTCGCACACGTCCGACAGGGCGATCCAGTCGCCAAAGGAACTCATGCGGTCCGTGCCGCGGGCGCGGGCATAGGCGCAGGCAAGGGGCGAGTCGTCCAGTCCCTCAATGTCCGCAACGAAGCAGGCGCGCTTGAGCTTTTCCGGCAGCGGCAGACCCAGCGCCGCACTCGTGGGGCTGACGTGCTTGAACGAGGCTGCGCAGGGCAGCCCCGTCGCCGCGCGCAGTTCGCGCACAAGCTGCCATGAATTGAATGCGTCAAGAAAGTTGATATATCCCGGACGGCCGCAGAGGATCTGCACCGGAAGCTCCGCGCCGCCCTCCATATAGATGCGGGCAGGCTTCTGATTGGGGTTGCAGCCGTATTTCAGTTCAAATTCCTTCATGAATGGCTCTCCTTTCCGATTTAGACGCTCAGTTCCGCGTGAATCTCTCCGCCGTTATAGCGGTCGAGGATGGGCCGCGCCACGCCGCGCAGGAATTCCTCTACCTGCGAGACGCTGCGCCCAATGTAGAGCGCCGGGTCAAGTTGGGAAACGATTTCCTCACGGCTCAGCGGGAAGATCGGGTCGGCTGCGATGCGGTCAATGAGGTCGTTTGCTCCGCCCTCAAGCTTGACACGCCGCGCCGCCGCGTGGGAATGGACACGCAGCGCTTCGTGCAGCTCCTGGCGGTTGCCGCCGCGTTTGACGCTCTCCATCATGATGTTCTCGGTCGCCATGAAGGGGAGCTTTTCCATCACACGGCGCGTCACGACGCGGTCATAGACAACGAGCCCCTGCGTAATGTTGATATAGATGTTCAAAATGGCGTCTACGGCCAGGAAAGCCTCGGATACCGAGATGCGCTTATTCGCGCTGTCGTCAAGCGTGCGCTCGAACCACTGGGTACCGGCCGTCATGGCCGGGTTGAGGCTGTCGGCGATCACATAGCGCGCCAGTGACGAGATGCGCTCGCTGCGCATGGGGTTTCGCTTGTAGGGCATGGCGCTCGAGCCGATCTGGTGCGCCTCGAACGGCTCCTCCATCTCCTCGAATGACTGCAGCAGACGCATGTCGTTAGAGAATTTATATGCGCTCTGGGCAAAGCCGGAGAGAACTGAGAGAAAATACGCGTCGACCTTGCGCGAGTACGTCTGGCCGGAAACGGGGACGCAGGCCGCAAAGCCCATCTCCTCTGCGATGAGCTGCTCAAGACGGCGTACCTTCTCCTCATCCCCCGCAAACAGCTCCATAAAGCTTGCCTGTGTGCCGGTGGTGCCCTTGCTGCCGAGCAGCCGCAGCCGCTCGAGCTGGAATTCAAGATTTTCAATGTCCTGCGTCAGCTCATACATCCAAAGCGTCGCACGCTTGCCGACAGTCGTGAGCTGCGCGGGCTGGAGGTGGGTATAGGCAAGGCACGGCAGCGCCTTATACTGTTCGGCGAATGCCGCAAGATTGCGCAGTACCTGCGCCGCCTTGCGCAGCAAAAGCTGTGACGCTTCGCGCAGAATAATGACATCTGTATTGTCGCCGACGTAGCAGCTCGTTGCACCGAGGTGGATAATCGGCTCAGCCTTGGGGCACTGCTTACCGAAGGCGTAAACATGTGCCATCACATCGTGGCGCACTTCCTTCTCGCGCGTTTCCGCCACGGCATAGTCGATGTCGTCCTTGTGCGCATCCATCTCGGCGATCTGCTCGTCCGTAATATCGAGTCCCAGCGTCTGCTCAGCGTGTGCCAGCGCGATCCAGAGCCGCCGCCAGGTACGGAACTTGAAGTTTTCGGAGAAAATATGCTGCATCTCCGCGCTTGCATAGCGCGTGGAGAGGGGGGAGATGTAGCTGTCCTTGTTATTTGCCACAGCAAGCACCTCCCGAACCGTTCTTGTTGATCAGGCGGTGCTCGGTGCGGCCATTCTCCAGATCCACCGTCTCCACATAGAGGGAAATGCGGTTGTCCTCATCAAGGCTGTCCCACAGTTGCTGCGTCAGCTCATCGATGTCCTGCGGGATGGCCATGCGCTCAGGCTCACCCTGAAATGTCGGAAGAGGATCGCCATCGCCGACATAGGTGTGCAGGAAGTGGCCTACGCCCGGCAGCGCCGGGTAGCAGAAGTGATAGCGGCTGCAGGCGCTGCCTTCGGCGTCCGCACTCTTGAGGATGCTCATCTCATATTGGAAGTCCTTGCCGGCAAAGGTGAGCATACCGCTGATGCGGGGGGTAAAGTTCGGTGCATCGGGCTCAAAGCAGCGGCTTTCCAGCGCCTGTCCAAATTGCTGGCCATGTGCAAGGCCCTCGCAGATCGTGTCAGTCTGGTCACCGTTCGTCACGATGAGGTGGGCGCCCATGCGGCGCACCGCCGCATAAATAATGAGCGACGGGTCCTCAACCTTCGACTCGTCGAAGGGGCGGGTGTAGACTGTGCCGCCGTCCTCGGTGAAGATGCGGTTGCGGCTGTTGGCACTGCGCCCCATGATGAAATAGGCCACGGCGGCCTTCTTGCCGTCCGGGGTCTTGCCGATGACGATGCCGCGGCCGGCATAGCTGTTGCCCGTGAGCAGCTCGCGCGGGGTTTTCAGTTCGTATACGTTCATGCCCTGCTCCCTTCTTTTTCCACCCGCAGCCGCGCGGCAACCATCTCTGCCGCCTGCGGAAGCAGGATCCATTCAGCCTGTTCCATCACCCGCCGCTGCAGCGTCTGCGGCGTGTCGCCCGGCAGCACCTCAACCGCCTTCTGCAGCAGGATCCGGCCGCCGTCCGGAATTTCATTGACATAGTGTACGGTCGCGCCCGTCACCTTCACGCCGCGCGCCAGCGCTGCCTCGTGGACACGCAGGCCATAATAGCCCTTGCCGCAGAATGCGGGGATCAGGGATGGGTGGACATTGAGGATGCGTTCGGGCCACTCGGCCGTAAACGCTTCGCTCAAGATACTCATAAAGCCGGCGAGGATGATCATCTCTGCGCCGCTTTCGCGCAGTGCACAGCGCAGCGCCGCCTCGAAGTCCTCCTGGCTGCCGCAGGCGCGCCGCTCGACGATGACGCTCTTCACGCCCGCGCGTGCAGCGCGCTCCAGGGCGTATGCCTTAGGGTTGCTCGCCGCGACAAGGACGATCTCGCCACTTGGGATTTTTCCGGCCGCCTGCGCATCGAGCAAGGCCTGCAGGTTCGTTCCACCGCCGGAGACGAACACTGCGATCCGCGTTTTCAGCATAGGACCACCTTTTCTTCGCCCTCGGTGATCTCGCCGATGACATAGGCGTCCTCGCCGTTTGCACGGAGGATCTCCAGCGCACGCTGCGCGTCCTCTGCCGCAGCGACCACGCTCATGCCGACGCCCATGTTGAAGGTGTTGAACATATCGCGTTCGGGGATGCCGCCCGTGCGGGCGATCAGGTCAAACACCGGCAGCACGCGCACGGCGCTGCGTGTAATGCGTGCGCAGAGACCATCGGGGATGCTGCGGGGGATATTTTCATAGAAGCCGCCGCCCGTGATGTGGGAGACACCCTTCACGCGCACAGCGTCGAAAAGGGCAAGCATAGGCTTCACATAGATTTTCGTCGGGGCAAGCAACGCCTCGCCGAGGCTCTTGCCACAAAGCTCCGCACGGGGGCTTTTAAGGTCAGCGTGCTCAACATCAAAGACTTTGCGCACGAGGGAGAAGCCGTTGGAGTGAACGCCGCTCGAAGGCAGTGCGATCACAACATCGCCGGGGCGCATCGTTGTTTTATCAAGAATTTTTGCCTTGTCAACAACACCCACGGCAAAACCCGCAAGGTCATACTCCTCCGCCGGGTAGAACCCCGGCATCTCCGCCGTCTCGCCGCCGATGAGCGCCGCACCGCTCTGCACGCAGCCCTCAGCCACGCCGCTGACGATCTCAGCGATGCGCTCGGGGACATTTTTGCCGCAGGCGATATAGTCCAGGAACAGCAGGGGCTTTGCGCCGCAGCAGATGATGTCGTTGACGCACATGGCCACGCAGTCGATACCGACTGTGTCGTGTTTGTCCATAAGGAAGGCAAGCTTCAGCTTCGTACCGACGCCGTCCGTGCCGCTGACGAGCACGGGGTGCTCAATGTTGGACGTATCCAGCTCAAACAAACCGCCGAAGCCGCCGATATCGGAACAGACGCCTGCGGTCATAGTGCGTGCGATGTGGCTTTTCATCAACTCAACGGCCCGGTATCCGGCAGTGATGTCTACCCCGGCGGCCGCGTAACTTTCCGAACGGGAATTATGATTCATGAGAGGTACCCTTGCCTTTCGAAATTTTTTCTTCAAAACGGTTCTTGTGCGTCTCACTGGGAATCTCCGTGGGATAGGCCCCGTCGAAACACGCCGTACAGTAGCCCTTGCCGTTGACGCCGCAGGCCAGGCGTTTTGCGCTCTCAACGCTCAGATAGCCCAGCGAGTCTGCGCCGATGATTTTGCTGATCTCCTCCACGGTATGGTGGCAGGCGATCAGATGCTCGCGGGAGTCGATATCCGTGCCGTAATAGCAAGGGTTAAGGAAGGGCGGTGCGGAGATACGCATATGGATCTCCGTGGCGCCCGCCGAGCGCAGAAGCTTTACGATCCGTGCGCTCGTTGTGCCGCGCACAATGGAGTCGTCGATCAGCACGACGCGCTTGCCGCGCACGACATCGGAGATGGGGTTGAGCTTAATGCGCACCTTATCCTCGCGGCTCTTCTGGCCGGGGGCGATGAAGGTTCGGCCAATGTACTTGTTCTTGATGAAGCCAAGCGCATAAGGGATGCCAGACTGGCGTGAATAGCCGATGGCCGCGTCAAGGCCGGAGTCCGGCACACCAATGACAACGTCCGCCTGCACAGGGTGCTCAAGCGCAAGAAACGAACCTGCGCGCACGCGCGCCGTATGCACCTGGCAGCCGTCAATCACAGAGTCGGGGCGGGCAAAGTAGATATACTCGAATACACACAGCGACTGCGGCTGCTTTTCGCAGTGGTTGCGGATGCTGCGCACGCCCTGCTTGTCAAAGACGAGGATCTCGCCCGGCTCGACATCGCGAATGAAGGCCGCCCCCACCGCATCGAGTGCGCAGGATTCGGAGGCAATGACGTAGCGTCCATCCGCCGTCTGCCCGTAGCAGAGCGGGCGGAAGCCATGCTCATCGCGGGCGGCGATGAGCTTCGAGGGGGACATGATGGCGAGCGAATAGGCTCCCTTCAGTTTGTCCATCGCGCGGTTGACGGCCTCTTCAATCGAACCGGACGTCAGGCGCTCCTTCGTAATGATGTAGGAAATGACCTCGGTGTCGCTTGTCGTGTGGAAGATGGATCCCTCGAGTTCCAGCTTTGAGCGCAGTTCATAGCTGTTGACGAGGTTGCCGTTGTGCGCGAGAGCCATGCGGCCCTTCACATGGTTGACGACGATCGGCTGGGCGTTGTTGCGGTCATTGCTTCCGGTCGTGCCGTAGCGCACATGGCCGACAGCGATGCTGCCGGTGCCGAGTGCGTCGAGCCGCTCAGGCGTGAATACATCGTTGACGAGGCCCACATCCTTATACGCGGCGAACAGTCCGTCATCGTTGACGACGATGCCGCAGGACTCCTGCCCGCGGTGCTGCAGCGAAAACAGTCCGTAGTACGTCATGCGCGCCACATCGTAATTATCGGGGCTGAAAACGCCAAATACGCCGCATTCTTCGTGAATATTGCTCATGCCGTTCTTCAGCGCCTTATTCGCCAAACACACGGTGCATCATCTCACGGTAGGCGTCCTCCACGCCGCCCATGTCACGGCGGAAGCGGTCCTTGTCGAGCTTTTCGTTTGTCTTGAGATCCCAGAAACGGCAGGTGTCAGGGGAAATCTCATCGGCGAGGACGAGCGTGCCGTCGGCCAGACGCCCAAACTCGAGCTTGAAGTCGACCAGACGCACGCCGAGGGTACGGAAGTATTCGGTCAACACCTCGTTGACGCGGAAAGCCATGGTCTTGATCGTCTCGATCTCCTGGCGGGTCGCGAGCTTCAGGGCAATCGCGTGATAGGCGTTGAGCAAGGGATCGTGCAGATCGTCGTTCTTGTAGGAGAACTCGATGGTCGGCTCGTCAAAAACGATCCCCTCCTCCACGCCGTAGCGCTGGGCGAAGTGACCGGCGGAGACGTTGCGGATGATGACCTCCAGCGGCACGATGGACACCTTCTTCACGGCCGTTTCGCGGTCGTTCAGTTCCTGAATGAAATGGGTGGACACACCGTTCTTCTCCAACAGCTGCATGAGGAAGTTCGTCATACGGTTGTTGACCACACCCTTGCCGGCGATGGTGCCCTTCTTCAGGCCATCGAGGGCGGTGGCATCGTCCTTATAGGACACGATCACAACTGCGGGATCCTCTGTTGCGTAAACCTTCTTTGCCTTGCCCTCATAGAGCTGTGCCATCTTTTCCATGATAAAAATCCTCCTCACAAAATCTGTTATATACTTTATGGTGTCAATGCGTATTGCTTCATTCATCCGCCAGCAGGCGCGCCTCAACGGCGGCGTCGCGGGCACGTACCTTGTCGGCGTCGGCCTTGCGGCGCTGCGCGAGCTTTTCGGCCAGCGCCGCGTCCTCCACGGCAAGGATCTGTGCGGCCAAAAGAGCGGCATTGGCTGCCCCATCAATCGCAACAGTTGCCACGGGGATACCCGTCGGCATTTGAACTGTGGAAAGAAGGGCATCCATGCCGCCCAGCTGTGCCGACCGAATCGGAATTCCGATAACCGGCAGCGTTGTATTAGCCGCAATCGCACCGGCCAGATGTGCAGCCATCCCGGCTGCGGCGATCAGCACACCGAACCCATTCTCGCGAGCCTGCGACGCGAAGCGGCTGGACTCCTCGGGGGTACGGTGTGCAGAATAGACATGCGCCTCATAGGGAATGCCCAGTGCGCGGAGCGTGTCTGCAGCTTTGCGGACAACCGGCAAATCGCTGTCGCTGCCCATGATGATTCCGACTTTTTTCATTGTGCGCCTCCTGAAAAAGAAAATGAAGGCGCACGGCACCCTCGGTTTGCGTATGGCATGTCCCTTAGTGCAGTGCGCCCAGACGGTCGGCAAATACATTTTCCGGGTCCACGTGGTGCTCCACTTCAAAACCGTCAGGCCCCGGAAAACAGTTCTCTTGTCGCTATTCAGCATAGCATGCACGATGCGCGGGTGTCAAGAAACCGGGGGTATTCGTATGATATTATTTACAAATCTATACCATTAGTTTTGGTGATAACGCTGTTCGCCACGCACCCTGTCCCATTGCAGGAGGCGGGGCAGCAGCACTGTGCCTTGCGCAGTCGCAAAATGCTGAATTGCAATCAAATTCGGTTCGTAGAAATGACATAGGAATAAACGTAACGGCATTTCCGCTCAGCGATACGTCCGCGCTGAGGCTGAAGATCAGGACCAGACCAGGCGGGACTGGGCAGATGTAATGAATAATGTGCCCATCAAATAACACTAAGCGGCGGACCAACTTCGTTGGTCCGCCGCTGTCTTTTTACTGTAAAATTCTGTCCTGCCAGATGGATCCCGCTCTGCGGTACATTACAGGTTCACATGCTCCATCAGGTCAATGAGCACCCGGATCCCCTGCAGATAGGCCTGCACCGGGATACGCTCGTTGGTCCCATGGACACCGGCGGCCGCCTCCTCCGGCTCCGCCATAAAGGGGCTGCACCGCAGACAGGTGTCGCAGATCTGCTCATAATGGTGGGCATCCGTCGCCCCCACGGTCATGGACGGCAAAAACACCACGCCGGGGTAATAACGCTGCATGCTCTCCACCACCGTACGGTAGCCGTAGCCGTCCCGCCGGGCGGTGGCGGAGGGATCATTTGCCTGCAAATAGCGCATTTCAACAGTGGGGTCCTGGACCGCCTCCCGGCAGTGGGCCATGACGCCCTCCACCGTGTCGCCGTCCGCCAGGCGGAAGTTGATGACCGCCTGCATATCCTGGGGCATCACGTTGCAGGCCTTGCTGCTGCCCTGGATGATGGTTGGGGCCATTGTGGTGGTGACGAAGGGAAACAGCGTCCGGTCCCGGAGACAGTAAGCGGCGATGGCGTCCGCGTTGGCCTCCACATCCTGCACCAGGGTTTTCAGCGGCTCCGCGGTGATGTAGGGAGCCAGCGTTTCAAAGGCACCTTTCATCACGGGGCTGAGCCGCACCGGAAAGGGTCTGCGGGTGATATCCGCAATGGCACAGGCCAGGTGCTCCAGAGACGTGCCGCCGTAGGGGCGGCTGGAATGGCCGCCGATGGAGCGGACAGATAGTTCCAGGTCCGCATAGCCCTTCTCCATCAGGTCCACATGGGCGATGGAAATATCCGGAGCACCGAAGGCCGCGCCGGACTCGATCTTGCCGCCGCCCTCGTCCAGAGCAAATTCTAAAGTCACGCCCTGGGCCTTGAGGTGGTCGGAGATGGCCTTGGCCCCTAGATTCAGAGTTTCCTCATCGTCGCCGAAGGCCAGATAGGCCGTGCGGGCAAAGGTTCTGCCGTGGGCCAGCAGGTACTCTGCCGCCTCCAGGATGCCGAACACCTGGTTTTTGATGTCCAGAGTCCCCCGGCCCCAGATGTAACCCTCCACCACCGCGCCGGAAAAAGCGGGATAGGTCCAGTCCTGCTCCGTGCCCTCCACCACCGGCACCACGTCCTGGTGGGACATGTACAGGCTGGGCCGCAGGCTGGGATCGGTCCCTGGGATCGTAATGAGGACCGCGTGGTGGCCGATCCGCTCAAAGCTGCCGGCCGCCATGACGTGGGGATAACCGGCGTGCATCAGGGCGTGGAGCTTGTCGAATTCCCCGTAGTCCGTCAGGCTGTGGTCCGCGTAATTGACGGTGTTGCATTGAATGGCCTGGGAAAGGCGGGCCACCGCCCCCTCCCTGTCAAAATCCGGGTAATCCGTCTCCCGGGCGAAAAAATCAGAAACTGCTTTCATGCCATTTTGTCCTCCAAATACCGGCTCAGAAACTCCCGGGTGCGGGCTTCCTTCGGGCTGCCGAAAACCTCCTGGGGCGTTCCCTGCTCCAGGATCACCCCCTGGTCCATAAATACCACCCGGTCGCTGACCTCCTTGGCAAAGGCCATTTCATGGGTCACCACCACCATGGTCATGCCCTCTTTGGCTAAGCCCTTCATCACGTCCAGCACCTCGCCCACCATCTCCGGGTCCAGGGCGGAGGTAGGCTCGTCAAAGAGCATGATCTCCGGCTCCATGCACAGCGCCCGGGCAATGGCCACCCGCTGCTTCTGGCCGCCGGAAAGGCGGCGGGAATCGGCGTGAATGAACTTTTCCAGGCCCACGGTCTTCAGGTGGCGGATGGCGGTCTCCTCCGCCTGGGCTCTCGGAATGTGCTTGACGGTCATAGGGGCCAGGGTGCAGTTGTCCAGCACAGACTTGTTGTTGAACAGGTTGAAGCCCTGAAACACCATGCCGATCTTCTGCCGCAGGGCGTTCAGATTCACGGAGAGGTCCATCAGGTCCTGGCCGTCAAACCAGATGTGGCCGGAATCGGCCTCCTCCAATAGGTTAATACAGCGCAGCAGGGTGGATTTGCCGGAACCGGAGGCGCCGATGATGCACACCACCTCACCCTGATGGATCTCAAGGTTGATCCCCTTCAGGACATGGAGGGCACCGAAAGATTTTTCCAGCTGTTCGATTTTGATGATCGTATTGTTTTCCATTTTTTCACCTCAGTTGGAGCTGGGAATACCCCAGTCAGGCACGCTGCCTGCCGTATTCTTGCCGTCAGAGCTGCCCTCCATCTTCCGGGCAATGGCCTTGAGCAGCAGCGAGGACAGATAGGTCAGGATCAGATAGACGATGGCGGCAATGAGATAGCACTCGGTACCTTTATAATAGATACCGGCTACAGACCTGGTCATGAACATCAGGTCGGAAACGCCCACAACACAGAGGACGGAAGAGTCCTTGATGTTGATGATGAATTCGTTGCCGATGGCCGGGATGGAATTCTTGATGGCCTGGGGAAACACCACCTTGATCATAGCCTGCCAGTGGGTCATACCCAGAGAGCGGGATGCCTCCATCTGTCCGGCGTCGATGGCCATGATGCCGCCCCGGAGCACCTCAGCCAAATAGGCGGTGGAGTTCAGGGAAACAGTGACAAGGCCGGCCAGGAACAGCGGCCAGATGCGGTTGATCTCAGAAACGCTCATGCCCGTCCGTTTGAACAGGCTGAACACCGCGTTGTAAAGGATCAGGGACTGCACCATCATAGGGGTGCCCCGGATGACAAAGATGTAGAAGCTGGCGAACTTGTTGGCAATGATCTTCAGGAGCTTGATAGAATCCTTATCCCGCTTGTCCGGCTCCTGGATCCGGAGGAACACCATCAGCAGCGACAGGACGAAGGCGATGGCCGTACCGAAAAGGGCCAGCTGCACCGTGTAGGAAATGCCGGTGGCAAAGAGGGACCGCTGGTTGTAGGCCATGTAGATCATGGTGGAAATGGTCTCCGTGGGGTTGCTGTCCGCATGAATGGCCGCCTGGATGATGTAGGCCAGTTTCAGCACCACCCGGTCCAGCACAAGGAGCCCGCAGGCGGCGGCCAACAGATAGGAAAAATACCGGCTGGCCCGGACGATGGCCGGCTTCTTCATCACCGTCGCCCCGTAGGTCTTCCAGTGGGTCCACTTGACCAGCAGGGCGATCAGGCTGAGGGCGATAAACCCGTAGCAGACAGCGGCCAGAGCCCTGCCCGCCGCGCTGTTTGCGGCCAGAAAGCTGTAGGGCGTGGGGGCGGAATACCACAGGCTCAGTCCCACCAGGGCCATCAGGCTCCCGCCCAGATATACGTACCGGTGGTTCCGGGCGAGAAAGCCCGGCCTCCGGGATGCGGCAGAATGCTTCATAATTCTCTCTCCTTACACGGTGCTCGTTTTATACTCGCCGCCTGTCTGCGGGCGGGGCCGAATGGAACGTTTACTGAGGCTGATTCGCCACGGCGGTATCCCACATGGCGAGACGGGTGTCGTTGTCGATGGTGGCCAGGACGTCGTTGATCTGGTCCATCAGGTCCGTGTCGGACTTCCGCAGGCCCACGCAGGAGCCCTTGGCCGGGAGGGTGAAGCCGTTGCCGTCTTCAAAGGAGATCAGGCGGAAGTCCGGGTTGGAAGCCAAGTAGCCGGGGGCGGATTCCTGGTTGATGACGATGGCATCGCAGGTGCCCTGCTGCAGGCGGGACATCATATCCGGCACGCTGCCCACAGGGCTCAGGTGGTCCACGCCTTCGATCTGGTCGATCACGTCATCCAGCGCGGTGCCCTGCTGGCCCAGCACGGCGGCGCCGGAGAAATCCTGAATGGAGGTGGCGTTCACATAGGGAGAATCCGCAAGGACCATCATGCTGTAGATCGTTTCCTTGTAGGGCTCCGTGAAGTTGATGGACTCGCGGCGCTCGGCGGTATCCATCATACCGGCGATGATGGCGTCGATCTGGCCTTGGTTCAGGGCGTCGATGAGGCCGTCCCAGCTGAGCTTGACGATCACCAGTTCCTTGCCCAGCTGGTCGGCGATGATCTTGGCGATCTGCACATCGTAGCCCTCAGCATAGGCGCCGGGCACGTTCTCAACGGGATAGTTGGTATCGCTTGCTTCGCTCTCCTGCCAGTTGCTGGGAGCATAGGCGCATTCCATGCCCACCCGGAACTCATTGCTTTCCGTTGTGGTCTGGTCCTCCGCGGCGGTCTGGTCCTCCTGGGCCGGGGCATTGTCTGCCGGGGCACCGCAGGCGGTGAGGGCCAGCAGGGTCACAGCTGCCAGCAGGGATGCGGTCAATCTTCTGATGTTCATAGTCATGTTCCTTTCTGAGTTGGTGTTGATTTCAAAACAGGGGGCCTGTTTTCTGACGATCAGCACCACCGGGGCAGTAAAAAAGCCGTAATGCTCTTGTGAAGCATTACGACTAAAATCTGCAAATACAACAGACAAAACTGTCTGCTGATTTCCTCGATAGCGCTCCACATATGTGACAGTCCGGCAGATCTTATCTGACGAACCAGCAGGTACCGGTACAGGAACCGGCTCCCACTTCGGCGGCATCCCCTTTCCCACCTGTCCCGGATCTCTGCTCCGTATGGACAGGGGTACTCTTGTCAGCCGCGCCTCTATCTGACCCAATGGAATTGGGTGTATGAAATTGTTGTGGTGAAGATACTCCCTTTTCGTTCCCATGTCAAGGGGGTGATTCTTCACTTTTCTGTTTCTTTCAAATCTTTTTTTGCATTTCCTACTTCTCTTGTCTGTTTTTCACAGCATTTTTACAGAAGCCGAACCGGCTGTCCGGCTGCAAACACGGTCCCGAAGCAGGTGGATCTACCCTATCTCCAGTCCCTCGGCATTGGCCTCTTCCATGGTTTTGACCAGGTGGTAAACAAATTGGCACACCGGCAGGCTGACGCCATGGCTGCGGCCCAGCTCCAGGGCCTCACCGATCAGCATGTCGATCTCCGTGGGCCGCTGGGCCCGCAGGTCCTGGGCCATGCTGCAAAGGCCGTCGCCGGGGTAAGGCTGGCAGTATCCGTCCAGTGCCCGGATGTCCGCCTCCGACAGCATCACGCCGCAGGCGTTGGCGAGCCGGACGATCTCCTCCATGACGCATTCCAGGGCGGCGTTGGCCTCCGGCAGCTGTTGGAACCACCGGTGGCGGCACCGCAGAATGGATTCCACCGTGTTGAAGGCGGCGTTGAACATGTATTTCCGCCAGATGTCCAGCAGGATCTCCCGGCTGATGCGGCAGGACACATCGCCGTCCAGCAGAGCATGGATCTCCCGGATCCTGTCGGTGACGGAGCCGTCCTTCTCCCCGATGTAAATGGCGCCCACCGGCTGAAATTCCACATTTGGGCCGGATTTTTTGGCATTGATCCGGCTCATGCAGTAAATGAAATGGTCCCCGCCTATCCGCCGAGCCAGCACCTCCTCGCTGGTAAGGCCGTTCATCAGGCTCATTACCACCGTGTCCTGGCCGCACTCGACCGCCGCGTCCTCCAGGGCCTCGGAGAGCTGATAGCTCTTCACCGCCACGATCAGCAGTTTGGGCGGCGGTTCCGCCCCCGGCTCGGACACGGTCAGGTCATAGTGGGTGCCGTTGATGGTGATGCCCTCCGCTCTCAGCCGTTGGGCCCGTTCCCCTTTCGCCAGGATCCGCACACGGCAGGGCTTGCCTGCCAGGGCACGGAAGGCAATGCTGCCCTCCGCCCCCAGGCCTAAAATACTGACTGTCACAGGCTCCATATAGCCTTATCCCTTTGCCAGCGCGTCCCGGAAGACCTGTCCCATGATGGCGATGCCCTGCTCCATCTGCGCCTCCGAAGCGTTGGAGAAATTCAGCCGCAGGCAGCGGCACTCATCGCCGTCGGCAAAGAAGGCCCGGCCCGGAATGTACGCCGCCTTATGGGCGACTGTAGTGGACAGCAAAGCGTCCGTATCGATCCCCTCCGGCAGGGTGGCCCACAGGAACAGTCCGCCGCAGGGATGGGTCCACCGGGAGCCCTCCGGGAACTCGGCGGCCAGCAAGGCCAGCATTTTGTCCCGGCGGCCCCGGTACAGCTCGTTCAGGCGCCGGATATTTTCGTCCAGGTCGTTGTGGGCCAGATAGGTGTCCACCACCATTTGGGTCAGGGTGCTGGCCTGTAAGTCGGCGCATTCCTTGGCACTCTCGTATTTTTCGATCAGTTCCCGGCTGGCCAGCATCCAGCCCAGCCGGATGCCGGGGCTGAGCACCTTGGAAAAGGAACCCATATAGGTGACGACGCCGGTGGTGTCCATGGATTTCAGGGTATTGGGGTGGATCATGCCGCTGCCCTTGGCAATGCCGCCGATGCGGACCGTTTTTCCGCCGATGACCGTTTCCACGGCGGCTTCCTTCTTCACGGTGTCGGTGGTCATGATGGCGTGGGCCGCGGCATCACTGGCGGCGTCAGAATGCTCCAGGGCCGCATACAGCGCCGGGACGCCCTCCTCAATGACCTGTACGTTCAGCGTCTGGCCGATGACGCCGGTGGAGGATACCAGCACGTCCTCCTGCCTGCACCCGATGGCCTTGGCTGCCGCCGCGCACATCTTTTCGGCGTTTTCTTCGCCGTGGGGCGCGCAGGCATTGGCATTGCCACTGTTGGCAATGATGGCCCGGGCATGGCCGTCCAGCAGATGGGCCTTATCCACATGGATGGGTGCGGCTTTTACCACGTTTTTCGTAAAAACGGCAGCAGCGGCGCAGTCCGCATCGGAAACGATGAGGGCCACATCCTTTTTCCATGTGGCGTGGGTCTTGACCCCCACATGAATACCTGCGGCCTTGAAGCCTTGGGCGGCGCACACGCCGCCGTCAATAAAATTCAGCATAGTCGATCCTCCATTCTCGGAACGTAAAAAGTAATCGGATTTGCCGGGGCAGCCCGGTGCTTTTCTCAAAAACTCAACCCCGTGGTCTCTTCAAATCCAAGCATTAAATTCATATTTGGAACAGCTGCACCGTTTTGTCAGGCCGCTCGGTTGCCGCTTCAGCGGCGAGGGTGGCTGACATTTTTGCCCCAAAGGGGCCTTCGGCGCTGTACATATCAAAAGTTCAGTCCTGTAGTTTCCTCAAACCCCAGCATCAGGTTCATGTTCTGAACGGCGGCACCGGAGGCCCCTTTTCCCAGGTTGTCGAACCAGGCGGTGACCATGGTCTGGTCCTCATGGCCGCAGACCGTGATCTCCAGTGTGTCCTTTCCGGCCAGCTTGTTGGCGCTCAGCATCGGTTCCTGTCCGCCAAAGGGGACCACCGACACCAGGGACTGTCCCGCATAAAAGCCGGCCAGAGCCTCCGCGATATTCTCCGCCGTGGGCCTGCCGTTCAGCAAACGGTTGTGGAGCATCAGGGTGGTGGCCATGCCCTTGTAGTAATCGTCCACCACGGGGTTGAACACCGGCGGGAATTCCAGTCCGGCGATCTTCTGCATTTCCGGCAGATGCTTGTGCCGCAGGTTCAGGCCGTAGATCCGGGGGCGTCAAACTCCGTATCCCGGGCATCCTCTTCGTACTGGGCGATCATCCTCTTCCCGCCGCCGGAGTAGCCGGTAAGGGAATAGACCGTCATCGGATAATTCGCAGGCAGGATCCCCAGCTTCACCAGTGGCGCGGCAATGGATAAAAAACCGGTTGCATGGCATCCGGGATTGGCAACCCGCCCGGCGCGGATGATGGCGTTTTTCTGTTCGGCTCCCAACTCCGGAAAGCCGTATACCCAGCCGGGGGCGACCCGGTGGGCGGTGGACGCGTCAACGACCCGGGTGGCGGGATTTTCGATCAGGTCCACGGCTTCCATGGCCGCTTTGTCCGGCAAACACAGGAATACAAGGTCTGCGGCATTCAGCAGCTTTTTCCGTTCGGCGGTGTCCTTGCGCTTTTCCTCGTCGATCAGAAAGAGGTCAATATCTCCACGTGCGGAAAGGCGCTCATAGATCTGAAGGCCGGTGGTGCCTTCTTTCCCGTCAATATATACCTTCGGTTTCAATGGGAGCTCCTCCTTCGCCATCGGGTTTATTGAAAAACCATACGATACATAAGCATATTTATTCAATCCGCAAAATGTATAATTGTGCTGCCCCATTTCACCGGTTTTTCCATATGTTCCTTAAAAATCCAATCTTTTCCAGCGGACTGCAGCCTCTTCCGGCAGCCGTGCGCTCAGAGAAGCCCCCTCTGCATTGAGTCCGTCCAAGCATCTTTATGCATACGGTTTCCTCCCCTCTGCGGCTACGGCAATCAGGCCGGAAAGTAAAAAAGCCCCGGCAGGTCATCGTGTTTACGATGCCTGCCAGAGACTCTCCGAACATACCTGCTGCCCCTGCCAAACGGGAGCGCGCGGATATGTATATTTTTTGTTTTTACAGAACGTATCCCGGTATTTTCCGCCCGGGTTCAAATGGTCAGCGTCTCCCCCGGGTGCAGGACCTTGGCCTGGAAGCCCGCCGCCTGTACCGCCGCCGCGAAGGCATCCGGGTCCTGGACAATGGGCGGGAAGGTATTGTAGTGCATGGGAATAACCAGCTTGGGCTGGATCATCTTCACGGCCCGCAGGGCATCCCCCGGCCCCATGGTGAACACATCGCCGATGGGAAGCAGCGCAATGTCAATATTCTCCTCCGCCAGAAGCGCCATATCGCTCATCAGTGCGGTATCGCCGGCGTGGTAAATTTTCTTTCCTCCCATCTCAAAGATGAAGCCGCAGGCCAAGCACCCCGGAACGCCGCTGCCGTGGATGGCCTGAAAGAACTTGGCGGAGCCGAAGGGCATGGGGATCGTACCCCCCAGGTTGCCCACCTGGACCTTGACGCCTGCGGGGCCGAACACCCCCTCCGCCAGGTCCACCGTACAGCAGACGGTGGCTCCGGTGCGCTTGGCGATGTCCACCGCGTCGCCGACATGGTCGCCGTGCCCGTGGGTGACAAAGATGAAATCCGCCTCCACCTGATTGGCAGCAGCGGCTGCCAGGGCATTGCCCGTCAGGAAGGGATCCGTCAGCACCTTGCTGGTGCCGTCATGCAGCAGAAAACAGGAATGGCCTAAAAATTGCAGTTCCATAACGTATCCTCCAATTCAGTCGTCCAAGGTTTTTCCGGCGTCGATGGTGCGTGCGATCTGAGAGGGAACCGGCGGGCAGCCCTTGCAGAAGGCCCGGCTGCCGTCTCTGAGCTTGGCCGTGCAGTTGCCCACCAGCACCACCCGGCCTCCCTGGCAGTCCGCCTCTGTGGCGTCCCCGCCAAAGACCAGCGTTGCCTCCGGCCCATTCTCATACTCCTGGTGATGGTAGCGGAAAAACTGCACCATGGCCGCATGGCAGGCGCTGCACGCCCCCCTGTCCACCACCTTGGGGTTGGGGTAGTTCAGGTGCAGGTCATGCTCCGAGGCCAGTTGGAAGCGGCGGGCCCATTTCAGGTAATCCGCAGGGTGCACATGGATATCCGCCGGGTCCAGCCCCCGGTTTTCCCGCACCAGGTTCAGATGGGGCACCGCGTCCACCGCCATGCCCATCAGCTGAATGGCCGTCAGGTCTGCGGACAGGGCATCCGTCGATGCCAGGACCACGCCCAGATCCACCCGGGTACCGCCGGATGGGCCGAAGCCCTCCATAGCCACCACGCCGTCGGTGACAACATAATCAGGATAGCAGACTTTTGTCAAATCCACAATCCCATAATCCAGGCATTTTCCCTTGTGAATGTCCGGCGGCGCCTGGTTGATGCGGTGCAGCCGGGTCTTGTCCTTCTGGAACAGGCAGCCCTTCATATTTTTGATGCTGAGGGTGACGCCCGCATACATGTGGGTCTTCATCACCGGGACGGAAATGACCCGGTCCACCTCAAAGGGCAGGTTGGACATTTTCAGCCGGGGAACCATGATGGGGTCCGGTATCTCCTGCTCCCGCATGCCGCTGTCGTCCAGGTTCAGGCATTCCACGCCCTCTTCCTGGCAGACGTCCCAGATCCCGGCGGCGTGCAGGGCCTCGTCGCTGTTGACGCCCACGATGGAGCTGTCTCCCACATAGATCTTCCGGGTATGGCGCTCCTTGAAAAAGCGGATCAGGCCCCGGACCACCTCCGGATGGGTGCACAGGCCGCTGGCCGCGGGGCCCTTGAAGCCGGTATTCACCTTCAAGAGGACGGACAATTGGGCCGGGTCCTCATGGAAAACCCGGGAAATGGCATCATAAGCCATCTGGGCGGGGGTCCCGCCCTGAAAAACATATACGTCAGGCATTGCTTTACTCCTTTACCAGTCAATCTTTCCGGTTCAGTTCTTCCACCATGCTCTGAATGCGGGCAGGGGGCGCCGGCGTCAGCAGGCTCACCACTACATGCACCACGGCGGTGACGGTGAAGGCCACGAAGGTATAGTGCAGAAGGGTGTTCAGCCCCGCCTTATACCAGGCATACACCGCGATAAAGCCCACGATCATGCTGACCATGGCCCCCTCCCGGGTGGCCCGCTTCCAGTAGAAGCCCAAGATCAGGATGGGGGCGAACACGGAAAGGCCGCCCCAGGCCCACCAGTTGACCCAGAGGATGCTGTCAAAGGGATTGAAAGCGATGTAAATGGCAAAGGCACCGATGAGTACAGCGGCGATACGGGCCACCAGCAGCACCTCTTTATCGGTGGCCTGGCCCTTCTTCAGCATTTTGTTGTAGAAGTCCTGGGTCACGGCCGTGGTGGCCACGTGGAGCAGGGCGTCCGCAGAGGACATGACCGCGGCGAGAATTGCGGCGGTGACGATGCCCACCAGCCAGTGAGGCGTATACTGGGTGATAAGCTGGATGAAGTTGGTGCTGGGGTTTTCACTGCCGGGGAAAAGCACAATGCAGCACAGGTTCACCAGGAAGGAGCCGAACAGCAGGAACACGCCGGTGGTACCGGCGATCACGGCGCCCCGCTTGGAGGAGCCGGGATCCTTCATGCCCATGAACATCTGCACGATCTGGGGCTGGCCCATGTAGCCCAGCCATCCGGCGGACAGCAGGCCCACGATCGTGATGGGGTTCGTCCAGGGAGAGGCCAGGGCGGGGTTGATGGCGGTGATCTCGTCCATGACGAAGCCCAGGCTGCCCGTATTGCCGAAGGCCACGAACAGTCCCACGATCACGGCGAAGATCATCAGCATTCCCTGCACAAAGTCCGTCCAGGCCACGGCCAGCAGGCCGCCTGCGGAGGTGTAGAGGATCACCACCACAGCGCCGATCAGCACGGACACCCGGTAGTCCAGCCCCAGCACTGCCTGGAAGGTGGTTCCGGCGGCCATGAGCTGGGAGCTCATGTACACGGTGATGCTGATGGCAATGATGGCCGTGGCGATGCCGCGGATAAGCTTGCGGTCCTCATCATAGTACCGGGCCTCCAGCAGGTCTATAAAGCTTCTGGCCTTGCTCATCACGGTGAACTTGGCAACCCGTCTGGCCATGACAAAAAAGTTGATGAAGGGGGCAAAACCGGAGGAAAAAGCCGTCCAGATGGCGCCCAGGCCGGAACCGGCCACCTGCTGGGACCAAGCGATGAACAGCCAGCCACTGAGGCCGGCCGCCTGGTGGGCAATGGCGGTTAAAACAGAGCCGAAACGGCTGCCGCCGGTGAAGAAATCCGCCGGGCTTTTGACGCTCTTTTTCGCCTTATAGCCGATGAAGAGCATGGCTGCCATGTAGATGGCGACCACCGCAAGAATGATTGTCATAATAAGGACCTCCTAAGAACACGCACGTTTTGTCTATTTAAAGCTTTAAATAGACATCTGCCATTATAGCACTGCTTCGCAAAATGTAAATCCCCTCTTTGACATTTTTTGTCAGATTTTTGAGAACACGCTGAAGCGCACCTTCCCGGCACGGCGGATATGCGCCCCCGCTCGAATTCCGGGGCACCGCCGGACCACCCCTCTGGGCGGGAAACGCGGCCTCACCGCCTTCCCTTCCCCGGCTTGAATCTCCCGGAACGCAGAAAAAATGCAGGCCCGTTGGGCCTGCATTTTTGATGGAAATTCCGCCGCAGCGGATACGCTCAGTCGTACCGCAATGCGTCGATGGGGTTCAGGTTGGCGGCTTTCCGGGCGGGGAGGTAGCCAAAGACGATGCCGATGCCTGCCGACACGCCGAAGGCGATCACCACCGCCGCCGCGCTGGGGCTGACAGTGATGGGTGTATCCGGCATCACCGCGGCAATGACAGTCGTTGCCGCCGACGAGAGGACATAGCCCAGACCGATCCCCAGCAGGCCGCCCAGAGCCGACGTGGTGGCGGCTTCGATGACGAACTGCCGGAGGATGGCTCCCTCCTTGGCGCCCAGGGCCTTCCGGATGCCGATCTCCCTCGTCCGCTCCGTGACGGACACCAGCATGATGTTCATGATGCCGATACCGCCAACTACCAGGGAGATGGCGGCGATGCCCGCCAGTATGTAGATAATCATGTTGACCATGGAGTTCATCTCTTCCACCATTTCCGCCATGGAGATGACGGTATAGGCATCATCATCGGAGAAAATGTCGTAGAGCTTGTTTTCCAGGAAGGTCTTGGCCTCGGAGATGTTGTCCGTGTTCTGCACGGTGATGGTGTAGCTGCTGATGGTGCCGGTAAAGCTGAGGCGGGCAGCTGTGGAATAGGGCAGAAATACACAGTCATCGGTGCCCCCCTCCTCCAGGTCCGTGTCCTTCTGGGCCATGACGCCCACCACGGTAAAAGTATTGCCGTTGATCTTCAGGGTCTGGCCCACGGCGTTTCCGCCGAAGTAGGCCATGTTCAGGTACTGCCCCACCACGCAGACCTTTTTCCGGCCGGAAATGTCCACGTAGTCCAGATTCCGGCCCTGGGCGATGGTGTATCCCTTCATGTCGAAGTAGTCCTCGCTGACGCCGGTGATGGAGGAGGTGGAAATGCTGTCGCTGCCGATCTTCACCACGCCCATCATGGTGACGGTGGGCGAGATCTGCTTGTAGAGGTCCTGGTTTTCCTCCACCAGGGCATACATCTGCTCCTCAGACACGCTGCGGGAGGAGCCCCGGCCTAAAATCTGCACCGTCAGGGAGTCAGTGCCCATGTCGGCGAAGCTGTCCTCGATGTAGCCCTGCATGCCGTTGCCCAGGCCCACGATGACGATGACGGCGCAGACGCCGATGATGATGCCCAGCATGGTGAGAAGGGTCCGCACTTTACTGCTGAGAATGTTCTTGACGGCCATCTGGAAGGTTTCCAGCAGATTCATGATCCCGCCCCCTCTCCGGTAAGCGTGGGAGACACCACGGCGCTGGGGTCGCGGGCGTCGCCGTCGTAGATCACATGGCCGTCCTCCAGGCGGATGATCCGCTGGGCCTGGACGGCGATGGAGTTATCGTGAGTGATCAGGACCACGGTATTCCCGGCGCCGTGGACGGTTTTCAGCATATCCAGCACCTCCCGGCCTGTGTGGGAATCCAGGGCGCCGGTGGGTTCGTCCGCCAGAATCACGGCGGGGTCCCCGGCCAGTGCCCGGGCGATGGACACCCGCTGCTGCTGGCCGCCGGAGAGCTGCATGGGCTTATGCTTCAGCTTGTCGCCCAGGCCTACCCGCTCCAACGCAGCCTTGGCCCGCTGGTGGCGCTCCGCCTTGGGCACCCCGGCATACATCAGGGGCACCTCCACATTTTCCTGCAGATTCAGCTTGGGCAGCAGGTTATACTGCTGGAAAATGAAGCCCAGCATCTTGTTGCGGATCTCCGCCAGCTGGTTCCGGTTCATCTGCCCCACATCCTGTCCATCCAGTAAATACGCACCGGAGGTTGGCACATCCAGGCAGCCGATGATGTTCATGCAGGTGGATTTACCGCTGCCGGACTGTCCCACGATGGCCACAAATTCTCCCTTCTGAATTTGGAAGGAGATATGATCCGCCGCCTTTACTGTGGTATCGCCCATCTGGTAATACTTGCAGACGGACTGGAATTCAATGAGGGCGCTCATTTAGAACCCTCCTCCCGGGCCGCCGGAAGGCATTCCGCCGCTGGGCATTCCACCTCCCATGCCGCCGCCCATGTCACTGGGCATACCGCCCATCATCATATTCCCGGAGCCGGAGGATGCTGTCCGCAGATAGGCTACGGTATCTCCCTCCTGCAACCCGGAGGTCACTTCAATATAGCTGTCATCACTGACGCCGGTGGTCACCTGAACGTAGACATACCCCTCCGGTGCCTCCTGCTCCAAGGCGTTGACCGCGCTGGGAGAATCAGAGGTGATGAGGACCGTATCGCCTCGATTCACCGCCAGACTGGGGATCGCCAGCACATCGTCGGCAGAGGACAGCACGATCTCCGCGTCCACATTCATGCCGGGACGCAGGCCGTCGGTCTCGTCAATACGGACGGTGACAGGATAGGTGGTGGTACCGCTGGAGGTGGTGCCCACCACGGAGACCTTGGTCACCACGCCGGTAAAGGTCTGGCCCTCCTTGGCGTCGGAGGTGATGTTCACCGTCTGGCCCACCTCCACATTGTCAATGTCCAGTTCATCGATGTTCAGGGTCATCTGCAGATAGCTCAGGTCATAGATCGTGCAGAGGGCGTTGCTGGAATTGCTGCCGGTTCCCACGTTATCTCCGGCCTTTACCGTCTTTTCTACCACCGTGCCGGTGATGGGCGAGGTGATTTTGTAATCGTCCAGACGGTTCTGGGCGCTTTCCACGCTGTCTTTAGCGTTTGCAAGGCTGTTCTTCGCGTTGGTAATCTGGGTGTCCACGCTGTCGCCGGTGATGGTGCAGAGTTTCTGCCCGCTGGTCACGCTGTCACCGGGCATCAGGGTCAATCCGGTGATCTTGCCGCTGGCCTCGGCGGTGATGGTAGAGCCGGTGCCCACCTTGATGGTGGTCTGGCCGTAGCTGGTGTAGTTGCCGATGGTGGCGCTGGCGGTGCTGGCGCTGGTGACCAGGCCGGGGTTCTTGGCAGTCACCCGGACGGTGGTCATCTTCATGCCGGTGCCGTTGGCGATGGAGCTGCCGCCCACCTGGGCCACGGTGCCGTCCAGATACCCGGCGTAGCCGTTGATGTAGATCTTGGCGGCCTGGCCTACGTAGAAGTCGCCGTCGTTGGCATAGGAAAACTGGAAGTCAATGGAGAGGTCATTGCTGGCGGCGATCTTCATGATCTCCGCGCCGGCGTTCACCGTGTCGCCGTTGCTGACATACACCTCGCTGACGGTGCCGCTGATGTCCGCCGTGGGATACTTGGCCTTCACTGCCTGCTCATAGCTGGTCTGGGCCTGGGAATAGCTGGTCTGAGCCTGGGACTCGGTGGTGGACACATCGGAGGAGTCGATGGTGTAGAGCAGCTGGTCCTTTTCCACGGTGTCCCCCTCCTCAAAGGTGTCGCTTAGGACCTCGCCGGAGACCAGGGTGGTGACGGTGTAGGAGTCAGCAGGCTCCAGGGTGCCGCTGCCGGTGAGGGAGTTAGTGATGCTCCGCTTCTCCACGGACGCGGTGGTGTAGGCAGTCTCCGTCTGGGTGGCCTTGGCCTTGGCCTTGGCCCGGTTCAAAAACGCGGTGCCGCCGCCGATAACGGCCACAGCCAGCACGGCCAATACGATCCACTTCCGGGCCTTTTTGCCGGGGAAGCGCTTTTTTGCCGCGCCGCCGGACACGGCGGGTGTTGTTTCAGTCATATACGTTCGTCCTTTCCAGTGGGTTTTTCATCTTGTGTGTCTCAAGGTAACACCCCACGCTGAACCGGCGCTGAAAAAAAGAGGAACTTTCCAGAAAAATTTTCCGCTCTTTTTCAGTTTTGATTCAGGAAAGGAGGATATGTTGGAATCAACAAAAAATTAAGGTCCACGGACCGGGGCGCAGGCCTTGTCCGCGGACGGCTGGAAATGAGGAACCATTATGAAAGTACTGGTGATTGAAGACGAAAAGCTGGTGGCGGAGTCCATCCGCGCCATTCTGGAGCACAAGGGCTTTGAGGTGGAAACGGTATACGACGGCGAAGCCGGCAAGGAATACGCGGAGCTGGGCATTTACGACCTTTTGATCCTGGACGTAATGATGCCCAAGCTGGACGGCTTTCAGGTGGCCCGACAGGTCCGGGCGGACCGGTGCAACACCCCCATTCTGATGCTCACCGCCCGGTCGGACATCGAGGACCGGATCCAGGGGCTCAACGCCGGGGCGGACTACTACCTGACCAAGCCCTTTGACTCCCGGGAGCTGCTGGCCTGCGTCAACGCCCTGCTCCGCCGCCAGGGGGACCAGGTGGACGAACTGCGGATGGGCAACACAGCCCTGGACCTGGCCAACTGCACCCTGGTGTGCGGGGACAGCAGCGTCCGCCTCTCCGCCCGGGAGTTCGATGTGATGCGCTTCCTGCTGCAAAACAAAGGGCGGGTGTTGTCCAAAGAAATGATCTTGTCCAAGGTCTGGGGCTATGACTCCAACGCCGTGGAGAACCACGTGGAGGTGTACGTGGGCTTTCTGCGGAAGAAGCTGACCAGCATCGGCTCTGATCTGAAAATTAAAGCCATCCGCCGCCTGGGCTACCATCTGGAGGTGGCGGAATGATCCGGAAGCTGCGGCTGAAATTCATCTGCGTCAACATGCTGATCGTCACGGTGATGCTGACCGGTATCTTCACCATGGTGTACCACTTCACCCGGGAGGACCTGGAGACCCAGAGCGTGTCCATGCTCCAGGCGGTGGCAACCTCCCCCTTCCAGCCCAACCGGCCCGGTGACCCGCCGGATTGGGTGCAGCTGCCCTTTTTTGTGCTGGACCTGGACCCGGCGGGAAACGTGACCTCGGCTGTGGGGTACTACGACCTCACCGACGAGGACGATCTGCAGGTCCTGGTTTCCGATGTGGACAGCGCCGGGGACCGAGTAGGGGTCCTTCCGGATTACGGCCTGCGGTACTGCCGCAGTGTCACCCCCCACGGGGAGCGCATCGCCTTTGCGGATATGTCCAGCGAACAGGCAACCCTCTCCAACCTCTTCAAGACCTGTCTTCTCATCGGGGCACTGTGCTTCGCCGTGTTTCTCCTCATCAGCTGGCTGCTGGCCCGGTGGGCGGTAAAGCCGGTGGAAAAGGCGTGGCAGCAGCAGCGGCAGTTTGTGGCGGATGCCTCTCACGAGCTGAAAACCCCTCTGACGGTCATCATGACCAACGCAGAGCTTTTGAACAGCCCGGATTTCGACGAGAAACGCCGCAGCCAGTTCGCCGCCCACATCCTCACCATGTCCCGGCAGATGCGCCAGCTCATTGAAGAGATGCTGGACCTGGCCCGGACCGACGGCGGCCAGGGAAATCTGGTCCTCTCCCAGGTGGATCTCAGCAAGCTGGTCAGCGATGCGGTTCTCCCCTTCGAGCCGGTGTTCTTCGAGGCAGGCCTGACCCTGACAACGGATATCCAGCCGGGCATCACTCTCCGGGGCAGCGGACAGCATCTGCGGCAGACGGCGGACATTCTCCTGGACAATGCCCGGAAGTACGCGGAAGCGCCGGGGGACGTTACCGTCACCCTTACCCGCTCCGGCGGCCGGTGCCGCCTGGCGGTGTCCAATCCTGGGCCGGAAATTTCCAAGGAGGATCTGAAAAACATCTTCAAGCGGTTCTACCGCTCCGACACCGCCCACACCCAGCGGGGCAGCTACGGCCTGGGGCTGTCCATCGCCCAGAACATCGTCCTGCGGCACCACGGAAAGATCTGGGCGGAGAGCAAAAACGGCCGGAACTCGTTTTTCGTGGAGCTTCCGGTGAAATAAAACTCTGTTCCGCCGGAGCGCACATCTCCGCGCTGCCGGAATTGCCGAAAGATTCCGGTTGCGCGGGGCGGAGAAATCCGGTATGATAGCATCATAAAAAATGAAAAAAGGAGAACCGCCATGATCGAAGATATGCTGGCATACAACCGTGAGTTTGTTCAATCCAAGGGTTATGAAAAGTTCCAGACCAGCAAGTACCCTGACAAAAAGATCGCCATTCTCACCTGCATGGACACCCGTCTGGTGGAACTGCTGCCTGCGGCGCTGGGCATCCGCAACGGCGACGTGAAAATGATCAAAAACGCCGGTGGCATGATCACCGGCCCCTTTGACAGCGCCGTGCGCAGTCTGCTGGTAGGCATCATCGAGCTGGGGGTGGAAGAGGTCATGGTCATCGGCCATACCGACTGCGGCGTGGCCCATATCAACGCCGACATGATGATCCGCCACCTGATCCAGCGGGGCGTCTCCCAGGACCATATCGACATGATGCGCTACTGCGGCATTGACTTTGAGGCCTGGCTGCGGGGATTTGACTGCGTGGAAAACTCCGTGGCGGAGACGGTGGATCTGCTGCGCAACCACCCGCTGATGCCCGCCGATGTGACCATCCGCGGCTATGTCATCAACACGGAGACCGGGGAACTGACCCCCCAGGAGTAAACGGATTCCCTCCGGCGCAGACAATTTTCAAGACAAATAACAGAGAAAGCGCAGGCCTTCCCATTTTCTGGAAGGTCTGCGCTTCATTATGCCGAAAAAGCTGTTTCTATCATTCGCTTTCCGGAGCAAGGCTTTTTCAAATAAGCATCCATTTCCTGCGGCGCGCGAAAGCGCCAAGGGAGGATATTGCGGGTAGCCGTGGAGCAGCCCGTAGATCAGGTCAAACAGCGCTTCGATATGAAAGGGCTTCGGCAGAAAGTACACAGCGCCCAGGGAGAGCGCCTTAGCCGCCATCCGCTCGGAAACAACGCTGGAGATGACGATGGTCTTGGGAACGTTCCCCCGCCGCGCCAGCTCCTTCAATACGGTCAGGCCGCAGATGTCCGGCAGGGCCGTATCGATCAGCAGGAGATCCGGCGGCTGCTCTTGTACGCACCGGAGGATATCCCAGCCGCTGCCCACGGTCTTCATGGAAAAATACGTATGCTCCCCCGCGCATTTCCACACCAGCCAGCGGAATTCCTCACTGCCGTCTGCCAGCAATACGGTTTTGTGACGTTTCATACTCCCAGGTCCCTTCCACAATTTCACCGGTACACCCCAAACAGGATGTACGGCTGTCACGACAAGGGTAGCACGTCCCGCGCCCGCTATCAATCATTTTGATAAAATTTTAACAGAAAAATCGTTCGACAAATTTTGACATCGGTCAAAAAAGGCAGGCACGCCGACGGGCGTGTCTGCCTTTATGAACTGGTGGTAAACGTTATTCCAGGAAGCGTTCCGCCGCGCCGGAACGAAGGGCGGATACCAGGATGGATAAAAACTGCACCGGCTGGGGGCGGCGCGGAAGATGATGCCCAGCCAGTTCCTCAAGAAGGGGCCTGTTTTCCTCCCAGGCGATGGTGATGACTGTCCGGATGTCCCGCTCCACCCGGTTCCATTTGGTGTTGTACTGCCTGGCAATATCTGGATACAGCCGTTTGGTCACCAGAAGCAGGGAATCTGGCTGGTGGTAGATCAGATAGACCGCATAAGCAACATGGTGGAATCCCGTATAGTTGGCGGTGATCCCAAGACGGTTCAGCAGGAGGTAGATCCTGTCAAAATTGAAAATGTCCTTAGGCGACCTCCTTTTGCTCAAACAGCTGTATCTGCTTCCGGAGCCGGTTGAGAAAATCTTCCAGCTCATCGGATTTCAGCATCAGCAGGAAGAACAGCAGGGCCAGGGCGGAGCAGCAGCTGCATCCCCGTTCCAGATCACTGTAGGCTCGGGAAGTAATGTGCAGACGCTCGGACATCTCCTCCTGTGTCAGGTTCCGCTTGTGGCGCAGAGCTTTCACTTGGAGTGAGAACTGCTTTTGCAGAAGTACTTTATAACCACTCATTGACAAAACCTCCGTATATTCGACTATACAGAAATTTTATACTGAGGCGAAGTACACATCCACGAAGTGCGCTTCGTATTTTCGGATAAATACGACAAATTTTTACAGTCTATACAAAAATCCGACGCAGGGATCCCTGCGTCGGATTTCTATGACCTGCCTGCCGGATACGGTCCGGCAGAACTCAAAATTGATTTCCTTTTTTGCAGAGCTTTCTGCAAAAAAGCATGGTATAATGCAGACAGTAGAGCGCATGGCGGAACCGGAAATGCGGGAAGCCATGCAGCGGCCGGACGCCGGCACAATACCGAAGGGAGCATCAAAAACCGTGAAAGGAACTGTGATTTACCACTCGCCGGTGGGCGACATTCAGCTGGATTGGGAGGACGGCGCGGTCACGGCGCTGAAAAACGCCGGTGCAGACGCGAAAACGGGCGCGCCGAACGAGCTGACGGAGCTGGTGTTCCGCCAGCTGGACGAATACTTTGCGGGAACGCGCAAGACGTTCGATTTTCCGTACCGGGTGCACGGCACGCCCTTTCAGGAGGCCGTCTGGGCAGCCCTGCGGGAGATCCCCTACGGCGAGACTCGCAGCTATAAGGACATTGCGGAGGCCATCGGACACCCGAAGGCCTTCCGGGCGGTGGGCATGGCGAATCACGCCAATCCCATCTTCATCGCCATCCCCTGCCACCGCGTCATTGGGGCGGGCGGTTCCCTTGTGGGCTACGGCGGCGGACTGGGCATGAAACAGGCCCTGCTGGAGCTGGAAAAGGCCAACAGCAGGCAGATTCCATAAAACTGCATTGCCCATGCCGGAACTCACTGCGGAAGCTGCCCTTTCAGGAATTCCGTTACGGTCCCGGCCACCGCAAGCCGGTAGTCGGCAAAGAAGTGGTCCGTGGGATAGGTGACCTCCCGGAACAAGGTCCCGCCTGCGCGCCGCACCGCCTGGGCCAGAGGCCCGCCGTGCAGCTGCGGCGGCGTGTATAGGTCCAGCGTTCCGCCGATGCACAGGACCGGCTTTTCTTTCAGTGCTTGGGCCTGGTTTTCCAGGGCAAACGCCCCGCTATGGTCCAATGCTTCCCGCAGAAGAGCTTCGCCGCTGGTGCCGGTGAGCCAGTCTGCACTGTCATCCAGCACGTCACAGATGATCCGGTACGCCGCCGGGTCCTCCTGCGCAATTTGGGGCAGCCGGCCGATGTTGCAGGGCATCAGCAGGGCCGCGCCCCGGATCTCCGTGCGTCTTGCGGTCAGCTGTCCGCACACAAAACCCCCCAGGCTGTGGCCCACCGCGTAAATATGTTCCTTATCGAACCCATAGCTTTCATTCTGTAGGATAAAGTCCAGGACCGTGTCGGCATCCTCCGGGTCGTGTGTGAGAGAATAGTCTCCGTCGCTGCCCCAGTTGCCGCTGTAATGAAAGGTCATCACGTGGAAGCCCGCCCGGCGCAGCGCCTGGGCCAGGTCCAAGTTCCGCTCGCAGCCGGGAATGCCGTGAAGCAGAATAACGGTGGGATGGGTTCCCTCTCCCCCGGCGGTATACAGCACGGAGAGAATTCGTCCCCGTTTTCCGGGAATGAGGATGCCGTGCATATCCGGGCGGCAGGTACAGTCCCCGTAATGGGTCTCATCCCATAGCAGTTGTTTTTCCATGTACAAGGTCACTCTTTTCTTCTGTCCGATCTCTGCGTGCTCCCGTTCGTTCAGGCCCTTTTTGAACCAGTCCTTCCCGTAGAGCACCCGGGTCACCAGCATAGATGCCACCGTATCTCCGCAGGAGTTGATCAGTGTGCAGCCTGCGTCAAAAAGCTGGGTCATCATCAACAGGACCAGCAAAACAAACAGCAGGTTCAGCCAGATCTGGCCGATGGGATACAGGACGGACGCCTTTTCTCCCAATACAATGCCCAGGATCGCACCGAGGATAACGGTGTCGATGGCATCCACAACGTAGTCATACTGGGTAAAGTCAAATTGATCCGCCGTCTGCGGCGCGTAAAAGGTCTTGTAGGTATGAACAACGGCGTCCGGATTGATCTCCTTGATACGGGCTTCCGCCACATCCACCTTGTACTGCCCCACCGTCTTCCGGGTAGCGAAGATCTGGCGGTTTACATTGGTCAGGCACACCCGGTCGTCGTCAATGAGGTCCAGCGTCCCCACGCCGCTGCGGGCCAGGGCTTCTACCGTATATCCACCCACGCCGCCGATGCCGAACACCGCCACCCGGGCCCGGAACAGCCGCTCCATGTCGTCCTGGCCCAGGAGCAGCTGGGTCCTTGAAAACTGATTGAGCATAGAAACTCCTCGATTCCGTATATGCTGGCGGCCTTCTGCCGAAGTTTCTCCGGATCTTGCCGCTCCATTTTCCTATCAACATAGTATTCTTATTGGTTTTATATCCTAGCATGGGCGGCGGATGCTGTCAACTGTCAGATAGCTGAAATCACAGTCTTTTGCAGGTTTCTCTCTGCCAAATGCGCCCTAGAGCGGAACTTCCCCTGACATCGCTGTATTTAAAATAACCGGTTGTTTTATGCGGGGGGATGCTGGTATAATAGGGCCGGCATTCGTGCCGCCCGATATCTTTTACGGAAGGATCCTGAACCATGCAGTACAACTTTGACGAAGTGATCGACCGCACTAACAATCATGCGGCCAAATACGATGAGCGGAAAAAGAAATTCGGAACCGCCGATGTGATCCCACTGTGGATCGCGGATATGGATTTCCGCACCGCACAGCCCATCATTGACGCCCTAGGCGAACGGGCCAAGGAGGGCATCTGGGGCTACACCGCCCGGCCGGACAGCTATTTCCAGGTCATCCGCGCCTGGCAGAAGCGGCGAAATCACTGGGACATCGACCAGTCCCTTATGAGCTTTTCCCTGGGCGTTGTCCAGACCATCAGCGCCTGCGTGAAGCTGTTTACCCCGGAGGGCGGCAGCGTTCTGATCCAGACGCCGGTATACTCCGAGTTCTACGACATGGCCGAGGCCTGGCACCGGAACGTACTGGAAAACCAGTTTATCGAAAAAGACGGCAAATGGACCGTGGACTGGGCCGACTTTGAGGCCAAGCTGCAGCATGCGGATCTCTTCATCCTCTGCAATCCCCACAACCCCCTGGGCATCGTCTGGACGCCGGAGGAGCTGCAGCGCATGGCAGAGCTGTGCATGCAGCACCACGTAACGATGCTCTCCGACGAGATCCATTCCGACCTGATCTTCCACGGAAAGCACCATACCCCGGTGGCCTCCCTGTCTCCGGAGATCGCAAAGTACGTCATCACCGGTATCTCCGGTACCAAGACCTTCAACCTGGCCGGCTTGCAGGCCAGCACCGTGGTCTTCCCCAATGCCCACATGAAGCGGGTTTTTGACCACTTCTGGCAGTGCATGGACATCCACCGGAACAACGCATTTTCCCTCACCGCCATGGAGGCCGCCTTCAGCGCAGGCGGCGAGGAATGGCTGGAGCAGCTTCTGCCCTACCTCTCCGCCAACTTTGACTTCGTGGTGGACTACTGCGAAAAGCACATCCCCAAAATCAAGACTTACGCCCCCGACGCCACCTATCTCATGTGGCTGGACTGCCGGGAACTGGGACTCACAAATGAAGAACTCCACGACTTCATGATCCAAAAGGCGAAGCTGGGCCTGAATGACGGCTGCTCCTTCGGTCGGAGCCTGAACGGGTATATGCGGCTCAACGCCGCCTGCCCCCGCAGCGTGCTGAAGCAGGCTCTGGGCCAACTGGAAGCTGCTGTAAACAGTCTGTAAGGGGACGCAGCGTTCAACAGCTTGACAAATCCCATCCGAAATGCTATCATGCATATGAAAACAGGGGAGCCGCGCCGCGGCTGAGAGGGAACTGAGGTTCCGACCCTTTCACCTGATGCGGATCATGCCGCCGGAGGGAGTTTTTTCCGAAACACTCAAACGGCGGGCATGCAGCCCGCCGTTTTCCTTATTTTTCGACAGTATGGTCAGGAGGTGCAGAAAGGAGATTTCCGGCGTCCCGGTGCAAACCGGGAGCGGGCTGAGGGGGAGCGCCCTGGGCCCCAGCCACATATGCAGCGATGGGAAGCCGTGTTCCGGCGTGAGAGGAGACCAGCAAGTCTCGACCGATTTTCCTGGCAGAGAACGTTCTCTGCCGCCTTGTTCTGCAAGGGGGAGATCGCTGCGGTTTTCTCCCTGCATAGATTCTTGAAAGGAAGTCCTGACATTATGAAACGCGATTCCATTCAGAAGCTGGCTCTGGCCGGCATCCTCTGCGCGGTGGCTGTGGTAGGCAGCACTTTCTCCTTCCCCGTTTTCGGCAGCAAATGCGCCCCGGTACAGCACATGGTGAACGTGCTGTGCGCGGTGCTTCTGGGGCCTGGTTACGGCCTGGCGGCGGCCTTCGTGGCAAGCCTGCTGCGGAATCTCCTGGGCCTGGGCAGCCTGCTGGCCTTCCCCGGCAGCATGTGCGGCGCTCTGCTGTGCGGCCTGGTGTACCGCAAGACCCATAATCTGCCTGCCACCCTCGTCGGTGAGGTGCTGGGCACCGGCATCATCGGCGGCCTGCTGGCCTGGCCCATCGCCATCGCCTTCATGGGTAAATCCGCCGGTGACGTGGCTTTCTATGCCTATGTGGTGCCCTTCCTGGTCTCCACGGTGGGCGGCTCTATTCTGGCGGGCATCCTGGTGCTGGCCCTCCAGCGCAGCGGCGCTCTGAAGGCTCTGAAAAAGGCTTGAGAGCTGTTTTCAGTACATGAACCGCCTGCCTTTCCGGCAGGCGGTTTTTATTAAGTATCCAATGAAAAGCGGTGTTTTTCTGTAAAAATCTCAAAAAATCTACTTCTCTGTGCAAAAATGCTTGCACAGGCAGGCCGCGTCTAGTATGATACCAACTGTTCGGTCTGCCGGACTAACTTCATATGCGTGAGACAATAAATGTCACTCTGCCACTGTCGGACGGCGGAGGGGACATTTATTTTTTTGCGCTTTTCAGGAAAAGGAGAAATCACATCATACCGAAAACCAAACTGGAATCCATCGTTTTTTCCGCCGTCACCGCCTGGATCATGGTCTACATCATGACGCTTTACAACACCGTTCTGGCCACCGGCATCTTTGTCAACGCCGCTTTTCTGGCGGCTTTCCAAGGAATGTGGCTGGAATTCGTCCTTATTTTTCTCTGTGCTTACTTCATTTCCAGCCGGGTGGCTAAGCACTTTGCCTTCCGGGTGGTAAAGCCCGGTGACCGGCCTATTTTCATCATTCTTGCCATCCAAATCTTTACGGTGATCTCCCAGGTGGCCCTGGCCAGCATTCTGGGCGTATGGCACGGCTACGGCTTTACCAGCCAGTTTCTCCCCAATTACCTTGTGACCTATTGCCGGAATTTCATCATGGCCCTGCCTGTGCAGCTGTTCCTGGCAGGACCCGTGGCCCGTTGGCTGTTTCGGCTGCTGTTCCGCCGGGTAAACGGTGCCCAGGAAAAGCAGATCAAAAAGGAACTGCGGAAAGCAGGCATTGCGGAATAAAGTATCCTGCCTGTTTTGGCTCATTATCGTTTTAACCACCAATGGCGGCCCCTCTGGGCCGCCATTGGTGGTTTTCTTTTTTCATGTCACATAATGCCAGGGATCGTCCGCCAGTTCCTGAGCCTCGTTTTCCGTCGGTTTTCCCTGACCATCCTTTGTCAGGACATCCTCCGGCGTGAACAGGCCCTTCCCCTTCCAGCTTTCCAGGATACCGTGGCAGTATTTCCAGTTCAGCCTGCCGCAGTTCAGCACCGTCCGGTCATAGGCCAGTTCAATCAGTTCCGGCGAGAAGCCCCATTCCAGCCAAACGCTAATATACCGCTCATCTGAGGCGATCCATGCCTCCGGCTGGAGCCCCATCCGCTGCCGGATCTCTTGTACCGCCTTTTCCCGGGCGCCGATCTGCTGAATGGCAGCCACGGCGTCCTCCCGCGTGCGGACGCCCATTCGCGCCCATTCCAGGCCCACTTTTTCGATACGCTTTACCGTGGGGCGTTCCTCGCCGTGAAGCAGGGCCTCGTCATAGCACTGGGCCGCCAGCAGGTCCATGGCTTCCGGTGATATCCCATGGAAGTCGTAAAGCTCCGTCAGGGCGCTGAGATCTGCTGTAGGCAATCGCCGTCCCACGATCCGCTCAATTGTGCGGACCGTCTGCGCAAAGGCCTGATCCGCGTCCATGCGCTGCTTTGCTTCCGGCAGCGTGTATTTTCTGCGCTGATCCGCAGGCCTTGGCAGGACGGCCGCATCCGGGCGCAGGATGCCGGCGCTCACAAGCTCTTCCATGGCCTGTCCGATCCTGCGGCGGTCCCAGCCCAATTCCCTGCCGCAGAAATAGGGGGAGACCTGGCCATGATGCTGTAAAATGCCCTGGTACAGCAATACCGCATCGCCTTGCAGCTGCTCTGAGATCATGGTGCTCTCCCCTTTCCTGCCTGTTCTGCCGTTATTATACAACAAACTGCAGGAATTTTCGATGACTTTTTTCTAAACTGACCGTCTGTGTCATGCAATTATATTGTTAATTTTTTAACTATATCATGTAATTTCATATTACGGTACCATTGTCCGACAAAAAGCGCAGGTCAAGAGTGGTATGATATACCTGTCCATTTCCCTGCTGGCTAAAAGTATAGTCCGATTTACAGGGACCATCTCATTTGGGTTTGCTGTTGACAGGACAGTTTACAGGGACCGTGTCAGTTGGGTTTTGTCATGGCAGTAATAATTTATAGGGACCGTCTCAATTGAGTTTTTGGCTTTCATTACAGTCGAATCATAGCTAAAATTTTCAAAAATGCTTACTAAAAGCACACAAAATACATGGTTTTATATTGACAAAACTGCGAAAAAACAGCTATAATAGCATCAGAAAACATTGAGTTTTGCGGGAAAATATCCCAAAACACACAAAATGGAGGCGCTTTATGGCTCTGATCCTGACAACCGCCATTGAAAAGGGCGGTACCGGCAAAACCACCACGGTGGTAAATCTGGCGGCATTGATGGCTGCTGAGGGAAAACGGGTCCTGGTGGTGGACATGGACCAGCAGGCCAACACCACTTATATGCTGACCCAACATAAAAAGGCAGAAAACTACTACAAGGGCCATGGCCTGGTAAATATGTTCATGAACTTTGACCTCAGTGAGATGGATCTGGCGCCTTATATCCATCCCACAACGGTAGATGGAGTCCATATTATCCCCAGCACCGCCCAGACGCCTCGGGCTGTCCATCAGCTGGATCTGCTGGCAGACGAGTATAAGATGAAGAACTATACCTTTCTAATCCATTGTCTGTCCAATGTCAATGATGATTACGATTTTGTCGTCATTGACACCCCTCCCGCCCGGGATAATCTCACCATGAGCGCCCTGTTCTGTGCTGACGAGGTTTTGATCCCTGTCCGGTGCGACAACTTCTCTTTAGACGGTTTTGAGACCACCATGGCCATGATTTTGGACCTGGAAACACGGGAAGATGTGAAAATCGACGTTTTGGGCGTGGTTTTGACCCAAGTGGAGCGAACGGCTGCCGTGAATCTGGTGCGGCAAATGTTTGAAGAAAACCAAGAATACGCTTCTGTGCTGTTCAAAACCGGTATTCGTAAAGGCAGCGCTGTGCCTGAAAGCACCATCGCCGCCGTTCCCGTGGTACGCTATGCCAAACGCTCCAATCCCGCCGCGGACTATGGGCAACTTTGGAAGGAAATTAAGCAGCGTTTGTCTGAAAAGGAGGATGAAAAATAATGGGGAAGCTTGACAAGCTGAAAAGCAAAATTCCGCAGGGTTCTCAGGAACTGTCCACCAAAAGTCACCTTGCCAAAACGGAAATTGCCATGTCTTTTCAGAATGAAGGCACGGAATTAACCCGTATTCTCCTGAAAAATATCCAGTTTAACCCCTATAATCTCTGGTCGTGCAATGATGACGATGAAAGCATCCAGCAGCTAGCGGATGCCATTGAGCGCAACGGACTTCTGCATAATATTGTAGTGAGCCAACGTGAGGACGGCACGTATATGCTGCTTTCCGGTGAACGCCGGGTAAAAGCCCTTCGCTTGCTGCAGAAAAAGGAACAGGAAAACGATCCCAACGGCAAACATGCCCATAAGTGGGACCGTGTACAGGCCCAAACCTACACCGGATTGGACGAATTATCAGAACTTATCATTCTTGATGAGGCAAATATCATGGTTCGTGGCCTTTCCGGCGATGCAAAGACCATCCAAGCCTGCATCTCCCGCTATTTGGACAATTTGCAGGCCAAATTTCATGTGGACCGCAAGGCTGCCGAGGGCTATTTCAAGTCCCGCACGCAAATGACAGACTCCACGGTCCAGCGTTACACTCAATTTGATAAAGATCTCATTGCCGGCATCAAGGAGCTTTTCTTGAACGGCACGATTTCCCATGCGCAAGCCCTGTCTCTGTGTCCGCTGGAAGCTGATGAACAGGCACTGTACGTAAAGGCTATTAACAAGGCTATTCAGATGTCTGAAGGCGACAAGGCTCTGGAACGGACTTTTATTGCCCGGGTGACTGATCGGGCCGCACAAGCCGCCCGCATGACCAATGGACGGGGAGCAGAGCTTGCCCGGCTGGAAGAAACCATTGTCCCGCCTGTCCGCACGGATCCCACCGGCGATGTGGCGGTCCGCACCCAAAAGGCGACTCTGATCCGGAAATACGAAAAAGTTACCTTTGATCTTGCCAAAATCACCGCCAGCAAGCGCCGCCTGAACTCCCTGCGGAAGATGGACGCTGCGGATATGGACGGTTCGATTGTAGAAAGTCTGGATAAATTGGCCAAGGAGGCCGCAGAACTGGCTGATCTTCTGCGGAACAGACCGTAATGGCCCGTCCTCGCGGCCCAGAACAGCGTACTCCGGTTAAAATGCGGGTAAATATCGGTCTGATGGACCGTTTGCAGCAATTGGCGACGGAAAATAGATGTTCTGTACCTAAATTGCTCTCCCGTATCATGGAGGATGCTCTTGCAGACCTGCCTGCAGACTATGAACTTCATGAGATGACTGAAACATATACCTTGACTAAGAACCACGCCCTGCATCTCAGTGCAAACCGGATGAACGTATATTTGCTGCCGGGCGTACAGGAATCTATGTTAAAGCTTGCACACCGAATGAACGAATCCATTGGCGCTATTCGTACCAGCTTTCTACTGGATTATCTGGATGTACGCGGCTTGCTGTAAAGTTGACAAATAAATCAGACCATAATTGGGGGAGTGCCGGAACAGTATGGCTCCCCCAATTTTTTGTTATTCAACATTTTTTCAAACATTGTTCTGCACACGGCAAGAAACTTTGCAGTATTCCTTGCGGAAATACTTTATCGTACTGCGGCTTCCGAATTTTTACAGCAAGGATCAGCGCAGATGCATATGGAATTTACAGGGACCATCTCATTTGGGTTACTGCCCAGTCCTATCTCAAATTATTGCCGTAGATGGCAGAATGTATTGTAAAAAAATCAAATAATGGGGAATACAAATATCCCTCATACGCACAAACTAATTTCCATTTTTTGGAATTTCTTATGTATACTCATATGTCATGATATGTTATTTATCTGCATTCATTACCATTAATCGACAAGGGCAGATACGCTTTCTGGATGTGAAACGGTGACATGGCGAGGCTGATGAAGCAGCCAGGCCAATGCCCGGCAATGAGGAAAACGAAGTCAGGCACTGCTTCCACCCCGAAAAATCGTATTTGTTCTTGTCAATTACTAATACGTTCACGAAATATAGCGAAAAACGTAATTCTGGCGATCATAAATTTCTTTGTGTTATTATACCCACCTGCATGCTTTTCAAACCTCATTTCGGAATAACTGTATCTATATTTTCTTGTTGTAGATACGGCTTTCAATATAATTATTTTCAGTTGTATTTGATTATTTAGTCCTGTAACCTGCTTTTAATGTGTTTAACACTATAAAACGCTAAAGTACAGTAGCTTACTTTCTAAGCTTCAAATCAACTGTCAGGTCTGCTCTTTGATTATTGAATCTATTTGAGGACTAGGAATAGGCGGGGCTATGAATAATTGCGGAAACACTGGAAGCTCCTGCTGCGCAGATTTTTGTGTAATAAAATGGCTAGTTCCATCGGACATCTAAATCGGGAGTCCTTATAGCTTGAAGAACCAATAGTATTGGTTCTTCAGGAAAGAATTTTAAGAAGGTTTCTTTAAGAAGTGAAATCGACTGCAGCCCTGTAAGGGACTGCAGTCGGTTTTTCTATTTTTAAAGTACTTTTTCTATTTTATTATTTTATTATATAAGTGTACCATGGCCCGGTACGAGGTTTGTATCTCATTCCGGCGAGGTTTGTATCTCAAATAAACGAGGGTTCTATCTTAGTTTTACGAGGTTCATATCTTTTGAAACGAGGTCTTGATCTCAGGATTTCTACTACAAATGGAAGGATATACGAGGTCAGTGTCATTTTTGCGTGCGTAAAAATAATGCTAAAAATGGCAATAATTTTATAGAAAATAGGGCGAAACTGTTAGATTACTGGTGAATTTCTTAATAATTGAAATACATTTTTCCAGCACGGTTTGATCATGCGCGAGGTTTTGATCTTGGTAATGTATTTCAGGCGGAAGGATATACGAGGTTTTGATCTCAGGTATTGTACTCCAGACGGAAGAATACACGAGGTTTTGATCTCAGGCATTATACCCCAGATGGAAGAATACACGAGGTTTTGATCTCAGGCACTGTACCCTAGACGGAAGGATACACGAGGTTTTGATCTCAGGCTTTATACCCCAGATGGAAGGATATACGAGGTTTTGATCTCGGGTTTTGTACCCCAGATGGAAGGATACACGAGGTTTTGATCTCGGGTTTTATACCGCATATGGAAGAATACACGAGGTTTTGATCTTCACAGAGGGATCAAAAGAGATCAAAACCTCGTAAATAGATGTTATGCAAAAACGACAAAAGACAGATATAAAAATCAGAATAATACGACAAAATGTCAATTCCCATTTAAAAAAGAGGGAAGAAAAAGAGATTGCAGCAGCCTGATTGATCTGAAGTATGCGAAAATTTCTGTAAACAAAATTTACTTTACAGAGTTGATTAATAAAGAAAAATTTGGAACAGATATCTCTAAAATGCCGACTCAGAGATCAAGACCTCGTATATAAGCGGTTTTGTGACATTGCCCTCGTAAATCATACCGCCACTGGTGTGGTAGGGGAGATCAAAACCTCGTAAATTGTCAAGTGGAGATATAAACCTCGTGATTAAAAAGGAAATTCACAGAGAGAGAAACATGGGTGGATGTTCGGATGTGCAGCAGAAAATTAAAAATTACGAAAAATGTGGTTGACACCTTTTCGAAGATAGAATATGATGATAATTGAATTTGCGGAAACCTGTATGTAGGAGAACAGAATGAAAAAGAAACAGATTCCGGCTATGAATGCAGAGGCCGACCAACAGATGAATTATTCGCTGGTCCAGGAAAATTCCACTCTGTCCGCGCATGATGATCTGTCAGAAGAAAACGGCATTGCCATCCGTTACAGCAAAGACTTCAGTATTGTGCAGGCCAATGAACTGCTGCGAAGCAAGCAGTCTGACTTGACATTGATGGAATCCAAACTGATTCGCCTTGCGATCTCCCAGATCATGAAGGGGGATGAGGATCTTCGGACCTACAGGGTCAATGTTTCTCAATTGGCGGATTTTCTGGAACTGCCTAAGACCAATGTTTACCGCGCCATGCAGGATATCAACATCAGCCTGATGCAGCGGGTCATTTTCATCCGGGACAAGGAACTGCCCAATAAAAAGGGAAAACCGAATTATAAGATCCTCCACTGGCTCAGCAGCGTGGAATATAAGGATGGGACTCTGACCTACCGCCTTAGCGATGAGCTGAAGCCCTATCTGATCGGGCTGAGTGAAATGTTTACCCTTTACTCCTATGACAGCATCATCAAACTGCCTACCAACTATTCCATCCGCCTTTTTGAACTGCTGACCAGCTGGGTGAACATTGTCATCAAGGGAGAAAATACGCCGGCGTTTCCGGATATTCCTACGGAGCCGGACGAGATCGTACTGAGCATCGAGTACCTGCGGGATTTCTTTGACTGCAATGATAAATACAAAAGCGGCGGCGATTTTGTTCACAATGTCATCGAGGTGAATCTGGGCTTTATCAACCAGTACACGAATTTAAAAGTCTCCTGCCGCAAGTATAAGAAAGGCCGCTCCATTACCCACATGATTTTCAAGTACGAAAATACGTGGAACAACGATCCCAAAGCGGAGCAGCACAACAATCAGATGCTGGAAGCCATCCGCAGCATCAAGAAGGGCGAACCTGCGCAGTTTGAAACAGATAAAGAAGTCATTACATTCTAAACAGAATCATTCATATTGAAACACATCCCGGGAACATTTTGTTCCCGGGATGTATCTTTATAGTCTTTGCGGATTCTGGATGCGAAAAGTCTTTTATAGCACGGATTGAATGAAGGGGCAGCATATAGGTGGTATGCTGAGAGCAGAAGGGGAGGGAAGCCATATGGGCATTGAGAGTCAATATTTAGGAGAGATCAACATCCCGGAGGAACACCGGGCAGAATATGCACAGCAGGCATTAAAGCTGCTGCGGGCAGGCGGTATGGTGACAGTGGAACCGGTACAGCTATACGGACACAAGCTGTATCTGCTTTCGCTGCCGGAACTGGACGAGGAGGGCAAGGCCGTTGGCCACTACAATTATCTGGACGAAAACGGCGGCGAGAGGAGGTGTCTCAACGCAAAAGACGGATGGTTCGGCTGCGGCAAGATCATTGGAAGCTGCTACTATTCCACAGTCGCCGCCGTGCATATTTTAACAACGCTCTGGAGCACATCCTATGCCGCAACGCTCATCGACGGCTGTCTGGTGCGGGAAAAGCTTTATATCAGATGGATCAACTATGTGCTGGGCACACAATATACGAACCATCGGGCGACGCAGCTATGGGAGATCGGCAAGCTGCTTCAGCTGGACAATGGTTACTGGGTACATCGCAACCCGGACCTCGGTTATCTGCTGGAGGACTATCCACCAGAGTGTGCGGACCGGGACCAGACGCTGTCATATCTGGCTGCCTACCATTTTGACGAGCTGTGCAGCATCCTCCCGCCCCTTACAGATGAAGATTGGGAGGAGCTTAAGCAAAGCAAAATGCTCACTATTCAAGCAATCTATGATCAATTGCAGTCTACTTTACGGGAGTATCATCAAAACGGTGGAACATTGGAGGGAGTCAAAGAATTCCTGATCATGCCCACAGAAGAAAAGCGGCAGATGATCCATCAGTATCTGGCCATTGATGGCGCTATGCATGCCGGATTTTATGAGGGGCAGGGGAGTATCGGCCACGAAACCGGGACCAGCGTTCGAATTCGCTGCCCCAAAAGTAAGCTGGAAGGATTAAAGCCTGCTACCAGACGGACTCAGGTAAACTTCCGCCAGCTGATGGCCTATTTGGAGGAAGAGACGGCCTACACCTATGCACCGCTTTTTATGCCAGATTGATCTGCTCAGTGAGGATGGCCGCGGCCTGCCCGCCACAGAGTCCACCAAAAACGCTTGCGTGGAGGACGACTTCCGGACCCAGGCTCTCTTCCGCTGGATCCGGGCTGATGTCAAGCAGCCGGAGACCATGCGGGAGTCTCTGGAAAGCCGGCTGGTGGGCCAGCTGGCGGAAAAGAAGCGGGGAGAAGAGGACACCCTTCGGGTGTCCCGGGAAGAGCACACTTACCGTTCCATCGACCTGAAGGGGAAAATCGACCTGCTGGTCAGCAAACGCGGCGGTGTGCAGATCTACGAGGCCAAGGCCAAGGGCGCCAAGGCGGAGGACCTGTACCAGCTGCGGCTGTATACGGACGGCTACTCCATGGATGGGATGCTGCCCCGGGAGAGTATCCTCATCGGCGAACGCCACCCCAAGGAGGTGGAAAGCCTGATGGAACAGCTCAACACCCAGTGCGATCCCACCGGACTGCCCTACCATTTCTCCCTGCGGACATGGAGGGAGGAGGGGATCACCGCGTGATCCCCTATCCCATCATTGATATGCAGGCGGCGGGGGAGCGGATCCGCCGGAAGCGCCTGGAACATGACCTTTCGATCCCGCAGTTACAGCAATTCTTTCAATTCAGTACGGTCCAGGCCATTTATTTATGGCAGGAGGGGAAGACCCTCCCCAGCCTGGACAATTTCTATGCCCTCAGTGTGCTGCTGGACGCCAGCATCAACGATTTCATCGTAGAAAAGCAGGAAACGGCCGGTCGGGGGACTTGACAGTTGAAGAGCCGCAGGCGATGCAGAATTGGGCATCGCCTGTGGCTCCTTTTATGTTTTTTCCGGAAGTACTTCTCTAAAAGCCGGACTGGACCCTCCATTTTCACCCGTTTCAGGCGCCTGGAGCGCCACCGGATACATGTAGGACTCATTGGGAACGATCCAGAGGGCTCTGCTGCCCAATTTGATCCGCACCGCGCCTTTCCGGAACAGGTGATCCATGGCGGATGCGTTGGAATGAAGCCCATTGCGGCGGCGATACTCCGCCGCGGTGGTCAGCTGCAAAGACCGTTCCAGTTTGGGCAGGGGGTAGCTGGCCCACTCCTTTTTTTCCCGGCTCCGGCGGTACAGCTCCAGCCCGGCGCCGCTGACCAGCTTTTCCAGCTTCGCCATGTGCCGCTGCTTTTCCTTTTGGCAGGGCTTTGCGGCCCGGTGAAAAAGATACTCCTGCCGCACGTCCGTTTTGGAAACACCGGGATTCCGGTACTCCGCCAGATCCACGATCACGGTTTTCCGCTCCGCCGAGGCGTGGGTATTCCAGTATGTTTGCAGGCTTTTCTCAGAGTAGAAATAAAAGCCGTGCATCAAAAGGTCGACCTCGTCTTCCTCAAACAGCCCCGGAAAATTGCTGACCATGTACTGCCGGAAATAGTAGGTGACAAAAATATGGTTCACCTCCGGACGAAGGTGCTGGTCGATCCATTGCCGGTCGCAGCGCAGCAGCTGGCAGAGCCCGGCGGTGTGGTAGGGGAACCGGGTGCGGATCAGGTGAATGATCTCCCGGGCCACGGTTTCTGGCGGGCGGTCTTTGTTGGGAGGTTCTATTTTAATAAGGTGTAAGTCTTCCATTTGTTTAGGTGTTTAGTTGCGAAGCCCGTTTAGGGCGAGCAGCGTGTGAGTTGTTTAGTTTGAAATATTATATTTATTGTATCATTAAAATAGTTAAAATGCAACTGCCTACTTCACGTTTCTTCTAGGTTTCTAAAGAAACCTCCCCCTCCCTGCACTGTGCACCGTCCCGGTCCAGATACCGGGTAGGCTAGCCACGATATGTAGGTCGGGGCGCGGCCCGAGGCCGCCTGTTTTGAAACACAACTCCCGACAGGGAGAATTCAAAAGGAGGAAACCCCATGAAGAAGTTCCTTTCTCTGGTACTGGCTCTGGTGATGACCATGTCTCTGGTCACCGTCTCTGCCGGTGCCAAGGACTTCACCGACAGCACCAAGATTCAGTACACTGAAGCTGTCGACGTGATGTCCGCTGTGAAGGTCATCGACGGCTATGCCGAAGGTGACTTCCGTCCCACCGCCACTCTGACCCGTGGCGCTGCCGCCAAGATCATCTGCAACCTGATCCTTGGCCCCACCACCGCATCCGCCCTGGTGGCTGATGCTGCTCCTTACAAGGACGTTCCCACTAACCACACCTTCGCTGGCTATATCGCATATTGCCAGAAGGAAGGCATCATCTCCGGTTACGCTGACGGCACCTTCCGTCCCGCCAACTCCCTGACCGGCTATGCCTTCATGAAGATGCTGCTGGGCGCTCTGGGCTACAAGTCCGAGAACGAGGGCTACACCGGCGCTAACTGGTCCATCCAGGTTGCCAAGCGCGCTCTGAACATCGGCCTGGACGATGATCTGGTGGGCGATTTCAACGGTGTGAAGGCTGTCAATCGTGAAGAGGCCTGCCTGTATGCTTTCAACACCCTGAAGGCTACCATGGTCGAGTACGAGAAGAACTCCACCGTCACCGTTGGCAACATCACCATCAAGGACACCTCCGACGCTAAGGAGATGACCAACACCGGCAAGACCGATGGCAACATCAATGACGACGGCAAGATGCAGTTCGCTGAGAAGTACTTCACCGATCTGAAGAAGAACGACAGCACTGATGACTTCATGCGTCCCGCCACCCAGTGGAAGATCAAGGCTGAGGAAGTCGGCAAGTACACCGACACTCCCGACCTGACCTACACCGCTGCTGTCAAGGCCAGCGACATCTACAAGGATCTGGATCTGGGCTCCAACATGGATAAGAAGGACGTCACCGTCTACATCAACGGCGAAGAGGCTGCTGCCGCTTCTGTTGATCTGAAGAAGAGCAATGACACCAAGATCGGCAGCAAGGCTTATGACGATGACAATGGCACCAACGGCAACGGCGTTCTGACCGAGGTCTTCTATGACAAGGACGACGATTCTGTGGTCATCACTCAGGTCGTGACCTATGTCGGCCAGATCTCCAAGACCGTCAAGGCTACCTCTAAGAAGGATGCCTATGTTGTGATTGATACCATCTCTTCTGAGCAGAACGACTGTGCTGTTCCCATGAATCTGGATGGCGATTATGTCAATGGTTCTCAGGAATTCGAGACTGACGAGAAGTTCGAGGATGACACCTATGTTCTGTACACCTACAGCTTCAAGGCTGAGGAAGTGAAGTCTGTGGCCGCTGCCGAGAAGGTCGAGGGCTATGTCTCCAAGACCATCAACAAGGTCAACGACACTGACAAGAACAACGGCATGACCCTGGCCGGCACCGAGTACAAGATGTCCCTGGCTACCACCGGCGAGAAGCTGGGCAACGTGTCCGTGAAGCAGGACTACACTGCTTATCTGGATCAGTACGGCTACATCATCTATGTTGAGGAGATCGAGGAGATCGGCAACTACGCTCTGCTGCTGAACGCCGCTAACAAGGGCTCCTTCGTTGGCAAGAAGGCCGAGCTGGTCTTCACCGACGGCACCTCCAAGGTCGTTGAGACCGAGAAGGACTACACCAGCATCATGCGTGAGGGTAATGACAACAAGCTGCTGCCCGTCATCGTTACCTATAAGGTTGACAAGGACGGCGTTTACACCCTGAAGAAGGTTGATCCCGCCAAGGCAACTTACAATGATGCCGATGCGAACCTGATTCTGAAGAATGACAAGGCTGGTATTGCTATCACTGGCAAGACCGTTACCGCCAACAGCGCCACCGTGTTCGTGGTTGCTGATGCCAAGGAAGATGACGAGTACACCGCTTATACCGGCATCAAGAACGCTCCTTCCATCAAAACCAGCGATGCGAGCAAGAATGCTGCTGGCGTGTATGTGTACTGCAAGTCCGGCAAGATGGTCACCGTGATGTTCGTCCTGCCTCAGTCTGGTGTTACCGTTGAGGACGACAACAACAAGATGATCTACTTCGCTGAGAAGTCTGTCTCCGATCTGATCCATGATGAGGACAGCGACTACTTCGAGTATCAGGCTATCGTCAACGGTGAGATCAAGACCATCAAGGTCAACGATATCATCGATGATAACAATCAGACCGCTGGTAACACTCTGAAGGGTATCTACAAGTCCTTCACCACCGACAAGTACGGTGTTGTGTCTAAGACTCCCTCTGAGTATGCTGATTACGACGAGGATGACAATGATACCAAGCAGGTCCTGGAGGGTGAGGGCATTGACAAGACCTCCAAGGAGTACACCGTCAGCATTGGCTACAATGAGGATAGAAACGGCAAGGTGACCTATGACGATGTTATCACTGTTGACGACAACGCCAAGATCTACTATGTCGATAAGGACGGCAACATCTCCGAGTCCAGCTACAAGTCCATCACCAAGGATTCCAACGATAAGGTTTACGCCATTGTTGAGGATAACCTGGTGAAGACCCTGATCATCGAAGAGCGTGAGGACCCCAGCAATGATAACGGCGGTAATGTGGACGCTACCATTGATACCGTTACCCTGGGTGCTGACGGCCAGGTTACCGTTGCTCTGACCGCTGATGTCAAGGCTGGTAAGACCTACACCGTCACCATCTCCAAGCTGAATGCTGCAACTGCTACCTGGATCAAGGTTGGCACCGTGGTCGCTAAGGTTGAAGCTAACGACCTGGATGCTGCTGTTGCTAATGCTGCCAGCATGATGGTTAAGGACACCGAGTATCGGGCTACCTGCGGTGGCGTTGAGTCTGCCACTGTCGTTAAGGGCTAAGATATCGGTCCTGTCAAAACTCTTTTGAGTTGAGATAAGAGAGGCCCCGCACCGAAAGGTGCGGGGCTGCTTCTATGTTTACTTTTTTAAGCCGTAAATTTGCAGTGTACTTCCAATTTCCATCTGGGCCGG
>URTS01000002.1 GCA_900550685.1 uncultured Oscillibacter sp. | reverse complement strand
GATGGAGCCGGTGAGCATGGGGGTGATGATCTTGCCGTCGATCTTGAAGACCACGTTCATGCCGCCGCCTTCTTCCACGTACTTGTGCTCCACGCCGTCCAGCCACAGGACCTGGGAGTAGCCATTGGCAAAGGCGCGCTCGCCGGCGCGGTTGGAAGCGCCGTAGTTGCCGCCGCACTTGGCTTCGCCGGTGCCGCCCCGGACCGCGCGGACGTCCTCGGTCTCGACGACGATCTTCACAGGCTCCATGCCATTTTCAAAGTAGCTGCCCACAGGGGAGAGGATGACCACGAACATGGCCTCATGGACGCCGTGGAGGCCCAGCTTGGGATCGGTGCCGAACAGGAAGGGACGGATGTACAGGGAGGTGCCGGGCTCAGAGGGGACGAAGCGCTCGTCCAGCTTCACCAGAGCCTTGACGGCCTCCAGCGCATCCTCGGGGGGTACCACGGGCAGGCCGAGACGGATGGCGGAGTTCTTCATGCGCTCCATGTTGTCCCAGGGGCGGAACAGCTGAACCTTGCCGTCCTTGCGGCGGTAAGCCTTCAGGCCCTCAAAGACCTCGGCGCCGTAGTGGAACACGCAGGCGGCGGGGGACAGGGAGATATCCTGGAAGGGGACGATGCGGGCATCGTGCCAACCCTTTTCATCGGAATAGTCCATGATGAACATGTGGTCGGTGTAGTGAATGCCGAAGCCCAGCTTGTCGGAGGGGGTCAGTTCGATGGGATGGGTGGTTTTCGTGATGCTGATATTCATAGTATTTTCCTCCTATTGTTGCCCTGTGAGGGGTTAGATTTCTTTCAGATGCTCCATGTTGTGGCGGATACCGTCGCAGCACTCGTGGAAGGTGGCCTTTTCCTCTGCGGTGAGAGGCAGCTCCACCACTTCCTCCACGCCGTTTGCGCCGATGACGCAGGGAACGCCCACGAACAGGCCCTCCTCGCCATACTCGCCCCGCAGCTCCGCGCTGGCGGGCATGATGGCCTTCTCGTCGTGGAGGACCACGCTGGCCATCCGGGCTGCGGTGGTGGCGATGCCGTACTCCGTGCAGTACTTGCCGGAGAAGGTGACCCAGCCGCCGCCGATGGACTCCTTCTGGAGGGCGTCACGGTCAAAGCGGAAGCGCTCGTCGGTTTTGGCCCAGTCGTCCAGGGGCTTGCCCCGGAAGCTGACGCAGGACCAGGGAGCAAACTGCTGGTTGCCGTGCTCGCCCATCATGTAAGCGGTGATGGACTTGTGGTCAATGCCGGTCTGACGGGCCAGGGCGCTGAGAAGGCGGGAGGTGTCCAGACCGGTGCCGGTGCCGAAGACCCGGCCCCGGGGCAGATCCAGATGCAGCGCCAGTTCCCGGGTGACGATGTCGCAGGGGTTGGTGATGTTGATGACCACGCCGTCAAAGCCGCTGGCCTTGATCTTGTCAGCAAAGCCCCGGACGGCGGGAATGGTGAAGTCCATCTCCGTGACCCGGTTGTGGTTGCCCCGTAGCAGCTCGATCTTGCCCACGCTGTTGACCAGAATGTCGCAGTCGCCCACCTCGGTGAAGTCCGCGGAGCGCACAGTGACCCGGTGGGGGATGTAAGCCACGGCGTCCCGAAGATCCTGGACCTCGCTGGCTACCTTTTCCGCGTTCTGGTCCACCAGGACCAGCTCGTCCGCAATGCCTTGGACCGCCAGGGAGTAAGCCACGTGGGCACCCACATGCCCAAGGCCCATAATGCCGATGATCCGTTTTTTAGCCATAGTAAAAACTCCTTTCGGTGTATCAGATTACATTCCAAAGTTGGGGAAGAGCACGCAGGTATAGAGCATAGCCAGCACCATGTACATGACCAGGATGATGGCGAAGGCCACCAGGGTCCGCTTCATGACGGCGCTCTCGTTGCCCATCTCGTCCACAGTGGCGCAGGCGGCCACGGTGTTGTTGGGGCAGATCAGGTTGCCCAGGGAGGCGCCGGCGTTCTGTCCGGCGAAGATGGTGATGGGGTTCATGCCCAGAGAAGCCGCCGCGTCAATGTGCATCTGGGCAAACATGATGTTGGAACCCAGTCCGGTACCGGTGATGAAGGCGCCGCTGGAGCCGATGAGCACGGCGGCGGCCGGATAGAAGCGGCCCACCACGGCGGCGATGCCGCCAGCCAGCCGGTTCATCATGCCGGTGCTGGGGGACTGCATGATATAGGCCACAATGAGCAGGCTACCCATGGTGATCAGCACGGGGATCACATGGCCCACGGTCCGCTTGGCCACGTCCACATAGGTCTTGTAGGAAATGCCCAGAGTCACGGCGCCCAAGGTGCCGCAGAGAATGATAACCAGGTCCACCCACACGATGTAGCCGAAGGTGCACATGATGGCAAAGCCGTTGGGGACCAGGGCCGGGAAGCCGTACCGGATCACCGGCAGCAGCACCAGCATGTAGATGTAGGGGGAGAGGGCCTTGGCGGCGCTGTATTTCCGCTTGGCAGTGGTGTTGCGGTTGCGGAACTCCTCCGGGGTCTTGACACCGATGAGCTTCACATAGGCCACGGAGAGAAGAATGGAGATAAGGCCGGTGCCCATGGAGGTGACCTCAGCGCCCACGAAGTTGGAGAGGATGAACATGGTGGCGCAGGTGGTGACGCCCGCAAAGGTGAGGTAGGGGACGATGCCCTTGAAGCCCTTTTTGCCGTAGGCCATGGCCACCATGATGAAGGGGATCACCAGCACGCCGAACATGTGGAAGCGGCCCACCATGGCGGAGTTCAGGGCCACCGTGGAAACGCCTGCGTCCACCAGGGCCGCGCCGCCGTTGATGGTGGTGAGGCCTGCGCCGCCCCAGGAGGCGGGGGTGGCATCGCCCAGCAGGGCGATGGCGATAGAGGTGACGGGGTCAAAGCCCAAAGCCACCAGGAAGGGGGCCGCGATGGCGGCGGGGGCACCGGCGCCGGCGGCGCCCTCCAGGAAAATGGGGAGCATCATGCCGATGATGATGACCTGGACCCGGCGGTCCTCGCTGATGCCGGAGATGGTGGCCTTCACATCGTCAATGGCTCCGGTCTCCCGCAGCAGGTTCAGAATGGTGAAAGCGCCAAAGACCATCAGTACGATCTTGAGGCCCTCCTTGATGCCCTTCCAGACCAGGGGGTCCAGGACCTTCACCATGTCGGCAAAGGAGATGCGGTCCACATTAAAGAAGGTGAAGGCCAGCACGATGGTCCAGAGGAATGCAATGGGGGAAACTTTCTTCGCGGACTGCTTGAAGCCGAGAATGCCGATCAAGACCACGAGGATAGGGCTGAGCGCCATGACAAAGCTTAAAAATTCCATGGGGTGTGCGTCTCTCTTTCTCAATCTGTTGTTCTATTTCCAGGCGCTGCTGCCGGCCGGACAGCAGCGGGCGGGACAAAATCAAGAAAGCGGCCCCGCCGAATCGACGGAGCCGCTTTTCATTGCGAGGCTCAGGCCGCTTGCAGGGCCAGAGAGGAATGAGCGCGCTGCACCGAGATCCGGTGAGATTCAGTTTTGAAACGCAATACCAGCAGTACCAGCAGAATAATGGGCAAAATAATAATGGACGCCAGCAGCAGGCCAGCGTCCAGAATCAAAGAAAGGTTGGTCATATTCGGGCAGGAGAAAGAAGCGCAGGCATCCTGCGCGGAAACGCTGTTGAACGTATGCATGAGACCAGACACAGCGATTCACCCGCCCTTTCTGCTTAGTGAGTACAATCTAGCACAGTAAACCGATAACGTCAATAGGAAATACAGCCATTTGGGGAAAATCGGAAGCTTGCCTAAGGAATGTCCGCCGCGGAAAAAGAAATTTCGTAAAAAATGCAGAACCCCGCCGGAAAAGAGGGGAAATGCCCGCAGGCGGCCCCAGGGGCTTGAACCCGGTCGGAAAATCTGGCATAATGAAAAAAACAGGCCGGGGCCAACGGCTCCGGCAGAAATGGACATTGCCCATGAAACAGATCTGTATCGGCATCCTGGCCCATGTGGATGCCGGAAAAACAACCTTATCAGAAGCCCTGCTGTACCGCGCCGGGGCCATCCGCCGCCTGGGCCGGGTGGACCATCAGGACGCTTTTTTGGATACCGACGCCATGGAGCGCCAGCGGGGCATCACCATTTTCTCCAAGCAGGCGGTGCTGGAACTGGGAGATACCCGGGTGACGCTGCTGGACACCCCTGGCCATGTGGATTTTTCCGCCGAGATGGAGCGGACCCTTCAGGTGCTGGACTGCGCCGTGCTGGTGATCTCCGGCACCGACGGCGTCCAGGGCCACACCCGGACGCTGTGGGACCTGCTGGAGCGGTATCAGGTCCCCACCTTCCTCTTTATTAATAAGATGGATCTGGCGGGGGCGGACCGGGAAGCCCTGCTGGCCCATCTGAAGGACAAGCTCAGCAGCGGCTGCGTGGATTTCGGAAATTCGGACACCCTGGCGGAGGAGGCCGCCGTCTGCGACGAATCGGTTCTGGAACATTTCCTGGAAACAGACGAACTGCCGGACACGGCCATTTCCCGCATGATCGCGGAGCGGAAGCTGTTCCCCTGCTTTTTCGGCTCCGCCTTGAAGGTGGAGGGCGTGGAGGAACTGCTCTCCGGCGTGGAGCGGTATGCCCCCCAGCCGGTGTATCCGCCGGAATTCGGGGCCAAGGTGTTCAAAATCACCCGGGATGCCCAGGGGGCCCGGCTGACCCACATGAAGATCGCCGGCGGCGCCCTGCACACGAAAGACCTGCTGACCGGCCGGGAGGGGGATGCCCCCTGGCAGGAAAAGGCGGACCAGCTGCGGCTGTATTCCGGGGCGAAGTTCCGCCCGGTGGATACGGCGGAGGCCGGAGCCGTGGTGGCGGTGACGGGGCTGAGCCACACCTTCCCCGGCCAGGGGCTGGGCATCGAGCCGGACTGGGTCGGGGCGGTTCTGCAGCCGGTGCTGACCTACCGGCTGGAACTGGCGGACGGCACGGACCCCCACACGGCTATGCAGAAGCTGCGGCAGCTGGAAGAGGAGGACCCCCAGCTCCACATCGTCTGGAACAATGGGGAGATCCACGCCCAGCTGATGGGCGAGGTGCAGATGGAGGTTTTGCAGCGGCTCATCTGGGAGCGGCTGGGGATGGAGGTCCGCTTCGGCACCGGGGCCGTCTGCTACCGGGAGACCATCGCCAATACGGTGGAGGGCATTGGCCACTTTGAGCCGTTGCGGCACTATGCGGAGGTGCATCTGCTGCTGGAGCCCGGCGAACCGGGCAGCGGCCTGACCATCGCCTCCGCCTGCCCCACGGATCAGCTGGACCTGAACTGGCAGCGGCTGATCTTCACCCACCTGCTGGAAAAGCCCCATCTGGGGGTCCTGACAGGTTCCCCCATCACCGATATCAAAATGACCCTGCTGACAGGCCGGGCCCATGAAAAGCACACCGAGGGCGGAGACTTCCGGCAGGCCACCTACCGGGCGGTGCGGCAGGGACTGATGCAGGCGGAGAGCGTGCTGCTGGAGCCCTGGTACCGCTTCCGGCTGGAGGTGCCCGCCCAGCAGGTGGGCCGGGCCATGACGGACTTGCAGCAGATGGGCGGAAAAATCGACCCGCCGGAGACGGCGGGGGAGGAAACGGTTCTCACCGGCACGGCGCCTGTGGCGGGGCTGCGGGACTACGCCAGGGATGTGGCGGTGTACACCAGGGGCCTGGGGCGGCTCAGCTGCGTTCCGGCGGGGTATTTCCCCTGCACCGAGGCGGAAAAGGTTATTGAAGCCATCGGCTACGACCCGGAGCGGGACGTGGAGAACACGGCGGATTCCGTGTTCTGTTCCCATGGGGCCGGTGTGGTGGTGCCATGGAACGAGGTGGCCCAACACGCCCAGGTGGACAGCGGCTGGCATCCCGAGGGTGCGGAGCCGGAGCCGGAAGCGGCGGCCCCTCAGCGGCGGGCGGCCGGTGCTTATGCCGGGACCGCCGCCCAGGACAAGGAGTTGCAGGCCATTTTCGAGCGGACCTACGGCGCGGTGAAGCGGAAGGAATTCATGCCCCCTAAGCCTCCCCGGCGGCCTGCGGTGGACAATTCCGAGGAAAAGCGCCAGGAACTGAAAAAGGCCTTCTCCGGCGAGGACTATCTGCTGGTGGACGGCTACAACATCATCTTTGCCTGGGACGAGCTGAAAAAGGCGGCGGCGGAAAATCTGGACGCCGCCCGGAAGAAGCTGTGCGACCTGCTGTGCAACTACCAGGGCTACCGGAGGTGCCGGGTGATCCTGGTGTTCGACGCCTACAAGGTAAAGGGCGGCCTGGGCAGCGTGGAAAAATACCACAACATCACCATCGTCTACACCAAGGAGGCGGAGACGGCGGACGCCTATATCGAACGGGCCACCTATGAGATCGGGCGGCAGCACCGGGTCCGGGTGGCCACCTCCGACGGGCCGGAGCAGGTCATCATTCTGGGACACGGGGCCCTGCGGGTGTCGGCCTCCGCCTTCCATGAAGAGGTGATGGAGGTGCAGAAGCAGATCGGGGACGCCGTGTGGCAGAACAACCAGAAGAACGCCAAGACTGGCGCGGTGCGCGCCGCGCTGGAACGGGCAAAGGAGGACGGATCATGCTGACACTGTGCATCGCGGCGGCGGTGCTGGCCGCCTGCACCGCCCTGCGGTGGTTTTTGAACCGCCCGGGGAGGAAGGACGAAGCCTTCTGGAACGGCCGCATCCGCCTGACAGCCCTGTGGAATGAGGGGGCGGCCTTCAGCCTGCCCATGAAGCGGACGCTGGTGGCTGCGCTGTCCATCCTGATTCTGCCCCTGGTGTGGGTGTTCCGCCGCCGGAACCCTATCGGCGCGGGACTGGCCCTGGGCGGCGGTCTCAGCAATTTGTGGGAGCGGCTGCGCCATGGCCGGGTCTACGACTATGTGCAGTTCCCCAAGCTGCCGAAGCTGGGCCGCTACGTCTGGAACTTGGCGGATTTCGCCATTCTGCTGGGCGGACTGCTGCTGGCCCTGTTTGAGCGGAAGAAATAAGAAACCACCCCGGAGCAGTCCGGGGTGGTTTTTTAAATCGTCAGGCCGGGCAGCTCGGTGAGGGGCGCGAAGCGGTAGCCCATGTCTTCCCACTTTGTCAGCAGGTCGTCCAGAATGGCGGCGTTGGTGGAGGAGGTGGAGTGGAGCAGCACGATGGCCCCGTTGTGGATCCGGGGCAGCAGCTTGGCGTAGGCCTGCTCCGCTGTGGGCTGCTTGTCGGCGTACCAGTCCACATAAGCCAGGCTCCAGAACACCGTCTGATACCCCAGCTCCTGGGCCATTTTCAGGTTTTCCTCGCTGTATTTTCCCTGGGGCGGCCGGTAGAAATGGGGGAGCTCCTGGCCGGTGGTCTCCTGATACAGCGCCGCCAGGGAATCCAGCTCCTTCTGGAAGCTGGCCTTGTCGGCGATGGCGGACATATCCGGATGGTGGTAGGTGTGGTTGCCAACGATGTGGCCCTCTGCCGCCATGCGGCGGACAATGTCCGGAGCGGACTCAATCATGTGGCCCACCACGAAGAAGGCCGCCGGGGCATTGTGCTTTTTCAGGGCGTCCAGAATGGCCTCCGTATTGCCGTTTTCGTAGCCGCAGTCGAAGGTGAGGTAGATGACCTTCTGGCTGGTGTTCCCTACGTACCAGGCGTCGTACTGAGACAGAAATTCCGCCGTGGCGTTGCCCACGGGGGTCAGGCCCTCCTCGGGAAAGGAGAGGCCCCAGTTGTCGGCGGAGGCGGGGATGGCGGCATCGCTGGAAGCCGTCAGAGCGGCGGGGGAGCCCCGGCCCAGCAGGCCTACCAGCGTCAGGCAGGGCAGAAGCAGCAGACAGAAAATTTGCAGACGTTTGCGCATAACGTTCCTCCCAAACAGATTTGAAAATAGTCTGCCCGGATGGAAAAGCCTTCATACCCGGTTGCGAAAAAGGGCGAAAGCTGGTATGATGTGGCAGTCAAAAAAATGAAAAGGAGAAGCATTATGGCAAAGAAACAGCGCACCCGCCGAAAGCTCAGCTGGAAAGAAACCTTGGTGGTCATCGCCCTGGCCGTGATCGTCAGCCTGGCCCGGCAGATGCTGACGCCCAGCTACGATATGTCCAACATCCCGGACTACGACGGTACCAGCGCCTACGCCGTCATCGACCGGAACCAGCCCTCCTTCACCGAGGACGAATACACCACCGATTCCTATGAATATTACAGCGACCTGGACAGCCTGGGCCGCTGCGGAGTCACAGAGGCCTGCATCGGCGTGGACCTGATGCCCACGGAGGAACGGGAGAGCATCAGCAAGGTGAAGCCCACCGGCTGGGTGCAGAACCAGTACGATTTCGTGGACGGCAAGAGCCTGTATAACCGCTGCCACCTCATCGGCTTCCAGCTCACCGGCGAAAACGCCAATGAGAAAAACCTCATCACCGGCACCCGGTATATGAATGTGGACGGTATGCTGCCCTTTGAAAACGAGGTGGCGGATTATGTGGCCTCCACCGGCAACCATGTCCTCTACCGGGTGACTCCCGCCTTTGTGGGCTCCGAGCTGGTGGCCCGGGGCGTAGAGATGGAGGCTTATTCCGTGGAGGACGACGGCCAGGGCGTCTGCTTCCATGTCTACTGCTACAATGTGCAGCCCGGCGTGGAGATCGACTACGCCACCGGCGAGAACTGGGCGGCGTGATGGAGCTTTGGAACGAGTTTGACCGGCTGGTGGTGTTTGACACGGAGACTACCGGCATCGAGTTCGGACGGGACCGGATCATTGAGATCGGCGCGGTGGCCCTGGAAAACGGCGAGGAATGTGGAAATTTCAACGCCCTGATCCGCCTGCCGGCAGGACAGACCCTGCCGCCGTTCATCACGAATCTCACTGGCATTACGGATGCCCAGCTGATGCGGGAGGGCGTGGACGACCGCAGGGCGGCGGAGGGCTTCTGCCGCCTGCTGGACGGGGCGGAGCAGCCGCTGCTGGTGGCCTACAACGCCCAGTTTGATCTGAACTTTCTCTACTACCTGCTGCGGCCCCTGGGGCTGCTGTCCGCCTTGCAGAGGCCCCGGTTCCTGGATGCCCTGACGGTGTACCGGGACCGGAGGGACTTTCCCCACAAGCTGTGCAACGCCATCGAGGCCTATGGGCTGACGGAAGCGGAAAACAGCCACCGGGCGGTGGACGACGCCAGGGCCACGGTGCTTTTGTTAGAGGCCATGGCGGCGGAGAAGGACGACCTGCTGCGGTACATCGACCTCTTCGGAGTACATCCCAAGTATGGTATGAGCGGGAAGAAGATCGCCTCCGTGACCTACTGCCCCCAGCCCTACGACCGGCGGATCCCCCTGTATGACCTGGTTCATACAATGTGAAGATTTTGTGAACAATCCTGAAATAGACTTGAAATATGACAACCTGTCAGGTAATATACCTGACAGGTTGTCGTATTAAGGCACCCTAACTTCAGGAGCATATCCTTTCCCCGACGGGAGGAAAGGGTGTGTGCGGGAAAACCAGGAAGGTTTTCCTGCACCGTTTCAATCATCATTTTTCGGGATTCCGAAAAATGCAGGCCGCATGGGTTCCCCATGCGGAACCTGTCAGGTAATATACCTGACAGGTTGTCATATTAAGGCACCCTAACTTCAGGAGCATATCCTTTCCCCCGACGGGAGGAAAGGGTGCGAGAGCTTTTTAAATACTGCCCGCGGTCCCCGGTGTGAGTGATGGGACGGCGGCGGTTTGCGTATTTTGAAAGGGGGCTGGCGGTTTGCCCAGCAGTACATTTTTGAATCTGGCGCCGGAAAAGCAGGAAAAGCTGCTGACGGCGGCAGTCCGGGAGTTTACGGAGCGGCCCTACAATGAGGCCTCCATCAACCAGATCGTTCAGGCGGCGGGGATCCCCCGGGGCAGCTTTTACATGTATTTCCGGGATAAGGAGGACCTGTTCCGGTATCTGATCCAGGAGAGCATGGACGCCCTCCTGCTGGCGTTCGAGGAGATCCTGCGCCGCTGCGGCGGCGATGTGTTCGCGGCGCTGCCGGAGATGTACGATTACCTGCAAGCGCACCGGAAATGGGACCGGAGCCTGGGCGGCATGGGCATGATGGCCGCCATTGCCAACTGCAACGGCGAGGACCGGAGCGGCGGCGCGCTGAAATTCGTGGACACGGAGCTGGTTCTGAAGCGGATGGAGGCATGTGTGAATCCGGATCTGCTGGACCTGCGGCAGCCGGAGGACCTGGACGCCATTCTCCGGATGCTCATGACCCTTCTGGGACCGGTGCTCTACAGCGGCTTGCAGCCGGAGCCGGAACCGGAGGGCCGGGCAAAGCTGGAACAGGCATTGAAAATTTTGCAGCGGGGCATGGGCGCAAAGTCCATGCCCGGGCAGCAGTAATAAAGGAGTATCTGTATGGAAGAAATGGTGAAAGACCCGCAGACGGTGCAGGGAGGCCCTGTGTCCGGCGAAAAACCCAAGAAGAAGTTTACCGCGCCGAAAAAAGCCAAAAAGTGGCTGAAGATCCTGGTGGTCCTGGTGATCGTGGCCGCCGTGGTGGCGGGCTGCGTGGCCAACGCCGCCAAAAAGGCCAATGACCAGATGAACAGCAGCTACCTGGTGTCTCAGGCCGTCCGACAGGACCTGACGTTGTCCGTCACCGGCACGGCCACCCTGAAGCCTGCCGATTCCTACAACGTCACCACCTTGATCTCCGGCGAGATCGAGAGCGCCCCCTTTGAAGAGGGCGACCTGGTGAGCAAGGGCGACCTGCTCTTCACCATGGACAGCGGCGACGCCCAGAACAATGTGGAGCGGGCCAATATCTCCGTGTCCCAGGCCCAGCTGGCCTATCAGCAGGCCAAGGAGGGGCTGAGCCCTGTGGCCACCATCTCCGGCACCATCAATGAGCTGTATGTCCACAACGGCGACAACGTCACCGCAGGCTCCCCCATTGCCAAGATCGTCTCCAGCATGGACCTGTCTGTGGACTTCCTGTTCCCCTATGCCAAGTCCACGGATTTCTACGTGGGCCAGCCCGCCACCGTGTATGCCGGCAACTTTGACGCGCCGGTCAGCGGCACCGTGGAGTCCGTTTCCAACTCCGCCAGCGTCACCAGCAACGGCCTGTCCGCCATCAGCGTCCGGGTGAAGATCCCGAACCCCGGCGTCCTCTCCGACTCCATGACCGCCACCGCCCAGATCGGCAGCTACGGCAGCTACGGCCAGACCCCCCTGAACCTGGGCGGAGCCTCCACGGTCTATGCCACCGCCAGCGGCACCGTGCAGAATCTCACCAAGCTGGCGGGCAGCACCGTCAAGCAGGGGGAGACCCTCTGCACCGTGGAGTCTGAAAACGCACGGGACCAGATCAAAAACGCCAAGCTGAACCTGGAAAACGCCCAACTGGCCGCCTCCATGGCCGCCGATAGTCTGGATGACTACAACATCGATTCCCAGATCACCGGCACCGTGATTGAAAAGAACTTCAAGGCCGGCGACAAGGTGGAGGGCATGAACTCCGGCTCCCTGGCTGTGATCTACGACATGAGCTATCTGAAGCTGGAAATGGCCGTGGATGAGCTGGACATCGGCAAGGTGGCCGTGGGCCAGACGGTGGAGATCACCGCCGACGCCCTGGAGGGCCAGACCTTCTCCGGCGTGGTGGATAAGGTGAGCATCAACGGCACCACCGCAGGCGGCGCTACCAGCTACCCCGTCACCATCATCATCGAAAACTACGGCGAGCTGAAGCCCGGCATGAACGTCTCCGCCACCATCCAGGGCGACATGGTGCCCAATGCCCTGTGCATCCCTGTGGACGCGGTGAACCGGGGCAACACGGTGCTGGTGCCCGGTCCCGGCGCCATGAACGATGACAACACCGCGGTGATCGACGCCAGCAAGCTGGAAAGCCGGGAGGTCACTCTGGGCAAGAACGACGGCGACTCCATCGAAGTCACCAGCGGCCTGGAGGAGGGGGATATCGTCCTGATCCTCAACCAGAGCAGCAGTATGATGAACATGGTCATGGGGATGTAAGCCATGGAGCATCTGATCGAATTAAACAACGTCTATAAGATTTACCACATGGGCGATGAAGACGTCCACGCGCTGGACGGCGTGAGCCTTACCATCGACAAGGGGGAATTCGTGGCCATTGTGGGCCAGTCCGGCTCCGGCAAGTCCACCGCCATGAACATCATCGGCTGTCTGGACGTGCCCACCAGCGGCACCTACCATCTGGGGGGCGTGGATGTGTCCACCATGGATGACGACCAGCAGGCGGAGATCCGGAACAAGATGCTGGGCTTCATTTTCCAGCAGTATAACCTGATTCCCAAGCTGAACGTGCTGGAAAACGTGGAGCTGCCCCTGCTGTATGCCGGCGTCAGTGCGGAGGAGCGGAAGGAGCGGGCCATTGCCGCCCTGGGCCGGGTGGGCCTGGCCGACAAGCAGAAGAACCTGCCCAGCCAGCTCTCCGGCGGCCAGCAGCAGCGGGTGTCCATCGCCCGGGCACTGGCGGGGGACCCCTCCGTGATCCTGGCGGATGAACCCACCGGCGCACTGGACTCCCGGACGGGCCGGGAGGTGCTGGGCTTCCTTCAAAAGCTGAACCAGGAGGGGGACACCGTGGTGCTCATTACCCACGACAACTCCATTGCCGTTAAGGCAAAGCGGATCGTCCGGCTTCAGGACGGGCATATCATCTACGACGGCGACGCCAGCGACCCCGCCGCCGTGGTGCAGCCGGAGGAAGCGGGCCTTGAAGGGGAGGTGCTGGCATGAACTTTGGGCAATCCTTCAAGCTGGCCCTGAAATCCCTTCGGACCAGCAAAATGCGGGCCTTCCTCACCATGCTTGGCATCATCATCGGCGTGGGAGCCGTGATCGTGATCCTGTCTCTCGGCAACGGCATGACCAACCTGATGAACGACCAGTTTGAGAAAATGGGCTCCAATTTGATCCAGGTCATGACCTATGGCCGGGGGACCGGCGGCACCCGTGACGTGGATGTGGAGGATCTCTATGAACTGGTGGACAAGTACCCCCAGTACCTCACCGGCGTGACCCCCTATGTCTCCGCTTCTGCCAAGGTGCGCTACCAGACGGATGACTATGACCGCACCTCGGTCTACGGTGTCAGCGAGGCGTTCTTCAAGGAGGACACCAAGGGCACCATGCAGGGGGAGGCTCTTGCAGAGGGGCGTTTCCTCAGCTACATCGACGTGGATCGGCATCAGAATGTCTGCGTCATCGGCGATTATCTGGCGCAGACCGCCTTTCGTGGGGATGCGCTGGGCAAGACGATCTCTCTGAGCGGCGTGCCTTACACCGTCATCGGCGTGTTGAGTAAAAGCGGCGACAGCAGCGAGGGCAGCGCCGATGATGTGATTTACATCCCCTATGAAAACGCCCAGCGGATGGGCGCCGGCACCATGATGATGGGCACCGACGAAATGTTCCTGCTGACCTCTACCAACCGGGATACGGCCTCCATTGCCAAGAGCATTGTGGAAAAGCGGCTGTACAAGACCTATCAGTCCTCGGACTACTACATGGTCATGACCTCCGCGGAGATGATGGACAGCATGAACGCCATGATGAATACCATGATGATCGTGCTGGTGGCCATTGCCGCCATCTCTCTGGTGGTGGGCGGCATCGGCATTATGAACATCATGTTGGTGTCCGTCACGGAGCGTACCAGGGAGATCGGCATCCGGAAATCCCTGGGGGCCAAGCAGAAGGACATCCGGGGCCAGTTCGTCATCGAGGCGGGCACCACCTCCGCCGTGGGCGGCGTGCTGGGGATCGTGTTCGGTGTTCTGCTGGCCAAGGCGGCCACCGTGGTGGTGGGGGGCATCATGGGCTCTATGAACGGCGTCACCTTCAGCGCCACCCCCTCCTTGTCGGATGTGGCCATCAGCTTCGGCGTCAGCGTGGGCATCGGTATCCTCTTCGGCTACCTGCCTGCCAACAAGGCCGCCAAGCTGAACCCCATCGACGCTCTGCGGTACGACTGAGCAGCATACAGATACTTAAAAAGAACGGGAGACGGTGCCATGCACCGCCTCCCGCCTTTTGCATTTACGGGGATTGAAATAAAGTAAGATGTATGTTATAAAGAAGGAACCAAAAGGACAAATCGGAATTTAAGGAGGTTAAAATATGTGGTTAGTAATGGGTTTTGGTGCAATTATTTTTGCGATCCTAAATTTGGTTTGGACATCTAAACAGAAAAATTCAAAATGGTTTGGTTTTATAAGCGTATCGTTGACAGCATTGACTGCATGCTCATTTTATTCGGATGCCGCTATGCAAGTTGCCAATGAAGATTGGGGCGGCCTTATGGATGTATTGCCTTCTATGAGCAAAGCGTTATGGGTTTGTGTCATCATATCTATTTTGGTAAATTCTATCACGTTTTTGGGAGATAAGAAGTAAGTCGATCCAATTTTCTGAATAAGCCGCTTCCGCCCTCTGCCGCGGCTGAGGGCGGAACTTTTTTCCTGCGGCGTATCAGGTCCCATAGTAAATTAAATGCAGAAAAAAGTTTAACGCTTTTTTCTGCATTATTTTTTTATCTATTTCAGGGCTTGAAATGGGAGAAACGAGGTGACGAATGGTGAAGAAGCTGACGCTTGAGGACCGCAGAAAGATTGAACAGATGTGGAAGGACAACGCCTCCCCCTTAAAGATCGCCGCCGAGCTGGGTATCAGCCAGTGCACCGTGTACACGGAATTGAAGCGCGGGCAGGAGACCGACGAGCGGACCGGCGAGATGGTCCTGGACCATAACTTCCGCCCGGAGTACAAGGCCGAGCGGGGCGAAAAGACCTACCAAAGCAATCTGCGCAAGCGTGGCCGCCGTCCGAAGGCCGCGCCGAGCATGAAAGGAGCCTAAAGAAATGACCAACTTTGAAAAGATCACGCAGTCCCCGGAAGCGCTGGGCGAGTTTCTTTCTTCGCTCCCTATGCTGGAAGGACCGTGGGACGAGGAGTTCCAGAGAAATTATTGCGCTGGATGCGGGCGCGTGAATTGCGATGCCGGAAGGGGCTGCCCCTACAAGAAACAGCGGAACAGCCCGGCATGGTGGCTGAGATTGGAGGCGAAGACGGATGCGGGCCAGTAAAGCGGACAAGTTCTATATGGGTATGCTGCTGGCGATCATCTGCTTCTGCTTCGGCCTGCTCCGCATCATGGACGAGGCAGACGCCCGCCGGGCGGCGGAGCGGGAGACGCTGATCATCGTCGAGCCGCCGACCATTATGGTCCCGGCCTCCCAGCCGGTCCAGACGGTCTACTTCGAGCCGGACCCGGAGCCGGAGGAACCGGCGGCGGAGGTGTTCACGTTCAGAGAGGACGTGCCCATGAGTGCGGAACTGCAGGAAGTCTTGTGGGACGCCTGCCAGGAACACAAGGTCGAGTACGCGCTGGCCCTGGGCCTCATTGAAACGGAGAGCAGCTTCAACCCGGAGGCGGTCAGCTATGTCGGCTGCTACGGCCTGATGCAGCTCAATCCCGACTACTTCCCCGCCGACCTATCACCGGCGGAGAACATTCAGTACGGCGTGGCTTTCATCGCTGAAAAGCTGGACCAGTACGCCGGGAACGTCGGCGCGGCCCTGACGGCCTACAATGCAGGGCACGACACGGGGAACCGCGAGTATGCCGAGAAGGTCATGGCGGCGGCGGAAAGGTGGAGAACAGAATGAAACTATTGATCGGCGGAAGCCCGTGCACCCATTGGAGCATCGCGCAGACCAAGAACCGCGAGACTGAGGCCAGCGGCATCGGCTGGGAGCTGTTCCTGAATTACCGCATCGCCCGCGATAAGTACCAGCCGGACTACTTTCTTTATGAGAACAATAAATCCATGTCCTCCGCAATCCGGGCACAGATCACGGCGGAACTGGGCGTGGAACCCGTGCTTATCAACTCCGCACTGGTGAGCGCACAGAACCGCCAGCGGCTCTACTGGGCCGGGAAGCGCAACCCCGATGGTACATACAGCCAAGTGCCGGTCGAGCTGCCGGAGGACCGTGGCATCCTGCTTCGGGATATTTTGGAGACGAAGGGCGCTTTGGTCGTCAATGCGCTGGAAAGCTGGAAGTCGAGAACGGTCGATGCACACATGGGAAAACTTGAAAACAATCTTGTGCCGAGAATGAACGACCCGAACCCAGCCAAGCAGCAATATGACTGCATAGCGGAACCGCTCCATGTCTGCGCGATAGACGGAGAAGATGCTGTGCTGGTCGATGCAGAGAAAAATCAAACCGTCCGTCGGTCGATCAGCGACATCGTGGAGAAGAAAGGCTACCTGCCGGAGATGTTCAACCCATACAACCGTGCAGAAGTGTCAGAGAAAGCACCTACCCTTTCGACCGGGAGCATGGTCACGAGCAGTTGCGCCGTGCTGGTAGTAGATGGTGCGGTGATAAAGGCCGCCGCTCCTCCCATGCAGGTGAACGAGGCGACGAAGCTGGGGTACACAGTCATTCAGCCGGGCGAGTGTGTGGACCTTGCCATGCCGCAGAGCAAGACGCGGCGGGGCCGGGCCATGAAGGACAAGACGAATTGCCTGACGACCTCGTGCGATTTTTACGAATACTGCGGGACCCTGGATGCGCCGATCTATCAGGTGCGCGACGGAATAATCACGGTCAAAGGGCAAGAGTACCCTATCAAGCTGAGGGACGGCTGCTACATCATCCGCAAGCTGACGGTCCGCGAGTGTATGCGCCTCCAAACGGTGCCGGAGACCTATGCTTTCCCCGTAAGCCCCAGTCAAGCCTACAAGATGCTGGGCAACGGCTGGACCGTAGATGTGATCGCGCACATCATGGGCCACTTTGAGGGGCTGACGGCGGAGCCGGTGGAGGTCCTGTCTATGTACGATGGCATGAGCTGTGGGCATATCGCCCTGGGCAAGCTGGGCGCAGAGATCGCCAGCTACCACGCAACAGAGATCGACAAGTTCGCCATTCAGACAACGCAGGCGAACTTCCCTGATGTGGTGCAGCTCGGAGACGCCTTTCAGGTCCGGGAAGATGGCTGGACCTATGCAGGACTTACCGGCGGGGCCTCGGAGGCGGCGGAATGAAGCGCACTGTGAAGGCGGACTACTCCCGCACGTGCGAGGGCTGCCGTTTTCTCGTTACAGAGCCGTGGCTGAAAGATGTTCCGTCCTTCCGCTGCGGCGCAGACGGAAGATGCAAGGGGTACATCGTCGGTATCGAGCGGCTTTTGCCGTATATTCCGGCTTGGTGTCCTGAGCTAAAGGAGAATTAAAGGATGAAATATGCTGTGATTGTTACCTACACCACCGGCGAGAGGACCGGCGCGACCGTGACGGCGAGCGGATGCGCTGCCGCCTGGGACAAGGTTTTTGAAATGTTCGATAAGGCTGATGTGCGCGGCGTGGAGCTGGCCGCGATCTTGACGCCGGAGAGGAGAAAGTGATGAATGTCGTTTCTTTCGGCGGCGGGACCAACAGCACCGCCATGATCATCGGAATGTACCTGCACAAAATCCCGATAGACCTGATCTTATTCGCCGACACCGGCGGAGAACAGCCACACACGTATGAGTTCATCGAGACCTTCAACGGATGGCTGGAAAAGCATGGGCTTCCGCAGATCACCTCTGTGCAGTATCACGACAAGGACGGCAACCGCCTGACGCTGGAACAGGAGTGCATCAACAGCGGGACGCTGCCCTCCATCGCCTACGGCTTCAAGCGCTGCTCCCTCAAGCACAAGATCGGGACGCAGGAGAAGTTCTGCAACAACTATCAACCGTGCAAAGAGGTGTGGGCCAGCGGCCAGCGCGTCCAAAAATACATCGGCTACGATGCCGGGGAGACGCGGCGCATCCAACACGCCGCACCAATCGACGAAGCGGACAAAAAGTACGAAAAACATTATCCGCTCTATGAATGGGGATGGACACGCGAGGAGTGCGTGCGCGTGATCGAGCGGGCCGGGCTGCCGAAGCCGGGAAAAAGCTCGTGTTTTTTCTGTCCTTCCATGAAAAAGAAGGAGATACAAGCCTTGTGGGAGAATTACCCGGACCTGTTTCAGCGCGCAATCGCGCTTGAACACGGCTCGGCTGCGAGGAATGTAAACGTCAAAGGGCTGGGTCGCGACTGGTCCTGGGAGAGCTACTACAACGAGTTCATGGAGAACAAAGCGTTTGAAGACGCGCAGATCACCTTCGACGAATTGTTCCCGGACAGCTCCGGCGGATGCCTCTGCGGTGCTCCGTGTGGCTGCTACGACGGATAAGGAGGTGCGCCATGACTTATGAAAGAGCTGCTGAGATTTTGGACCCGGAGCACCGGGAGACATACGAGAGCCTTGAAATCGTGGACGAGGCTTGCCGGATGGGCCGGGAGGCTCTGTTCCGGCGGATGCCAGGATCGCCGCACCCGGACGGGGACGCGAACATCCTGGCCTGCCCTACCTGCGGGAGCGGTGAATATCTCTACAACGAGGACGGGAACCGCTGCTGCTTCTGCGGCTGGTGTGGACAGGCTATCGACTGGAACGCGGAGATGTTCAAGACAGCGGGCCAGATGAAGCCTGTGCTGAAATATCCGGGAAGCAAGTGGCGGCTGGCGGACTGGATTGTATCCCTCATGCCGCCGCACAAGAGCTATCTGGAACCGTTCTTCGGGAGCGGGGCCGTGTTCTTCAAAAAGCCGCCGAGCCGTATCGAGACCATCAACGACCTGGACGGTGAGATCATCAACCTGTTCCGCTGCATCCGGGAACAGCCGGAGGAGCTGATGCGGGCTGTGGCCTGTACGCCGTACAGCCGGGGCGAGTATGAACAGGCATGGGCGTATTTCAAGGCAGGCGGACAGGTCCGGCCGGACGGCATCGAAGCGGCCCGGCTGACGCTGGTGCGGTACTGGCAGGCCCACGGGAGCACCGTCGTCTACAAGGGCGGCTGGAAAAATGACCGTGCCGGGCGGGAGTACGCCTACGATGTGCGCTACTGGCGGCAGCTCCCGGAGCGTATCGCCGCCGTGGCGGAACGCCTGAAAGATGCGCAGATCGAGCAGGCCCCGGCGGTCGATGTGATCAGGCGCTTCCGTCACCCGGACGTGCTGATCTACGCGGACCCGCCTTATATGCTGCATACGCGCAAGGGCAAGCAATACATCGTGGAGATGGCGGAGGAGGCCCAGCACATCGAGCTTCTGGACGCATTGAAGGAGCATCCGGGGCCGGTCATTTTGTCCGGCTATGACAACGACCTGTACAACGAACACCTGCAGGGGTGGAAAAAGCTGCACCGGCGGGCGCAGGCGGAAGGCGGCGCGGCAAGAACGGAAACGGTGTGGCTGAATTACGAACCGGAAACGGGAGGAAAAGTGTATGAAACTGTGTGATAGGTGCCGGGTATCCGGCTGCCTGCTGACCTACGGCGGGAAAGCCTGCCGGGAGGCCAGAAAGCAGGAGTGCCCGGACGTGGTGTTCACCCGTGCGGACAAGATCAGGGAGATGGACGACGAGGAGCTGGCCGTAGTCATTATGTGCCCGCACGACGGGGACGAGGACAGATGTAAGGGGTCGCCGGATACACAGACGTGCATCAAGTGTTGTCTGGAATGGCTCCGGGAACCGGCGGAGGTACTGTGATGGACGAGAAAGTGATCTATTCATGCGTGGACCAAGAGCACAACACCTGGAACTGCCGGGGATGCGGGTACATCGAGACCTTCGAGGCGGACGGGCCGGTGGAAAACGGCTGGAACTTCTGCCCCGGCTGCGGCCATGAGATCGAGGTGGAGGCGGTCAGCCCGTGTCCCTTCGACAACGGGAACTGTATGTGCCAGTTTTGCGAGGCTCAGTGCAACAACGGTCTGAACTGCTCGGACTGCCGCTGCGAGGGAAAACCTGTGCACGACATCCACCTCTGCACGGGCTTCGTCGGAGACATCACCCAGTACATTCGGAACTGGATGCGCCATCACGGCGGGAAGGCTGAAACCTGAGCGCGTGAGCGGCACATACCTATATAAACTAAAGGAGGACAAGCACATGAGCGAATTGACGCTGCGATTTGGGGAGGCCCGGCTGCACGTGGAGGGCGACGCCGATCTGGTGGCGCGCGAGCGGGCGGCGTTCCTGGAACACCTGAGCCGACTGGACCGCCAGAGGGAGAAGGCCGGTGAACTGCTGGCCGTGTTGCTCCGGGCCGGGCGCGCCCCGGAAAAGGCCGAGGAGCCTGTGAGCAAGAAGGCAGAGCCGGAGGAACCGGCGGAGGAAAAGAGTGTGACGCAGGACGACCTATGCAGGATGCGGAGCATCCACGTCGGCTTCATCAGCCCGTCCCAGTTGAAGCGGGCGAAGGCCGAGGGCAAGCTGGACCACCTGCTCGCCAAGCGCGACGAGATCGAGGTGCCGCTGGATACCGGCGGGACCGTCACCGTGGTCTGCTGCTACGTGACGCCCACTTCGGCCCGCTTCGTCTTCAAAGACTGCTGGGACGAGGGCGTGATGAACGACGAGGCGACCAACAAGACCGGGTATTTCAAGAGCAAGGGACGCAAGCACGTTTTGGAGGACATCTACCCGCACATCGCGGCGGAATGGCGGGAGATCATCGTGCCCCGGACCTTCGTGGAGACCATCGAGGGCGAGCGGGTAGAGTATTCGGACCCGCTGTGGCTGCCGTCGGCAACGGATGTGTTCGGCACGCCGGACGGGGCCTGGTGGAAGGACGGAGACGACGACTTCCAGCTCCCGGTCTTCGCCCGTGAGCGCGACCGCGTGAAGGAGTGCGGCGACAAAGGAACGTATCCCTGGTGGCTCCGCTCCGTGTATGCGAGCATCGCGAACTACTTCTGCGGTGTGGACACGGGCGGGTCTGCGGACTTCAACGACGCCTACTATTCGCTTGGCTTCGCGCCGGGCTTTGACATCTGATCGAAAATCGAAAAAATCTCCGGTGCGTAAGCGCCGGAGAGCATAAAAAACATTCTCCCCCGGCGCTCGCTGTGGGAAGCGAAAACCGGGGGAGAAATCTTCAAGATTTTGCTGTGCGTGGGGTCATTTCCTACTACATATTGTACCACAATGCACGGATAAAGTCAAGATAGCGGCCTCGACGCAGGATGCAGAGAGGCGCGCCGCAACGCCGCCGGGAGGCGGCGGACGGGCTTGTAATGGGTATTATCCTTCTTGCGAAAAGCATCGAGGAAGGACCCGGAGACGATGCAAAGGGGTACACGGATGATAAACAGGTCTTTCATACGAGAAAAGGTCGTCCATTGTGGCAAGAACTTCCTTTCGCCGGAAATCTATCCGTACAGCGGACAACAGCAGCAGGCGGTCGGACGGAAGCGTGGGAAGAAAGTCAACGTCTCTGCGCCGAAACAGAAGAACCTCAATGACCGGAGAGCCAAGCGCTATTTCATTCAGCTTGCCAACAGCAATTTCGGCGTGGGTGATCTGGTGGTCCATCTGACCTACGCCCCGGAGTTTCTGCCGGAGAGCGAGGAGGAGGCCGCGAAGATCGTCGCCAAGTATCTGCGCCGGGTAGCATACCTGCGGAAGAAGCGGGACCTGCCCTCTCTCAAGTATTTGCTTGTGACGCAGATCGGGCGAAAGAAGGATGGGACCCACCGCATCCACCATCACATTCTGATGAACGGCGGCCTGGACCGCGACGAGGTGGAAAACCTGTGGTGGGAGACCAAGGGCACAAAGGACCGGGAGCCGGTCATGTACGGATGGGCAAACGCTGACCGCCTGAGACCGAACGCAAAGGGCATCGCCAGCATGGCCGGGTACATGGTCCAGGACAGCGCCGGGAAAAAGCACTGGACGCAATCGCAAAATCTGGAAAAGCCGTGGCACCGGGCACCGAATGACCGGAAGTACACGCGCCGCCAGTTGGACAAGATCGCAAAGCTGCCGGAGGACAGTGAGGAGTTTGTGCGTTTTTGGGAAAAGCAGTATCGCGGCTGGGAGCTGGTGGAGTGCGAGAAGTCATTCAACGAGCAAACAGGATGGTATTTCTACCTGACCATGCGGCGAGCGCATATAAAACAGAACGGAGGGCTGAAATGACAGGAGAAGAACAGTTCAAAGAGCTTTACCGGCGGTATATCCACCGGGAGGGCGCGGAGGAGCTTTTGGAATGGATGGAGCGGGAGACGGATTTTTTCACCGCGCCAGCCAGCACAAAGCATCACCTGGCCTACCCCGGCGGACTGGTGGAGCACAGCGTCAACGTGTTCCGGGAGCTGCGGAAGGTCGTGATCGACAACGAGCCGACGATGGAGGCCGTTGCCATCTGTGCGCTGCTCCATGACCTGTGCAAGGCGAATACATACGTGCGGGAGCATCACGCGGGACCGGGCGAGGTCTATTCCTACGTGAAAAAGGACCGCTTCCCCATGGGACACGGGGAAAAGTCTGTCTACCTGATCGCGCGGTTTATGAAGCTGGAAGACGAGGAGGCCCTGGCTATCCGCTGGCACATGGGCGCGTGGGACGACGCTGTGCGCGGCGGGAGCCGTGGCCTGAACGAGGCGATGAAGCTGCACCGCATCGTGTACGAGCTGCACGCGGCGGATATGCGGGCCACGCATATCGTGGAGGCTGGTATGGCATGAAGGGACGACGCGGAGCGCTGGGTCAGTACCACGCCAGCATAAGCAACAACCGGGGCCATGACTTCGAGGAGGCTATCCGTCAGGCGTGCCTTCTGTACGCGAGCCAGGGCCGGGCGAAGGTGGAGAAGACGCCGGAGCCGTTCCGGGTGCTGGAAAAGCGGGAAGGCGGTATTTTCGTGGGCCGCTTCACCGCACACGCCCAGCCGGACTTTCAAGGCACGTTGGACGGCGGGCGCAGTATCATTTTCGAGGCGAAGTACACCACTACGGACGCCATGAAGCGGGACGTGCTGACGGAAACGCAGATGGAGACCTTGGAGCGGCACCACCGCTGCGGCGCGCTGGCGGCGGTGTGCGTGGGCATCCAGGACCGCTTTTTCTTCGTGCCGTGGCCGGTGTGGCGGGACATGAAGGAAGCCTTTGGGCACATGAGCGTTTCGGCGGCGGAGCTGGAAGACTTCCGCGTGCGCTTCACCGGGGCGGTCCTGTTCCTGGACTATGCACACAAGATCGGGGGCCGGTGGATAACCGGGGCCGACTGTGAAATCGAACGATGGAGAAGGAGTAAATAACATGAGCATTTTTGAGATCATCTTTGCGAACTTCTGGACCTGGGCGGGTACGGTCGTCCTGGTGGCGACGCTGCTGGACGGCCTGGCGAACGTGATCGCGGCCATGCGGAAGCCAGAGCGCTCCGTGCGCCGGACCAGCTATTCCGACGGCACCAGCATCGTGCAGATCGACAACGCCACGGCGGCGGATGTGGACCGGGCCGTGCGCGCCATCAACGGAGCGGAGAGCGGGAGGACTGGCCGATGAAGCTGAAAAAGGTCGCGGCGCTGTGCGGCAGCGCAAATGCGTTCTGCCTGTTCGACCGTGTGGACGGCGACGGAGTTGTGACACAGTGGCTTGGGGACGGGTGCTGCGCCTTTCCCCTACACGGTCTGCCGGTGCTGTCGGAACCGGAGCTTTACCGGATGTTCGACGTGTCAGAGAAGAAGCAGGACAAGATATATTTCAATCACAGCGCGCTGCCGGAGGGCCTGAACGTGGAAGACTGGTGCCGCTCTGAGGTCCGCGCGGAGGATATGGACGTGACGATTTCCTCCGGCGGGAAGGTGCTGATGCCGCTGCGTTTCCCCGGCGGGCTGCTGTTCATCCAGAGCAAATACCTTGGGCCGCTGGAAGACCAGATGGATTTTCTGGAACTCTACGTGCGCCGGTCGGACAGTGGCGGGCGCTATGTGGTGGCAAAGACGGGTATGCTGGTCGCGGGCGTGATCTTTCCGGTGCAGGCCGTGAACGAGGGCTTTTGCGACAAGCTGGAAGAACTGGCGTCGCTGACGCGGCGGGAGCTGGACAGGCATTTGTCCGCGCCGCCGGTGGCTGAGGAGGAAGACAAGGACCAGGAGAACGTCTTCGGAGGCAGCGATGGGGAAACGTAAGCGGCCCATGCCGTCCTTCTACGGAAAGAACATCGCCCAGCACGCCCAGCGGCGATTTTTGGCCCGGTGGGAAGCAGAGCACCGGAAGAAAAGCGACCGTATCCTGATCGCGGATGAACTGGATAAAGCGCCGGACCGCACACAGGAGGCCCGGCGGAAGGAATAAGCAACAGAAACGAGGCTGACAGATGCGCGAGAAAAACGTGAAAGAGATCGTCCGGTATTACTACGAGATACCGGAGATGGTGCGCCTGCTCAAGACGGAGCAGCGGGAGCAGGAGAGCTTGTACGACACGCTGAAAGGAACCGGCGGCGACGGGATGCCCTGCGGCGGAGGCCCTGGGAAACCGGTGGAGGCTGCCGTGATACGGCTGGACGAGCGGGGCGTGTATGAGCGCCTGCAGGAGATACACGTGCGGCTGCTGGTTTTGGAGGGCGACGCCGCTGCCGTGCGGGGCTGTTTGGACGGCCTTTCCGGTAAGTACAAAAGCATCCTTCAACTGCGGCACAAATGTCACCATAGCTGGGCGAATATCTCGGTACGCATGGGAGCGCCGGACAGCACCGTGCGGAACTGGCACGACAAGGCAGTTTTGTGCCTGGGCGAGGCGCTGGACGAGGTGCCAATGGCGGAGGAGCTTTTGGAGCGTGCTTCACGCGCGCGTACCTATTAAGCGCCGAAAAAATTAAGGGCTGGCGGGAGTTGCTTTTTCACCTGGCTTTTGGTGAGGGCGGCGGCCCGGCGGCCATGGGTCGAGCTGTTTCAATTTCCTGTGTTTTTCTGTCAGTGAAATCGCGTGCGCAAAGACTGTTTCCGGCGGGAACGAATGGCCCGTGGGAAAACAATTTGCGAATGGCATAAAAAGCACCCCGGCGGGCTGTTTGGTCGCAGCCTGTCGGGGTGGCGTTCGTTTTGCGGCGGTTTTTGTGATCGGGACCGCCGGTTTTGTGATCATAGGCGGCTTATTTGTGATCGGCGGGCGCGTCAATCGTGAGCGGCTGGCCCTCGCGGGTCATGCGCTCGGCGCAGGCTTGGAGCACATACGCCTGGACGCTCTGCCCGGCGGCTTTTGCAGCGGCACGGATGGCGTTGCCGACGGGCTTGACGGGCCGGGCACTGATGCGGTCGCATTTGGCGTTGTAGATGTCGTTGTTGCGGCGCTTGCTTTCGGGAATGGGCACGGTCATTCCTCCTTTTCGTGGTAGTCCGTCAGGTCGATCATGTTGATCGTCGGCGGCGGGGGCGTGAGCTTGTAGAAATGGCCGTTTTCGTAGTGCTGGTCGGTCACGCCGTCGTACCAGCAAATATCACCGTGGAGCGCCTGCGCGGCCTCCATGCGGTTTTGTGCCTGCCGCTCGGTCAGGCCGTCGAAGGTGAGGCGCTGACCGTCGGCGAACTGGGCCACGAGACGGTAGGCGGGGAAAATGTCGGCGTTTTGGTCCATGGGAGCCTCCTTTGGATTTGGGTGCATTATAACACGCTGGCGTGTAGAAGTCTATGGGTTATTTTGCGTTGGAGCGGGATTTGAGCGCGGCGCGGGCGGTTTTGTAGTCGGGGAATACCTCGGCGGCGGGAAACTCTTTCATGCCGCAGTTCCATTTTGGGCGCGGGGTCTTGCGGAGATAGATGGTCTCGCCACCATCGTGTTCCAAATACCATTTTTCCAGCGTTCCGTCGAGGTTGATCGTGTATCTTGTGGGGGCTGTGGTCGTGGTCATGTTGTGTCCTTTCTCCCCGTATGCTCGATAGGACAGGCGTTTTTGTTATCCGGCGTAGGCAAGCTGTTCTTTCAGGTGCTCGATCTCGTGCTGCCAGGCCGGGGCCATGGGGCTGTCGGGGAAACGGTCAAGCGCTTCGTAAAGCTCGTCGAGGCGGGTGATGATGGCGTTCTCGCTGGGGATGTTCCATTCCATTTTGTGCTCCTTCTGCCCTCGTGACCTCCGGGGCGGGATTTGGTTTGTTATTCGGTCAGACCCAGGGCGCGGCGGGCGGCGGCTTCGGCGTTGGGGGTAAGCTGGCGCTGCCATGCGCTGTACCGGGGGGACCAGCGGAAGCCGTTTTGTTTCAGCGCGGCGCGGGTGTCCTCGTCAGGCTTTTCGTCAAAGAGGATTTGGAGCCGGTCCGCTTCCAGGTTGCGGACGATCTCACCGCCGGGGAACTTTGTACTGTCGGCGGGCTGTTCGGCCTGCTGGGCGCGCTTGTCCAGCTCGTCGAGGCGGGCCTGGACCCGCTTGATCTTGCCGCGAAGGCTGGTCAATTCGTAGTCAGGGATGGGAGACTTGACCCAGGGGCAGCGTTCTTGTGTGTCGGCAAAGCTGGCGGTGAGCTTGGCGGCGGCCTCGGCGGTCAGGCTGGGGAAGCCATCGAAGGATTTGTGTTTGCGGTAGTAGGCGTTCAGGGCCTTGCTTTCGTCGAGCTTGTTTTGGAGCTTTTGGAGCTGGTCGGCGAGCATTTCGCGGGCGTGAGGGTCGGCCAGATCGACCGGGCCGGAGCCGACGGCCTCGATCTTGTTCAAGATGGCCTTGATCTCGTCGTATTCGTTCCAGAGGGTGCCTTCACGGGACATCTGCTTTTCGTGCTTGCGCATATTGTAGCCGCCCGCGCCGGAAATGAACTGGCTGGGATAGCTGGCCTGGTTGCGGTTGTAGTCGTTCATCCACTGGGCCAGGCGGAGGGCGTAGCGGTCCAGTAGCGCGTCGAGCTTGTCGTGGTAGAAGGGGCTGACGCGGGCCTTTTTGGCCTCCACCAGGGCGGCGGCCTTGTCCACGGCGCGCCGGTATTCCGCCGTGGCGCTGCCGGGCTTGTAGTCGCTCATGTGGACGCAGTAGTGAGCGTTGCGGGCCGTCTCCTCGTTGATCTCGTAGTAGCGGGCGGCGGTCTGCGGGCCGATCATGCTTGTTTGTTCGTACATTTTGTGTACCTCCGTTTTGTGTTTTGGGGTTTCGCTTATGGGGTCGGGTCGCTTTGCTGTCCGGTGCGGCCCGCGAAGGTGTCCGGCGGCGGGGTCAGATCGTGCCCCATGGGGCGACGTTGTAGTCGGCGGTGTTGGAAACGAGGAAATGTGTGTAGACGCGGGAGAAGTCGATCAGGGCCAGGAGCAGCGGGTCTTTTCTGGTGGCGTCCTCGCTGGCCTGGTATATCTCGCAGTCGATCAGCTTGGCGAGCTTGTAGTGCCAGGGCAACAGCTTTTCGTGCTGGTCCTCGCGCTCCCGCTCCTGTACCAGCGGCGGAACGCTGGGTATCTCCGGCGGCGTGGTGTCGGCATCGGTTTTGTAGCGCCCGGCATAGGCGCGGCTGTTCAGGTCGTACAGGCGGCGGAAGATCAGGCCGGAGCAGTAGAAGCCGTAGCGGTCGCGGCAGTCGCTCAGGGCTTTGTAAAGGCTGTCGGGAGCGTCGAAGCCGAAGCGGTTGAAGCCACTGTTGAGGATGTATTCCAGGGCGTTCGCGGTGGCGGCGTGGGCCTGGTCGGACATGATGAAGCAAGACATTTTGTGTACCTCCGTTTTGTGGTTTTGGTTAGTGGGTGGGGCACTGGAACAGGACGCAAAGATCAGCCTTGCGGACGATCTCGTTGATGCGCTGGGCGGTCGTGCTGCCGAGGGAAAAGACGGCGATAAAATTCACGTGGCAGTCGTCCGGGGTGAAGATCGGCTTGCACTCGACGCCCAGGGCGCGAAGATGCGTTGTGATGTTGGCGGCCTCCGTGACCTCGTGCAGCGCGTCGGCGTAGCACTCGCGGTAAAGGTCCACGCCGTATTTGTCGCGGATGGCGTCGAGCTGGTCCACGTCGAAAAGCTCGGTGAACGGCTCGTATTTGTGCGGGGTGGACAGGTGCGCGGAAATGATCTCGTTTCTGCAAGACCAGTATCCGGTGGTTTTCATTTTGTGCTCCTCCTGTGTTTTGGTTTTGGGTTTACCCATGAGCGCCCGCCCCGGCGGGGGGCGGCTGGACTTGCACCAGCGGCGGCGGGATGCCGTCGGCCTTGCGGGTTTCGGGTCAGGCGACGCGGAAATAATAGGCGTTCTTCTTGCCGCTCCACTTGCCGCCTGCGGCCTCGATCTCTTTTTCGTGGGGCTTTGTGTCACCGGCCAGCCAGACTACCGGCGCGGCGGTGGTTGCGCCCTTGATGGTGGCGGTCAGGCCGTCCACCTCGGCCCAGCGGGCCGCGATGATCTCGGCGGCGGTTTTGGGTTCGGGCTTCTGCTCGGCGGGCTGTTCCGTCTTGGTTTCGTGCAGCTCGGCCAGCTTGTTTTTCAGCTCGTCGATCTCGTTGGCTGCCCGGTACAGATCGCCGCGCAGGGCGGCGGCTTCTTCCTGGGCCTGGGCCAGTTCGGCGCGGAGCTTGTCGGCTTCGTCGGTTTTGGTGTTGTCCTCGGCGGCCTCGGTGAAAAATGCCTTGATGGCGCGGGCCGCGTTCGGCTCGGCCTTAATGGGCATGACCACGGCGAACGGCTCGTCATTGACATAGGCGACGGCGGCGGAGATCGCGGACGTGGTGCGGAGCTGGGCGGCGGGGTGAAGCGCGTCAATGAACTTTGTGTCATAGATTGCGGCGAAATCGGCGGCGGCGTTATAGTAGCAGGCGGCGGGGGCCTTCTTCGCCTGGACCGTGAACGGGGCGCGGGCCAGCGGCTCGGCGTCGGCGGCGGTGCGGACAGTATCGGCGAACAGCTTGACCAGATCGAGCTTGTGCGCGTCGTCCTCGTGCTTGCCGTCCTTGTCGAAGGTCCACGCGCCCGGCTCGCAGCAGGTCAACGGCTGGACCGTGGCGGCGTACTCCGGCGCGTTCATGGTGCAGAGAAGATAGCCGTTGCAAACGTAGATCGTGCCGTCCTCGGAGACCTGGCATAAGATACGCTCGGAGCCTTTCAGGGCCTTCGCGGTGTTGGTGGTGTAACGTCCGGTAAACTTTTTCATGGGGTGTTCCTCCTGTTGTGTTGTTTTGGGGCTTGCTGTATGGGGCTGGGTTGCTTTGTGCGGTGCAGCCCTGCTAAAGTGTCCGCTTGTGCTGGGTCAACGCTTGGACTTCTCGACCTGCAAGGCGTGGAAAAGATGGGCTTTCGTCATGTAGAAATGCGGGTCGGTTTCGGGGGTGTCCTGGCCTGCCGCCTCGGCGGCCTCGCGGGCGGCCTTGCCGGGCTTGTCGGTGTACTTCCAGAGCTGGCAGGTGAGCGCGGCGTGCTGGCCCTTCTTCACGCTGTACCCCATGCGCTTCCACTCGGCGAAGGTGTGGAACGTGTCGGCGGCCAGCATGGCGGAGAAGATGTTCTCGGCGCTCTCGTCGCTGCCCTCGTCAACGGTGATAGTGACGGCGGCGCGGCGGGCGGCGATCTGCTCGGCGGTGTAGGTGGCCTGCACCAGCTCGGCGAGCTGGGCGGGGGTGAAGGTGTTGCGGACGGTCTCGAAGATGATCTCGTTGTTGGTCATGGCGTTTTTCCTTTCCGGCCTGTTCGGCCTTTACACGGTGTCGTGTTGTTTGCTGTGGCTCGAATGTAACACGGTGCCGTGTATTTGTCAAGCGGTTTTTTTCGGCGGCTGGGTGTTCCCCCTACGGGGGAAATTTTTTTCAGCGGCCCCGGCGGCGTTGCTTTTTCCGCGCGGGTGTGCTATGCTTTACCCGTGGCCGGACGGCGGCGAACTCGCCGCCCGTGCCGGATTGTTAAGCGTCGGGGGATGTCGTGGAGGACTGGCCCCCGGCGCTTTACTTGTTCACCAGGTCGCGGAGCCGCTGGCGGAACTCCTCGATGGTCTTGCACTCGTCAGCGAGTATCAAGAGCCGGAGCCGTTCGGCCTCCTGGGCCTGCTGTACAAGCAATTCGCCTGTGTTCGGCGTGGTCATGTTCACCTCCCCTTTCTGGTCGCCGCTGGCGGCGGTTCGCTGGGCGGTGGCCGCTGGGCCGTCCGCTTGCCCCGGATGATAGCGGCGATTTTTTGCGCCGTCAATAGGCCGAAATCCCTTCCCACGGCCCCCCTTTAGGGGGCCTGGGAATTATTTTTGCACAAAAATCCGTGGCGGTTTTCTGTGCAGATTGCACAGGCTGGGGGACTATAGGGGGCATATTAGCATAGCTTACCAGGAGACGAGACCGGGCGCGGTAAATACCCTCGGCGGCGGGCCGTGGCCGTTTTCGGCGGGCCGTCCGGCGATGGCGGAGCCGGGGCGCGGCGGCATGATGGGCAGGCCCTCACCGGAGCCGGGGCCAGCCGTGGCGGCGTGGGCCGTGTGTGCCTGATGGGATAGCTGACCGGCGGCGGAGCATACCGGCCCGGCGCGGGCCGGAGCCGCCAGCCGACGAACAGCGCCAGCACCAACGCCAGCGAGCCAAGCAAACGCGCCCGCCCATGCGCAAGGCAGGCAGCGGGCCGCCAGCACCGCCAGCCATGCAGAGACCAGGCACCGCCAGCCAGCGCCGCCAGCACCAGCAGAGCGCCAGCCAAGCAAACGCGCCCGCCCGCGAAGATACCAAACGCGCACGACTTCTCCTCACCGCCATTGATAGCGATATACCCCCTCCTATACCCTCCCCCAAGCCCGGCGGCGGGTCCTCCCGGCGCAGACGAGGACCTTTGCGGGTTCGAGAGCGCAAAAATTGATTAGGTGCGATGCTTTTTTTTCATTTCCGGCGGGTCCGGGCGAAAAAATGGAGGGGGGTCAAAAAATATGGAACGCGCACGCGGGCGGGGGCGCGCGAGGGAAAAGGAACGCGGGCGGGCGTGAGATCGGGACGGGTATCATTTTCGCGGCGTCACGAAAATGGTGGAAGGAGCTGGCGCGGCGGAAGCTGCTGGGGCGCACGGATGGACCGCACGCGGGCAAGGGCGTTACGCCGGGGCGGTGATCTGGTACGCGGAGGGGCGTTTTGTTCCGGCGGGTTGGGCTTTTGGTACGCCTGGGAAAAATATTTTTCGGAGTTAGCAACTTTCGCAGGTTTTCCGTGTTACATTGATACTGTGCAGTAATGGCTCATGGAGAAATCCATGGGCCTTTTTCATTGGCGGGGGCCGCTGTGGTCGTGGAAAACCAGGCGGGTTTCGCATCCTTTACCGCTGAAAGGGTCAGGGTTCAAGTCCCCTCTGGCCGCAGGCGGCACCGAATGGAAAACGTCCTGTTGCCGCCGAAGGTCTGCGCTCATGCGCGGAAGTATCCGCTGCGCGGCGGAGGTAGGCGGAGCGGGACACGCTGCATACCGGGACGGGAGGAGCTGCGAGGCAGCCCGCCCCGGTCCCGGAACTATTACAGGGACGCGGAGGCGAAAGGATACCGGATAGACAGGGGTGAGAGAAAATGCCGAAGCGGAGTGAGAAACGGGACGCCGCAAAGGCTGAATACCTCGCCCGGAAAGGCCGGGGCGAACTGGTAGACCTCCGGGAGCTTGCGGAGGGCCTGGGCGTCAACTATCAGACCTTGCGCAACTGGAAGTCGGCGGACGAATGGGAAAAGGCGGAGCCGAAGAAGAAACGCGGCGGCCAGCCTGGGAACCGGAACAGCGCCGGACATAAAAACGCCGCCGGGAGCCACAAGGGCGCACCAGCGGGCAATCACAACGCAGAGAAGGATGGGGCTTACAGCACCATCTTTTTTGATACGCTGAGCGAAGCCGAGCGGGAGCTGGTGATGAATACGCCGGTGGGGAGCCGGGCGGCGCTGGAACATGAGATGCAGATACTCAAGTTCCGAGAGCACCGGATACTCACCAAGATCATCGAATATGAGCAGGCCCCGGAGGACGAGCTGTATTTGAACAGCGTGCTGGATATGCGCCAGCCTGCGGGCCGGGGCGACAAGAAGATAGACGGTGCCAGACAGCAGATGGGAATGTACAGCAAGGACAGCGCCTTTGCACGGGTGCTGAAATTGCAGGATGCCCTCTACAAGGTGCAGGGCCGCATCGCAAAGATCGCGGACAGCCTGCGGGCTTTGGAGGAGAACGAGAAGCGCCTGGAACTGGAAAAGAAGCGGCTGGAAATCCTGCGTATGCGGGCGACGGGCGTGGTGGAGACACCGGACCCGGAGACCGGCGAGGACGCGGCGGAGCTTTGGCCGGAGGGAACGGAGGATGCAGATGGACCCGAAACGGTTTGAAAACACATACACCTATCACGCGCCGAAGGGCGACCAGACGGCGCGCTATGAAAAGCTGAGGGCCAAGGCGCGGGAGCTGGCGGAGCTGATCGAGGTGTGTTGCCCGGACAGCCGGGAAAAGAGCCTGGCGCACACGAAGGTGGAGGAAGCGACTATGTGGGCCAACGCCGCCATCGCAAGAAACGAGTGACGCCATGCGCCTGTACACGAGTAAGGTGATCGCCGACTGGCTGGGCCTGACGGAGCGGCGGGTGCGCCAGCTCCGGGACGAGGGCATCATCGAGGAGCAGGCACCGGGCCTCTATGACCTGCGCGCCACTACGCGGCGGTACATCTCCTACCTGCGGAGCGGGAGCCTTGCCGACGAGCGGGCGGGCCTGACCCGCGCAAAGCGGGAGGCGGCGGAGATGGAAAATGCGCTGCGGCGCGGCGAGCTGCACCGGACGGAGGAGATCGAGACCGGCATCAAGACGATGCTTTTGAATATTCGCGGGCGCTTCCTCTCCATGCCTGCGAAGCTGTCCCCGGCTCTGGCGGCCATGGGCGGAGACCAGGCCAGCATCTTCGATGAGCTGAAACACGCCATCGACGAGACGCTTGAGGAGCTGCGGGACTTCAACGTGGCCTTTGCACAAGAGGAGGACGGGGATGGAGAAAAAGAAGAATAAGGACCCATGCGCGGGCTGCGTATGGAAACTGTGGACGGGCACGAGTGAGAAGGTACTGTGCTCCCTCCCCGTATGCAAGCGCGCCGAGTATGAGCGGATGATGCGGGGCGAGAAGGAGCCGGACCATGAAGAAAAAGCGCCGGACGATTGAGCTTGCCCCGCAGACAGCGGAGATGTTCGCCCGCTGTGTGGCGGTGCTGAAACCGCCGCCGGAGCTGACGCTATCCCAGTGGGCGGATACCTACCGGATGCTGAGTGCAGAGAACAGCGCCACGCCGGGCCGGTGGCACACGGACAACGCGCCGTACCAGCGGGAAATCATGGACGCCATCGGCGATCAGCACGTGCGCAAGGTCGTGGTCATGTCTGCCGCACAGATCGGCAAGACGGCCATGCTGATGAATATGCTCGGCTACTATATGCACTACTACCCCGCGCCGGTGCTGGTGATGCAGCCGACCCTCGAAATGGGCCAGACGTTCAGCAAGGACTTCCTGGCTCCCATGATACGGGATACGCCGGTGCTGCGGGTGCTGGTAGACACCAAGAGCCGCTATTCCGGCAACACGATCTTGAAGAAGAACTTTCCGGGCGGCCACGTGACGATCATCGGCGCGAACAGCCCGGCGAGCCTTGCCAGCCGACCGATCAAGGTGCTGCTGTGCGACGAGGTGGACCGCTACCCGGCCAGCGCCGGAACAGAGGGCGACCCGCTGCTCCTGGCGCAGAAGCGCCAAACGACCTTTTGGGACAAGAAGACCGTTATCGTATCGACGCCGACCATCAAGGGAAGCAGCCGCATCGAGACGGAGTTCCAGGAGACGACGCGGGAGGAATGGAATGTACCGTGCCCGAAGTGCGGGCATTATCAGCCCCTTCGCTGGGCAAACATCGTATTCGACCGGCACGACCTGAAAAAAGGCGTGCGCCATAAGTGCGAGCGCTGCGGGTGCGAAAGCAGTGAATACGCCTGGAAGGCCCAGGAGATCAAGGGGCATTTCGTGGCGGCAAATCCGGGCGCGGCGGCGCGGGGCTTCCACCTGAACACACTGGCCTCCACCTTCTGCGGGTGGCAGGAGGTCGTGGAAAAGTTCCTGCTTGCCAAGGAGATGCTGGACCAGGGCGACCCGGAGAAGATGAAAACGTGGGTAAACACGGAGCTGGGCGAGACCTGGGAGGAGCCGGGCGAACGGCTGGAAGACACCGAACTGGTGAACCGCCGCGAGGTCTACGACGCCCAGGTGCCGGAGGATGTGCTGGTGCTGACGGCTGGCGTGGACGTTCAGGACGACCGCTTCGAGGTGGAAGTCGTGGGCTGGGGCGTCGGCAAGGAGAGCTGGGGCATCCGCTACCAGAAGATATACGGCGATATGCTCAAGGAACAGGTGTGGCGCGATCTGGACGCCTTCCTGACGGCGACGTTCAGCAAGAAGGACGGGACGCAACTTCCCATCCTGTGCACCTGCATCGACAGCGGCGGCCACCACACCGATCAGGTCTACCGCTTCACCAAGGAGCGCTACGAGCGGCGCATCTTCGCCATCAAGGGCAAGGGCGGCCAGGAGGTGCCGTACATCCGCAATCCGTCCACGAACAACCGCGTGAAGACGCCGCTGTTCGTTTTGGGCGTAGACGCAGGTAAGGCGCTGGTGTATCAGCGCCTCAAGCACGAGCCGCCGGAGCGGAAGGGGCCGAACTACTGCCACTTCCCGCTGAACGAGGAGGCCGGATACGACGAGCAATACTTCCGGGGCCTGACCAGCGAGAAAGCCGTGGTGCGGTTCCGCAAGGGACGGAGCGTGACGGTGTGGGAGATCAAGGACGCGAGCTACAAGCGAAACGAGCCGCTTGACCTGCGCAACTACGCCACCGCTGCCTTAGAGATCGCAAACCCGGTGCTGAAAGGACCGGAGGAGCCGGAGATAGAGCGGCGGCAGAGGGCAACCGGAAGACGCCGCCTGAGTGGAGGTATTTAACATGGCAGTTTTCAGCAAGGAGCTGTGCTCCAAGAAACTGAATACATGGCTGGCGGCGGAGGAAGCCGTGGCGACCGGCCAGAGCTATCAGATCGGGACCCGTATGCTGACGAGAGCCGACCTGAAACAAATCCGGGCGCAAATGGAATACTGGGCGGCGAAGCTGGCAGAGGCCGAAGCCGCTGAGACGACCGGCGGCAGAAACCGCCTGTACCATTTCGTACCCCGTGATGTGTGAGGAGGGCGGCCATGGCAAGGAACTTTATTGACCGCTGCTTCGAGGCCGTGGCTCCGGTCCATGCAGTGCGCAGGAGCGCCGCGCGGACGGCGCTGCAATTTCTGAACAGCGGCTACGGCAACTACGGCGCGAACCTGACAAAAAAGAGTATGCGCGGGTGGGAATACCACGGCGGCAGCTCCAAGGAGGACATCGAGGACAACATCGACGTGCTGCGCCAGAGAAGCCGCGACGCCTACATGGGCGTGCCGGTGGCGGCCTCGGCCCTGAAAACGCTGCGCACGAACGTGGTGGCGGGCGGCCTGATGCCTGCGCCGCAGATCGACGGCGCATTTTTGGGTCTGTCGGCGGAGCAGACGGAGGAACTGCAGGAGAAGATCATCCGGGAGTTCTCCCTGTGGGCGGACACGCCGGAGTGCGATATGGATGGGCTGGGCAACTTCTACAAGCTGCAACAGCTTGCCTACCTGGGATACCTGATGAATGGCGACGCCTTCGCGGCGCTGCCTATGTGCGAGCAGGTCGGCCAGCCTTATGGCCTGCGGGTGCGCGTGATGGAGGCGGACCGGATATGCAGCCCGGACGGATACGACCGACTGGCCCCGTGCACGGTGCGGGGTTACGAGGTCTACAACATCGTACAGGGCGTGGAGACCAATGCGGAGGGCCGCGTGGTGGCCTACTGGGTGTGCAACCGGCATCCCCTTTCCGACACATCCATGCTGGGCAGCGGCCTGGAATGGACGCGCGTGGAGGCGCGCGGTGAGCTGACCGGACGGCGGAACATCGTCCATGTGATCACACGGGAGCGAGCGGGCCAGCTACGCGGTGTGCCTGTTCTGGCCCCGGTGCTGGAAGCGCTCAAGCAGTTGGGACGGTACACGGAGGCGGAGATCAACGCGGCGGTCATTTCCGCCATGTTCACGGTGTTCGTGCAGCCCGCCACGGCGACGGATGATCGCCCGTTCGGCGAGATGCTGCCGGAGAATATGCTGATCGACGCAGAGGACCAGAGCAGTGTGGAGCTGGGCAACGGCGCTATCGTGGGATTGAACCCCGGCGAAACCGTATCCTTCGCGGACCCGAAGCACCCAAACGCCGGATACGACAAGTTCACGGAGGCCATGATCAAGCAGATCGGCGCGGCGCTGGAAATCCCGCCGGAGGTCATTTCCAAGCAGTTCTCCACCAGCTACAGCGCGGCGCGCGGTGCCCTGAATGAGTTCTGGCGCTCCTGCGATGTGCAGCGCGACGACTTTGTGGACAGTTTTTGTCAGCCAATCTATGAGGAGTGGCTGGCGGAGGCTGTGGCGCGGAACCGCATCAAGGCTCCGGGCTTCTTCCAGGACCCGGCCATCCGCAAGGCTTACAGCGGGTGCGCGTGGCCCGGCCCGGCCAGAACGAGCCTGAACCCTGTGCAGGAGATCAGCGCGGCGACGAAGCGCGTGGAGGCCGGTTTCTCCACCGCGCAGGAGGAGACCGCGCAAATGACCGGCGGCAATTATAACCGCAACATCCGCCAGAGAGTGGCGGAGGCCAAGAGAAAGCGGGAGGTGGACGAAATCATGGACCCGTCCAGCGCCGCGAGCGAAGGAGGAAATGGAAATGCCTAAACCGTTTTGGAAGTTTCAGAATGTGGCCGGAGGCAGAGCGGAACTGCTGCTGTACGGCGACATTTCAGACAGTACGTGGTGGGGCGACGAGGTAACGCCCAAGCAGTTCGCGGAGGACCTGGACAAGCTGGGAGCCGTGAGCGAGATCACGGTGCGCATCAACAGCGGCGGCGGAGACGTTTTTGCCGCGCAGACCATCGGCAATCTGCTCGAACAGCACCCTGCGAACGTGGTGGCCCGCATCGACGGGCTGTGCGCCAGTTCCGCGACCATCGTGGCCTGCCACTGTGACCGCGTTGTGGCGGCCAACGACAGCACCTACATGGTCCACCCGGTCCGGCTGGGCCTGCTGGGCTACTACGACGCCACGACCATGCAACAGTATTTGAACGCGCTGGACACAATCAAGGAGAACATCATCAGCCTGTACGCGAAGAAGACGGGCCGGGACAAGGAAGAAGTGACCGGCTGGATGGACGCGACGAGCTGGTGGACCGGCCAGGAGGCCAAGGACAACGGCTTTGTGGACGAGCTTGTGGAGGATGTGGAAACGCCGGTGGTGGAAAACCGCGACGGCGTTTTGTTCGTGAACAGCGTGAATATGCACCTGCCTTTCGACAAGGCACCCACCTTCATGCAGAACAGTTTGGCAGCACCCACCGCCGCCGGACGTTTTGTAAATAAACCCGGAGCCATGAAACCGGGAGTACAACACGAGGAGGTACAGAACATGGAAATCAAGACTGCGGACGACCTGCGCCAGGCTTATCCTGCGCTGGTTGACCAAATCGAGCAGGCGGCGGCTGATCGTGCGACCAACGAGGAGCGCGAGCGCATCCGCGACATCGAGGAGATGGCTCTGCCGGGCAGCGAGGAGATCACCGCCGAGGCGAAGTTCACCAAGCCCGTCAGCGCCAGCGACTACGCCAAGGCCGCCATGAAGCGCGCCAAGGAGCAGGGCAACGAGTATCTGAACAACGCGAAGACCGACGCCAAGAACAGCGGCGCGGGCACTGTGGAGAACACGCCCCCTGCCGGTAAGACGGACGAGTTCCTGGACGCCATCAAGAGCGTGGGCCAGAACGCGCAGAAGAAGTAAGGGAGGGCAAAAGCATGAGCATGGATTTGGCAAGAAAGACTTTTTCCTGCGAGCCTGAGTATTTCATCGCAGGCACCAACATCCGCATCGCCACGGCGGTGAAGGAAGCGGGCGCTGACCTGAGCGCCCATACCCCCGTCCTTCTGGCAGAGGGCAAGGTCACGCCAGTGGCCGAGGCCGCGAAGCTGACCGGCCTGTACGGCGTGACCGCCGAAGCCGCCAAGAGCGGCGAGGACGCCATCATCTACCTTTCCGGCGAGTTCTTCGCTGATGCGCTGGTCCTGCCTGCGGGCATGACTGCCGCTGATGTGGAGGTCCCGCTGCGCAACCTCGGCATCTACTTGAAGTAAGGAGGAAACAGAGATATGCCTAACGAAGTGAATATCTATACCCCCCGCTATCTGGCGGAGGTCGTGAGACAGGCACCGCCTATCCACACTTATTTCCGCGACACCTTTTTCACCAACATCAAGACCTTCTCCACCGAGCGCGTGGACATTGACCTGGTGAAGGGCGACCGCCGCATGGCCGCCTTCGTACATCCCCGCGTCGGCGGGCAGGTGCTCAAGGCCAACGGCTTTAGCACCGAGAGCTACAAGCCGCCCCTGATCAACCCCTACGACGTGACCACGGCAGACCAGCACATGACCCGCCTGCCCGGCGAGGACCTGTACAGCGGCATGACCCCGGCCCAGCGCGCGGCCCGCAAGCTGATGGACGAGTACAACCGCCTGAACGACGCAACCACGCGCCGCGAGGAGTGGATGTGCGTGCAGGCCATCGTCACCGGCCAAATCCCCATCGTCGGCCCCGGCGTGAACGAGGTGATCGACTTCGGCTTCACCAACAAGATCAAGCTGGACGGCACGAAGCAGTGGGGCAAGACTGCTGCCAAGCCCATCGAGGACCTGGAAGACTGGACCGAGAAGGTGCTGACCGGCGGCTTCACCAACGTGGACCGCGTGATCATGGGCAAGGCTGCTCTGCGCGCCTTCATCAACGACGAGAAGGTGCAGAAGCTCCTTGACAACCGCCGCATCAACATCGGCGGCTACGACCCCCGCGACCTGCCTAACGGCGTGAAGTATTACGGTCATCTGACCAGCCCGAACATCGACCTGTATACCTACGGCGAGGTGTATCTGGACGACTGGACCGACCCTGAGACCCCGGCTGTGAAGCCTCTGGTCCCGGAGAACGTGGTCATTCTGATCTCCGGCCAGTCGAACTTCATGCTGGCCTACGGCGCGTGCACCTACATCGAGGACAGCACGCAGCAGTGGGTGACGGCGGAGACCAGCCGCCTGTTACGCAGCTATGTGGAGCATCACCCCGACCGCCGCATGGTGGAGCTGCAGGCCCATCCGCTGCCTATCCCCGACAAGGTGGATAGCTGGCTGGTGGCCGAAGTGTGCTGAGATGGCACTGTTCGAGCTGAAACAGGACTATGGGAATGAGGCGGAGGGGCTGCCCCCTCCGCCTACGTTCAAGGACTGCGCGGCGGCGGACATCGACACCGTGTTCTTCAACGGCAACGAGCACGCCGACCGGCACATCATCGACGGCAAGGACGTTCTTGTGGTGATCGTGGAAGGCGGCACGCGGGAGCATAATTCACACTGGGAGGCGGGAGCCAAGCAGAACTTCGACACCGGACTGTACAAGGCGCACACCATCCTGTACATCCGCACGGAAGACTACGGGCCGAAGCCGAAGGTGGGAAAGCCGCTGGTGATGGACGCCGGGACGGACCATAAGCGCACCTTCGACATTATGAAATGCGAGGAGGAGTGCGGGGTCTTCCGCATGACGCTACAGAGGACGAGACAATGAGCAACGTGCGATATAACGCGGGGACCATGACCATCGAGGTCGATGGCCTGGACGATGTGAGCGCGGTGCTGGGCGACCTGCGGAAGAAGACCCCAGCGGTGGCGAAGGTAGCCATCAACGCCACGGCCCGGCAGGCCCGCAAACTGATGATCGCGGAGGCGAAGGCCCGATACGCGGTGAACAGCGCGGGCAAGCGGCACCTGAGCGACCTGGTGCAGCGCAAGAAGGCCAGCAACAGCAGCCTGAGCGCGGAGCTGCGCATCGCAAGCTACCGCAACGACCTGGGCTATTTCCAGACCAGGCCGAACCGCCCCTTCATGGGGCATGACGTGGCGCAGGCCCCGGAGTATTTCACGGCCCGCGTGCTGAAAACCTCCCCCATGAAGGCGCTGACCGGCAAGGGCCGGTTAAGCAAGGGCTTCCTGGTGGAGTTCAAGAGCGGGCATGTGGGCATGGTGCAGCGCATCGTGGGCACGGGGCGCTTCCACTACACCGTGCGCAGCGGCGCACCGAGCACCAGCGACAAGATGCAGACCATGGGCAGCCCCAGCGCGGCGGCGATGCACTCGACCATCTGGCCGGAAGTGGAGCCGGAGGTGGAGCTGTTCCTGGCGGCAAAGCTGACCGAGCGGGCCGAGCAGGTCTTGGCACGGGCAAAGAGAAAGGCGTGAGGACATGAAAGAAACGATGAAAGTGGGCATCGGCCAAACGCCGCAGCTCTGCCAGGACGCATTGATCGAGATGCTGCGCGAGCTGTTCGCCGGAAAGAAGTACAACGGCCAGGAGGGGCGGAAGCCGCTTGCAATCTTCAAGCAGGACCTTCCCATCCCGGAGGAGAACGATGTGGACGCCGACACAGACGTGGCGCACGCGCCATACATCGTGGTACGCATGACCGGCGGAGAGATCGCGGACGATAAAAGCCCGCAGACGGTGGAGTTCAGCCTGATCATCTGCGCCTATGACACCGGTATCGAGCGGGCGGGCTTTCAGGATGTTGCCAACATCAAGGAAGACATCGTGCAGAGAGCGTGCACCGCGCCGTACTTCGGCGGAGCCTTCACCATCCTAAAGCCCATCGCCTGGGCCTTGCAACAGGACGACACAGCCCCGTATTACTACGGAGCTGTGACCATGAACTGTACGGCTCCGGCCATGACCCAAGACACCGAATTGGAGGGACTGCTATGAGCAAGAGAACCGAACCGCGCGCGGCGGATATGGCCGCGCCCATGAGCGAAGCCGCTGCGGCGGCGGAGGTCAAGACTGCCGTTCCCATGGAGCGGGAGGCCAAGACCGGCCCCGTCGTCTACTGCGGCCCCAGCGTGCGCGGCGTCGCCAGACAGTACACCGTGTACGCGGGCACCATTCCTGCCGCGCTGGCAGACTTCATTCAGGCCCACCCGGCGGCCAAAGGGCTGCTGGTGAGCGTGGGCCGTTTCGCCCAGGTAAGAAGCAACCTGGGCAGGAGCGGGACGGCGGAGGCCATCCTGTTCCAGAAAATCAAATCCGAATTGTAAGAAGGAGGAAAGAACGTATGTATCGACATGGCATTTACGTCAGCGAGCAGGAAACCAGCATGATCGCTCCGCTGAACGGAACAGCCGGTTTGCAGGTCGTGATCGGGACCGCCCCGGTGCATCTGCTGGCGGACCCGGCTGCGGCCATCAATAAGCCTCTGCTGGTGTACAGCAAGGCGGAAGCCATCGCTGCCGTTGGGTACAGCGACGACTTTGCGAGCTTCACCCTCTGCGAAGCGATCTCTGCATCGTTCGCGGTGGTGAACGTGGCTCCCCTGGTGCTGATCAATGTGCTGGACCCGGCCAAGCACTCCGCCGAGATGGAGGAGAAGACCGTGCAGATCAACAGCGGCGTGGCCGTGATGGAGGAGACGGGCGTGCTCCTGAACACTATGGTGGTGAAAAACGGCGAGGAGACGCTGACCGCCGAGGAGGACTACACCGCCGTTTATAACGCAGACGGCACCGTGAGCATCGTCCTGATCGAGGGCGGCAAGGCCGACGGCGCGACCAACCTGACCGTTTCCGGCAAGAAGGTGGACGCCAGCAAAGTGACCGCTGCCGACATCGTGGGCGGCGTGGACGCGGCAACCGGCGCGGAGACCGGCCTGGAAGTCGTGCGCCAGGTCTATCCCAAGCTGGGCATGACCCCCGGCATCCTGACGGCTCCCCGTTTCAGCGCCAATGCCACCGTGAGCGCGGCACTGCAGGCGAAGACGAAGGAGATCAACGGCGTATTCAAGTGCGTGTGCATCGCGGACGTGGACAGCGGCGCGGACGGCGCGCGCAAGTACGCGGACGTGAAGGAACAGAAGGAACGCCAGGCTTTGACCGACCCGAACGCCTACGGCGTGTGGGGCTACGGCAAGGTGGGAGACGTGATGTACAGCGGCTCCGCCCTGGCCTCTGCCCTGACCGCCTACACCGACGCGGCCAGCGACGACATCCCCAGCAACCCCGGCAACAAGACCATTGCCATCAGCGCCATGTGCCTTGCCGACGGCACCGAGGTCCTGCTGGACCAGGACCAGGCCAACGTAGTCAACAGCTACGGCGTGGCGACCTGGCTGAACATGAACGGCTTCCGCCTGTGGGGCAACCGCACCTGCGCCTACCCCGGCAACACGGACCCGAAGGACAGCTTTTTCTCCTGCCGCCGCTACATGAGCTGGCGCGCCAACAGCTTCATCCTGACGTATTTCCAGAAGGTGGACAGCCCTCTGAACAAGCGCCTGATCGAAGCCATCGTAGACAGCGAGAACGTGCGCGGCAACGGGTATGTCGCCATGGGCGTCGCCGCAAGGGACGAGATCGTGTACAACGAGGACGAGAACCCCGTCACCGATCTGATGAACGGCAAGATCACCTTCCACCAGTACATGACCCCGTACACCCCGGCGGAGGACATCGAGGACATCATCGAGTTCGACCCCGACGCGCTGGTAAGCGCACTGAGCTGATAAGGGAGGTACGAAAACATGAGCATCAGCAACAACTACATCCCTGAGAAGATCAACGACTTCAACACCTATCTGGACGGTAACAAGATGATCGGCGTAGCTGCGTCTGTTACGCTGCCGGAGGTGAAGATGAAGACCAGCACCGTGTCCGGCGCTGGCATCAACGGCGAGATCGACAGCCCCACCATCGGCCAGTTCGAGAGCATGGAGCAGGAGATTGACTTCAATGTGCTGTACAGCAGCGCCATGGATATGCTTTCTCCCCTGTCCGTGGTGAACCTGACGCTGCGCGCCGCCCAGCAGGTCTACGATAAGACCGGCGGCTACGCCTTCAAGGGCCTGCGTGTGGTGGAGATGGGCCGCGTGAAGACCTTCAACCCCGGCAAGGTGGAGAAGGGCGAAGGCATGGAGGCCAAGGTGACGCTGGAATTGACCTATCTGCTGGTGGAGAACGACGGCTCTCCGCTGCTGGAAGTGGACAAGCTGAACGGCGTCTACAAGGTCAACGGCGTGGATATGCTGGCGGGCATCTCCGAACTGACGTGATAAGGCCACAAAGTCAAAAGCGAAACGAGCAGGCTCTACTCTCTGCACCGGCGGAGGGTAGGGCCTGCGCCATATTCAAAAATCGAAAGGAGCAGCACTATGAACGAAGAAAAGAACATGATGGCGGAGGCCAACGAGGAAATCGCGCAGACCACGCAGAACGAGCGCGTGATCGACCTGGGCAAGCCCTACAAGTTCGAGGGCACGGAATACACTTCCATCGACCTGAGCGGACTGGATAAGCTGACGGTGAAGGACGCCATCGACGCCCAGCGCCAGCTTTTCAACGAGCGGGAGGTGGCCGCCGCTATGCTGTGCGAGACCACGACCGCGTTTGCAAGGGCCATCGCCGCGAAGGCGGCGGAGCTGCCCATCGAGTTTTTCAAGCTGATGCCGCGCGGGGCCAGCCGCAAGGTGGCCGGTGTCGTGCGCAACTACATGAACGTGGATGCCGCGACGGAGAACCACGTGATGCAGCTTGAGGAGCCGTATCACTTCAAGGGCCAGACCTACACAGAGGTGGACCTGAACGGCATCGCGGACCTGAACAGCATGAACGAGAGCGAGGCAGAGAACCGGCTGGCACGCGCTGGCTTTATGGTGACAGAGACCTCCTTCAACTACCTGTTCGCCTGCATCCTTGCGAGCATGGCGACGGGCCTGCCGGAGGAGTTCTTCACAGGCCTGCCGCTGCGCGAGGTGCTGAAACTGAAAAACGCGGTGAACGACAGCGGTTTTTTCGAGTAAAGGGCGGGGCGAAAGCCTTACGCCAAGCGGCCATCCGCCTGTCAGCGGTCACGAGAACGGGCGTGGACTTCTACCTGAAACTGCCCGTCGAGGAGTTTATCGCGCTGAATAACGAGGTGGCGGAGGAATGGCACAGAACAAAACATTAGAGTTAAGCATCAAGATCGCCGGTAAGGTAGATAAAAGCCTGACGACGGCGATCAACCAGACAAATACCCTGATGGGGAGCCTGACCACCACCATGAGCAAGGTGGGCACGGCGGGGCTTGCGGCCATGGGGGCGCTGGCAACGGCGACCGCAGTCGGACTTGCCAAGTGCACCTCCGAGGCCGCGAAGCTGGAAAACAATATGTCTGCGATGGTGCGCTACGTGGACGGACTGACGGAAAGCGCGACCACCAGCACCGAGCAGGCGCAAAGCAACCTGAAAGCCATGAGGACCTATATCCAGGACCTCAGCACGCAGATACCCCGGACCACCGAACAAATCTCCAAGATGTCGGCGGCCCTGGGCCAGTCCGGCATCGGTGCGGACCGGCAAATGAGCACGGGCATCCTGCGTGATACCGCCGTCGCCGCGACCGCTATGGACCTTGAAGACGACACGGCGGGCAACTACATGGCGAAGTGGGAGGCCGCCTTCAACTTCAACCATGACCAAGTAATGACGCTGATGGACCAGATCAACTACCTGGGCGCGAACAACGCCACGACGGCGGCGGAGATCGCGCAGAGCGTGAACCAGGCGGCATCCATGGGCCAGATCGCGGGCGTTGACCCGTCGGCTACGGCGGCCATCGCCACGGCCATGCAGGCGACCGGCGTTGCGACGGACCGCGTGGGAACCAGCATTTCGCGTATCTACACGAACATCAGCAAAGGGTCCAACGCCACAAAGGCACAGAAAGCCATGTGGGAGGAGCTGGGCTTCACCGCTGAGGGCATCGCGAGGTCCATGCAGAGCGACGGCATCGGGACGCTGAAATCGGTGTTCCAGGCCATCAACAATATGCCGGACGAGCGCAAGGTGGCTGCCCTGAACACTCTGTTTGGTCAGTGGGCAATCGAAGGCGGCGCGAAGATCACGCACAACCTCGCGCTGCTTGAGAAGACGCTGGGTGAGGTCAACGACCCCGGCCTCTATACGGGCAGTATGGAGCGGGAGTTCCTGATCGAAGCGAGCACGCCGGAAGCGGTCGATATAATGCTGTCGAACGCGAAGGCGGCGCTGATGCAGGACATTGGCCAAGCGTTCCTTCCGGCAAAGAAGGAGTTCAGCCTGTCGATGATCGACTTCCTGAACCAGATCAGGAAGAATATGCCGGAGCTGACGACGCTGGCGAACTCGCTGGGAAAGATCGCAAGCGACGGCGTGGAGCGGCTGGGCGATGCCATGGAGCGGGCGCTGCCCTACATCCAGAAGGGGCTTGACTATCTGGCGAACAATGGGCCGCAGGTGGCCTCGACGCTGGGCAAGCTGGCGGCGGTGTTCGTGGGCATGAAGTTTGCGCCGGGCATCGAAAGCCTTTTGAGCGGCGCGGGGAGCCTGCTGCTGGGCAGCTCTGTCGGCGGCAGCGGAAAACGCACCGGCGGCCTGCTGGGCGGCATCAAGAGCCTGTTCCAGGGCGGACAGAAGGCGGCGGGCACGGCTGGCGGCTTCCTCTCCACCTTCGGCGGCGCGGCCAGCGGAAACGGCTTTTTCCAAACGCTGGGGAGCGCGGCATCCAGCCTGATCTCCGGCAACGGCATCAAGGGCACGGCGGGGCTGCTGGAAGCGGCGGCGGGAACGCCGGGCCTCTTATCCGGCTACCAGGGCGCGGGAAGCGCACTGAAAAACAGAATTGCAGGAAGCGGCATCGGGCAGTATTTCGGCAGCGTGTTCTCCTCCCTGGGGAGCTTTGGGAGCACACTGGGGAACACGAAGACCGGCGGCTTCCTTTCGGGTCTGCTGGGCAAGGCGGGCGGCGCGCTGGGCAACCTGACCATGCCGCTGCGCCAGGGCATCGCAGGCATCGGTGCTGCGGCGACCATTCAAGGCAGCATCATCCAACAGAACCTATCCGGCCTGCTGGGTAAGGCGGGCGGCTTTGTGAGCGGCATCGCCAACTCCGGCGCGGGAAAAGCCATCGGCGGCGTGCTGGGGAGCCTGGACACCGTGGCGAAGTCGGGAGCCGGTGTGCTGGGGACCGTGTGGGGTCCCATCGCCTCCGGCTTCGGAAGCATCTTCGCGGGAGCCGCGCCGGTGATCGGCGTGATCTCCTCCATCATCGCCGTGGTGAGCATCCTGGGCGACCACCTGGAAGACATCCGGGGCATCATCCAGAACGTATTCGGCGATACCGGCGTGGCCGTGTTCGACAAGTTCATGGGCGTGCTGCAAAACGTGGGCAGCTTCATCACGGGACTGTTTGCGGACGGCGGCGTGGCAAATGCGCTGGCCCCGCTGCGGGAGACCATCACGAACCTGTTCGGAGAGGACGCGGGCGCGGCCTTCGACGGGCTGACGACCATCATGCAATCGGTGATGGGCGTGGTCGGGCAGATCGTGAGCTTTGCACAGACGACCGTGAAGCCGATCATCCAGGACATTTTCAGTTTCCTGACGGGAACCGTGGTGCCCATCATCCTGCAAACCTTCACAGCGGCGGCTCCGTCTATCGCTGGCATCATCAGCGGCCTCGGCTCCGCCATTATGACGGCTATGCAGATCATCGGCTCGGCCATCCAGGCAGTCATGCCTATCGTGCAGAGCATCATCACCGTCATTATGAGCATCGCTTCCGTCGTGGTGCCCGCTGTGCTGGCGGGTATCTCGGCACTGGCGCAGGGCATCGGCCCCATCCTGGAAGGTATCAAGACCGTATTCGACGGGCTGATCGCTTTCATCACGGGCGTATTCACCGGGAACTGGTCCCAGGCATGGGAAGGCGTAAAGCAGATATTCGGCGGCGCGTTCGGCGCGCTGGTGGGACTGCTGAAAACGCCGGTGAACGCGGTGATCGCGCTGATCAACAAGGCCATCTCCGGCATCAACGGACTGGGCCTGGACATCCCGGACTGGGTGCCCATCATCGGCGGCAAGAGCTTCCACATCAGCATCCCGGAGATACCGATGCTGGCAAAGGGCGGCTTTACCGACGGCGTGAGCATCGCGGGCGAAGCCGGGCGCGAGGCTGTGATCAGCTTCCAGCGCGGCGTGCGGGCACAGAACATCGCCACCTGGGCACAGGCGGGCCGGATGCTGGGCGTGAGCGCCGAGCAGGCGTTGAGCGCAGCGGACGGCGCAGAGCTGAAACCCATCGACCCCGGCGAGGGCGGCGGAGGCGGAGGCAGCTTCACCTTCGCACCGAACATCGTCATTCAGGGCAACGCCGACGCGGACGTGCTTGAGGAAGCGCTGCGGCGGGCCAAGGAGGAGTTCGAGGCATGGTACGAGCAGATGATGCGCAAGCGTGCCCGGACGGCCTATTGATGGGAGGAAGCTATGTACACGACAAAGAGCGGCGACACCTGGGACGTGATCGCCAAGGAAGTCTATGGCAGCGAATACCACGCGGACGCGCTGATGGCGGCCAACCCGGAGCACATCGACACCTTCCGCTTTTCCGCCGGGGTCGTTTTGAAGACGCCGACGGTGGAGGACGCGCGAGCGGGCACGCTGCCGCCATGGAAATACGAGGCGCAGTATGAATAAGGCAAGAAGCATCGGACTTGCGGTACAGTACCGCAGCACCCCGTATTCCGCACAGGTGCAGGCGAGCGCCCAGGTGGACGCGGCGGAGGGCGGCGGGAGCGCTGCTTCCTCCGCCAGCTCCGGCTCCGGCGCGGCGGCGGGACAGGCCGTAATGCTGAACAACACGCCCCTCTACGTGAGCAGCGTGGCAAAGAACCCGGCGACCCACAAGACGGGCGTGTATTACTTCTACGACGGCATTTTGATACGAGGGCGATACCGCATCACCAACACCCCGTCGAGAGTGGGCAAGACCCCGGTGGGCCAGAACGTGACCGGCTGGGCGGACGCGGCGGACTGCGGCGCGGTGAGCAGCGCCAAGGCCACGCCGAAGAAAGAGACCTCCGGACAGGAGAACGCAACGCTGGGCGCGGGCACGGGAACGGACATCGGCCTTTCCATCGAGAGCCTGACCTATGTGGACAACGCGGCGGACGACAGCGACAGCATCGACCTGACGCTGGACGCGCAGGACAGCAAGTGGCTGTGGGGCTGGATGCCGCAGAAGGGCGCGACGCTTTATCCCCGCCTGCTGGGCCACGACTGGGAGCGGCCCGGCGACGAGCGGGCCATGGACTGCGGCCTTTTCGTGGTGGACGACGTGAACTACTCGGACACGCCGACCACCTTGCAGCTCGGCGGCGTGAGCAAGCCGAGCGACAGCAATTTCAGCGAGACAGATCGGAAGGTGACGTGGAAGAACACCTCCATCAAGCGCATCGGCCAGACCATCGCGGCGCGCTACGGCCTGGGCTTCACCTATGACGCTGAGGACTACGACATCGAGTGCGACGAACAGGACGGAGCGGACAGCAGCTACTACAATACGCTGTGCCAGAACTACGGCCTGGTGCTCAAGGTGTACGCCCGGCGGCTGTGGGTCTACGACCGGGAGGCATACAAGGCAAAGCGGGCGGTGCGGACCTTCGACCGCACGGACATCATCCGTGGGAGCCTGAGCTGGACCACTACCCTTTCCGGGACCTACACCGGCGGGACCTTCGACTACACCGACGCGGACAAGGACTGCGACATCTCCTGCAAGGTGGGCGGCGGAACGCACATCAAGAGCGTGAACCGCAGGGCCACCAGCGTGCAGGATGCGGCGGTCCAGCTCTGCGCGGAGCTGAACCGGGCCAACCATGGCACGATCAAGCTGCGCTTCACCGTTCCGGGAGACTGGACCGTGAGTGCGGGCAACACGATCAACATTACCGGCTACGGCGGCGGCCCCTCTGGCGGAGAGGGCGGCATCAACGGCAAGTATTTCGTGGACAAGGTGACGCACAAATACACCAAGAGCGGCGGATTTACCACGGCCTTCGAGTGCAGCGGCGTCCGGGAGGGCTTCCATCCCTACGAGGTGGGCGGCTCCATCCAGTACAACACGGAGGGGTCCGACACCAGCGACACGAATTACAGCAGCTCCTACGAGACGAGCGCGGCGGCCAGCGCCGCCAGCGCGGCGGCGGGAGCTGAGGCCGGGGCGGCGATGACGCTGACCAACGCCCCCTTCTACTACACCAGCGTGGCCCCAAATCCGAGCTGCTATAAAAGCGGCGTGTTCTATTTCTACGACGGCATCCTGGTCAACGGGCGCTACCGCATCACCAACGCGGCTTCCCGCTGCGGGAAGCTGCCGGTGGGACAGAACGTGACGGGATGGGTGCCCGCGAGCTACTGCGGCGTGGACACGAGCACCGGCGGCGGAGGCGGCGGCACGAAGGCGACCATGGAGGTGAAGTAGCGATGGCAGGCACGAACCGGGTCGGACGGGTCAGCTCCATCGACTATGAGAGCGGGACCTATGAAGTGACGTATGCGGACCAGGGCCGGAGGGTCACGGCCCGCATCAACGCCATGAGCAACGGCGAATACAAAATGCCGAGAGTGGGCCAGATCGTGAGCGTGACGCACACGAGCAATGGCACGGCGGCGGCCACCACCAGCGGCACCGTATGGAACCGGAGCAATCGCCCAGCGGAGGGCTTTGCCGGGCTTTACCGCAAGGAATACGGCGAGAAGGCCGGGCAGGCTTTTGAGCGCTACGACGCCAACACCGGCATCTACACCCAGTACACCGACGTGCGGACCGGGCGCAACTGCAACGGCGACATCTTCGACGAGGCCAAGGGCACCATCAGCCTGATCGCGGAGAAGCTGGTGCAGATCACGAGCAAGATCAAAAGCGTGAGCATCCACGGCAAGGAAGGCGTGGGCATCGGCGCGGAGAAAAGCGTGACCATCGACGCCGGGGAGAACATCAATCTGGAAGCCGAGGGCGACCTGGACGAGGGCGCAGGCGGCGACCGGGCATTGACCGTGGGCGGCAAGAACACCGAGCTATACAAGGGCGAGGTGGAGCGGGAGTTTCAGGGAGGCATCCGCGACACCGTGACCGGCGAGGTGACGCTGACGATCAACGGCGTGACCATCACCATCAGCGAGGGCGGCGACATCTCCATCCAGACCGCCGGGAAGATCAGCATGAAGGCACAGCAAATCGACCTGCAGGGCGGGTCCTCCCTGGTGCTGTAAAAAACGAACAGCGAGGAGGAAACGGAAAATGGTGGGCAGCTACATGGGCCGGGTGTTCACGGTGAGCAGCCAGAGGATATTGACACCGAGCAATCTGAAAGGCAGCGCCGGGAGCGACTGGGCAAACCATGAGATCATCGGCAAAAAGGCGCGGAGCCAGTGGGTAGGCCCGAAGCTGAAAAGCTACACCATGGACCTCCTTCTGCGCTCACAGGACGGCGTAAGCCCCCGGTCCACGCTGGACTACTTCCAGCGGGCGGCGGAAAGCCAGATGGTCGATTGGTTCATCATCGGCGGGCGACCGATCTCTGACAACCCCTTCAAGCTGGTGAGCGTCAGCGACGAGTGGGACACGGTGCTCAACGGCGGCGCGCTGATCGAGTGCCGGGTGAGCCTGAACATCGAGGAATACATGTGAGGGAGGGCAAGCCGTGATCTACATTGAGGATACCATCGTTGAAATCGAGGCTGGGACCGTGGACGACCGGACGGCACAGGAAGTCTACCGAAATCTACAGGTGCTCTACGGCACGGAGACGGGAGAACAGGCCCTTGACCGCGAGTTCGGCATCGACATCAACATTCTGGACAACCCGCAGGAGGCGGCGAAGGCGCTGCTGACGGCGGAGTTTGTACGGAAAACAAAACAGTATGAGCCACGGGTCCGGGTCATGCGTGTGGAATGGACCCAAAATCATGCCAGGGACGGCGGCATCGTCCCGAAGGTGGTGGTGAGCTTTGTCTAATATCAAAGAGCTGGCAAATGTGCCGGAGATCAGCTTCATCGAAAACATGAGCCTGCAGGAGACTGAGGAGCTTGTGCGGGCAAACTACACGCGCATCTTCAAGGAGCTTACCGGGCAGGACGCGGAGCTGGGCGAGGCGGACGCAAAGAACCTGATCATCAAATCGTTCAGCCTTGTGCTCTACCAGGTGATGCAGTATGTGGAGGCCAAGGGCCGGGCAGAGCTTTTGAAGACCTCGACCGGCGACGCGCTGGACGCACTGGCGGCCCTGTTCGGCATTACGCGGCAGGAGGCAAGGCGGGCTACGTGCATCGTGCGCTTCACGCTTTCCGGCCAGCGAAGCGAGCCGACGGCCATTCCGGCGGGCACACGGGTGAAGACCCAGGACGGGAAATACTTCAACACCGTGGACTACGCGGAAGTCACGGCGGGCGAGCTGACCGTGGACGTGGACGTGCAGGCGGAGGAAGCCGGGGCGGAGAGCAGCGGCATCGCCGCCGGAGAGATCGACACGCTGGTGGACCCCATCCCCTACGTTGCGAGCGTGGAGAGCATCGAGGCGAGCACGGGCGGACTGGACATCGAGGACGACGACGGCCTGACGGAACGGGTGTGGCTGGCCCCCAGCAAATACTCCTGCGCCGGACCGCGAGACGCCTATGCCTACTATGTGAAGGAATGGCGGACGGACGTGGACGACGTGCAGATCGTCAGCCCGGAGCCGTGCGTGGTGCACGTCTATGTGGTGCTGGACGGCGGCGTGCTGCCCACGGAGACGGAGCGGGAGGAGCTGGCCGCCTACCTCAACGGCGACACCATCCGCCCGCTGACGGACATCGTGAGCTGCCAGGCGGCGGAGGAGGTCCCCTACGACATCAGCCTGACCTACTGGATCGCCAGCAGAGACCAAAAGAGCGCGGGCACCATTCAGGCACAGGTGGAGGCGGCGGTGGACGCCTACGAGAGCTGGCAGCGCAAGATGGGCCGGGACATCAACCCGACTGAGCTTGTGTACCGGGTCCGCGCGGCAGGAGCCAAGCGCGTAAAGCTGACGGCACCGGCGGACATCGTGATCGAAAAAACGCAGCTCCCGAAGCGGAACACGCGCACCGTGACCTACGGAGGGCTTGAGGATGATTAAAAGTCTGCGTCAAGCCCGCATTACAGACGGCCTTCCGAGGGTGTTGGCGAGACAGGAATGGGTGATCGCCCTGTCCGAGGCCCTGGGGCCGGCCCTGGGGAAGACGCTGGACTACACCGACGAGAGCCAAATCTACACACGGCTGGACACCGCACCGGAGGCGGTGCTGGATGTGCTGGCCGTGGACTGGAAGATCGACTGGTACGACACCGAACTGACGGTGGAGCAGAAGCGCCGCATCGTGAAGACGGCGCTGACGGTCCGGCGGCTGATGGGTACAGCGGCGGCGGTGAAGCTGCAGGTGCACGCCATCTACCCGGAGGCCACCGTGACGGAGTGGTTCCAGTACGACGGGAGGCCGGGCTGCTTCCGGGTGAGCCTGCCGCTGCCGAAGGAGGGTATCACGGCGGCGGAGTACCGGCGGCTCAAGACCGGCATCCTGACTACAAAGAACGAGCGCAGCCACCTGGACGTGATCGACATTCAGCACGAGTGCGAGGCCGTTGTGATCACGGGCGGGTGCTGCTCCATGAGCCAGATCATCGAGGTATGGCCGGAGCTTGTGAGCGAGCTGGAAGTGACAAGCGAGCGCTTGACTGGCGGCGCGGCCAGCATGAACCAAACGGCGGAGGTCTGGCCGGAGCTGACGGAGGCGCTGGAAATCCTGACATACCGGCACACCGGCGGAGCCGCGAGCACCGCGCAGGCCGTGGAGGTATGGCCGGAGCTGGCGGCGGTGGTGGAGATCACCGTGACGCGGAACACCGGCGGCGCGGCGCACACGGACCAGGCGCTTGAGGTCTGGCCGGAGCTGACCGAGCAAATCGAAGCAACGACAGAGCTGGACCGGAGCGGCGGGACCGCTGCGAGCCAGGTCGTTGAAATATACCCGGAAGGGGGAGGATGAAATGGACACTGAAAACGTAGTTGTCACCAAACAGGACCGAAAGTACAAGACCCTTGTGACCGACATCGGCAAAGAGAAAATGACCAACGCTATTCTGAACGGCAAGAAGGTCAACGTCGTCATGGCGGCGGTGGGCGACGGCGGCGGAAGCTACTACCTGCCCACGGCGGATATGACCGCGCTGGTGCATGAGGTGTGGCGCGGGGCCATCGCCAGCAAAGAGATCAACAGCAAATCCTCTAACATGGTAGACGTGAAGTTCGTGCTGCCGGGGACCGTGGGAGGCTTCACCGCGCGTGAAGCCTCCCTGATCGACGACGAGGGCGACATGATCGCCGTGTGCAACCTGCCGGACACGGAGAAGGCAGCTATCGAGGACGGCATCGCCGCTGCGCTGACCATTCTCATGCACATCGTTATGACCAACAGCGACGCACTGACCTTTACGCTGGACCCGACCACCGACACGGCGAGCGCCGTGTGCGTGGCCTTTACCATCCCGCATGAGGCATGGCAGAGCGCGGGCGGCGCGGAGGCCGACGAGGGCGGCGGCACCTACCCGTGCCGGGCTGATGTGGTGTGCGACGAGGCGACCGCCATGCACACGCCCATCGCAACGCTGGACAAGGCGTGCCTGGCGGCGGCCAAGGCGTGCGAGCTGTGCCCCACGGTGGAGACCGCGAGCGGCGTGCTGCGCTTTTGGGCGATGAAGGTGCCGGACGGAGAGCTGACCGGAAGCGTGTTGCTGGTCGGCCAGGGCGGCGGAGGCAAGAGCGGCGACGGGAGCTACACCCTGCCGACGGCAACCCCCTTCCGCCTGGGCGGCGTGAAGGTGGGCGACGGCCTGACCGTGGACAACGAGGGCAAGCTGTCGGTCGATGCGGCCAACACTGAGGAGACAACCGGCGCGCTGAACGAAGTGTTCGGCGCAGAGGACGGCAAATAAGCCGCCCCACAATCCCATAGCACCGTCGCTTGAAGCGGCGGTATTTTTATCGACAATTCCGGGGCATCCCCGAAATTGAATATTTTTTAAGGAGGACAAAAATATGTCCAAATTCGTAAATCTCGAACAGATCAAGGTGCTTGCCAACAAGGTCAAGTCCGAAGACGCCGCCCTGGGTACTAAGCTGGAAACGGTCACCACCAAGGTCGATAACCTGGTCGCCGCCGGCGGCGAGGCCAACATCCTCGAAGGCGTCAAGGTCAACGGCGCTGCCCTGGCTATCTCCGACAAGATGGTTGACATCCTGATCGCCTCCGGCGAGGAGAACGGCACCATCTCCGTCAACGGCGCTGCTGTTGCCATCAAGGGCCTGGCCGCTCTGGCCTACAAGTCCGAGATCACCGAGGACGAGCTGGGCGAGGCCCTGAAAGCCTCTATCGCCGCTAAGGCCACCAAGGCCGATCTGGACGCCCTGACCGTCCGTGTGGGCGACATCGAGAAGGCCGGTTATCAGACCGCCGAGCAGGTCCAGGCCGCTATCGCTGCCTCCGGCCACGCTCATTTCGAGGTCGCTGAGACCGACCCCGCCGCTGAGGGCTTCGAGGCTCAGGCCAACGTCATGTACCTGTACATGAACAGCAAGACCAAGCACTATGACATCTACGCCAAGGTCGGCGAGAGCGTCGTCCTGCTGGATGATACCACCGTCGATCTGAGCGAGTATGCCAAGACCGCCGACGTGACCTCCGCCATCAGCACCGCCATCGCCGCGCTGAACATCGACCAGTACGCCACCGACGAGGACCTGACCGCCGCCGTTGCGCGTGTGACCACCCTTGAGACCGCTGTTGCCAACGTCTACACCAAGAAGGAAGTGGACGACAAGCTGGCGGCCAAGATGAATAAGGCCGACATGGACGCCTACGCCACCGACGAGGAGGCCCAGCAGGCCGCCGCCACCGCCGTTGCCGGTGCTCAGGCCAGCGACACCGAGTTCAACGCCGCCATGAATGAGGTCTGGACCCCCACCGAGGGCTAAGGAACCTCCTCACGTCAGAAACGAATACCAGGGCCGGGGCGAAATGCCCCGGCCCGCTTATCAGGAGGTGAAACCCAGTTGGCTGACGAGAAGAACGTAACTCTGGAACAGTTCAAAGGCTTTATGACCAAGGCCGACGAGCGGCTGGACAAGTTGGAAGTCGGCAAGGAAAACAAGGTTTCGCCCGTCAGTATCACTATTCCGACGGAGGGGTGGGCCTCCGAGGAGATCGGGGAGACCGACGAGGAAGGAACCGAGGCATCCTATCCCTTCTACTACGACATCGCGGCGGCGGACGTGACCGCAAAGCACCGGGCGGACGTGACGATCAGCCGCGAAAGCCTGGATGCGGCGACGGTGTGCGGCCTGTGCCCGACCAGCGAGACGACAGAGGGGAAAATCAGGCTGCGCGCTATGAAGGCACCGACGGAGGCCATTACGGCGGAATACTGGCTGCGCAGCGGGAAGGAGTAATACATGGCATTAGGACAAGTGAATGTTCCCGGCGCTGCCGGGATGGACGCCGTAGAGGCGAAGCAGGCCGCTCAGGCGGCCAAGGAAGCGGCTGAGGCCGCCCAGCGCACCGCAGAGAGCGCCGGGAAAACGGCGGAGGCCGCCATGCAGAAGGCTGCTGACGCCGAGACGGCGGCGGGCAACGCGGGCAGCAAGGCGGACGAGGCCCTGAATGCGGCCAACACCGCCGCCAGTGCCGCGACGGCTGCCGCCAGCGCCGCCAGTGCCGCCGAGGAGAGCGCGAACAGCGCCAACACGGCGGCCAACGAGGCCAAGACTGCGGCGAACAACGCGCAGAAGGCGGCGAACGACGCGCTGGAAGCCGTGACCAAGCTGACCAGCGTGATCAACAGCGTACCCACCCAGGCGGGCATCTTGACGTACACGGGCGCGGCACAGTCCCCCTCGTGGAACGGGTACGACACGGAGAAGCTGACCATCGGCGGAACGACCAGCGGCACCAACGCAGGCAGCTACGTTGCGACCTTCACGCCCAAGGAGGGCTACGAGTGGGCCGACGGCACCAAGACCGCCAAGAGCGTGACATGGACGATCAGCAAGGCCAGCCTGTCCGTACCCGCGCAGAGCGGGACGCTGACCTACACGGGAAGCGCACAGTCTCCCCAGTGGAGCAACTACGACAGCAATAAGCTGACCATCGGCGGGACGAGCACCGCCACCAACGCGGGAAGCTATGCCGCGACCTTCACGCCGAAGGCCAACTACCAGTGGTCCGACGGCAGCACCAGCGCCAAGAGCGTGACCTGGGCCATCGGCAAGGCGGCGGGCAGTCTGACGCTGGCAAAGAGCAGCGTGACGCTGAACATCTCCTCGCTGACGGAGAGCGTGGCCGTGACCCGCGCGGGCGACGGCGTGATCAGCGCCACATCCAGCAACACCGCCACGGCAAGGGTGGAGGTGAGCGGCACCAGCGTGAAGATCACCGGCCTCAAGGCGGGCACCGCCAAGATCACCGTGAAGGTGGCGGCGGGCACCAACCACACCGCGCCCAGCGACAAGACCATCAACGTGACGGTCAGCCTGCCCGATACGAGCCTGGCGAACAACACGCCGGACATCATCGCGGCGGCGGCCAAGTCCGGCCAGGCGGCGAACTATTGGAGCGTGGGCGACAAGGTGGGTATCGCGGTCAATGGCTCTTTCGGAGGACTGAGCTATAACAACACCGTGTACGCCTTCATCCTGGGCTTCAACCACAACAGCAGCGTGGAGGGCGGAAACAGCATCCACTTCCAGTTCGGCAAGACGGCGGCTGGTGTGGACATCGCGTTCGTGAACAGCTACGGCTCGACCGGCACGGGCTTCTGCATGAACACCAGCAACACCAACTCCGGCGGATGGAACAACAGCTATATGCGCAAGACCATCTGCCCGGCGTTCCTGGCGGCCCTGCCGACGGCCTGGCGGAACATCATCGCGGCCTGCACGAAGTACAGCGACAACACGGGCGGCGGCTCCAACACCGCGAGCTACGTGACCGCGACCTCGGATAAAATCTGGCTGCTGAGTGAGATGGAGGTCCAGGGTACGAGAAGCTACGCCAACAGCGCCGAGGCGAACTACCAGAAGCAGTACGACTATTACAAGAACGGTAATAGCAAGGTCAAGTACCAGCACACGGCAACGACGAGCGCCTGCTACTGGTGGCTCCGCTCCGTGAAGGCGAGCGGCACGTACTTCTTCTGCGGTGTGAACACGGACGGGTCTGTGAGCGCCGACAACGCCTACTATTTGTATGGCTTCGCGCCGGGCTTTAAGGTGGCCTAATCCGAAATCAGGCATCGAAAGTGGCGCGTTGGATGTGGCGGAGCCGGTGATGTTGGCGGCGTTGGCTGATTCGGCCG
>URTS01000001.1 GCA_900550685.1 uncultured Oscillibacter sp. | reverse complement strand
GAGCCGTCCCTCGGACCGGTGTTCGGCATCAAGGGCGGCGCGGCCGGCGGCGGCTGGGCGCAGGTCGTGCCGATGGAGGACATCAACCTGCACTTTACCGGCGACTTCCACGCCATTGGCGCGGCAAATAATCTGCTTGCCGCCATGCTCGACAACCACATTCAGCAAGGCAACGCTCTTGGCATCGACCCCCGGCGCATCACATGGAAGCGCTGCGTCGACATGAACGACCGCCAGCTGCGCAGCATCGTCGATGGCCTCGGCGGCAAGGTCAACGGCACCCCGCGGGAGGACGGCTTCGACATCACGGTTGCCAGCGAAATTATGGCCGTGCTGTGCCTTGCAACGTCCATCACCGACCTCAAGGAACGTCTGGCGCGTATGATCGTCGGCTATACCTACGGCGATGAGCCCGTTACCTGCGGGCAGCTGCACGCGCAAGGCGCAATGACAGCCCTGCTCAAGGACGCCATCAAGCCCAACCTCGTCCAGACGCTGGAGGGGACGCCCGCATTCGTCCACGGCGGCCCATTCGCAAACATCGCACACGGCTGCAACTCCGTCATCGCAACGAAGATGGCGCTGAAAATGGGCGACTACACCGTCACGGAAGCGGGCTTCGGCGCCGATCTCGGTGCGGAGAAATTCCTCGATATCAAGTGCCGTGCGGCGGGGCTGGCGCCCTCCGCCGTCGTAGTGGTCGCGACGGTGCGCGCGCTGAAGATGCACGGGGGCCTTCCGAAAAAGGAGCTTGCACAGGAGGATCTCGGTGCGCTGGATCGCGGCATTCCGAATCTGCTGCGTCATGTGAAGAACATTAAGCAGGTCTATCACCTGCCGTGCGTGGTGGCGGTGAACCGCTTTCCGACGGATACGGACGCAGAGATCGACTTCATCATCAAGAAATGCCGTGAACTGGGCGTGAACACCGTACTTTCGACCGTCTGGGCCGAGGGCGGCAAGGGCGGTGAGGCGCTTGCACACGAGGTTGTTCGCCTGTGTGAGCAGGACAGTAGCGCCTTTTCTTATAGCTACCCCCTTGAGGGCAGCATCGACGACAAAATCACTGCGATTGTGCAGCGCATCTACGGCGGCGACGGCATTTCCGTCCTCCCAGCCGCCCGCAAGCAGATCGACCGCCTGACGGCGCTGGGATTCGGGGACCTCCCCGTCTGCATGGCCAAGACCCAGTACAGCTTTTCGGATGACGCGGCAAAGCTGGGTGCGCCTGAGCACTTCACCGTGACGATTCGCAATGTCAAGGTCTCTGCGGGTGCAGGCTTCATCGTTGCACTGACGGGCGATATCATGACCATGCCGGGACTGCCAAAGGTGCCTGCCGCCGAGCGGATCGATGTTGACGAAAACGGTGTTATCACAGGCCTGTTTTAAACGGAGTGCGGCACGAAGCTGATGATGCTAAAACGCAAATCCAGCTACAGAACATTACCGATGCCGAGGCGGAGGCCCTCATTGTCCGCTCCGTGGAGCTTTTCAACGAGGTCCGGGAAAACTGGTGGCAGAGCGAGGGCCGGGAGCAGGGTCGGGTGTATCCCCTCTGCCTGGCCGGTATCGGACCCTACGGCGCGTATCTGGCCAATGGCGCGGAATACCGGGGCCGCTACGGCGTGTCTAAGGAGGTGCTGCGCCAGTTCCATGCCCGCCGGATGGAGCTGTTGTGGAACGCCGGGGCCGACATCCTGCTCATCGAGACCCAGCCTTCTTTGCAGGAGGCGCTGCTGGAAGCCGACCTGGCCGAGCAGCTGGGGGCGGACTACTGGATCAGCTTTACCTGCGGGGACGACGCCCATACCTGGGAGGGCGACGACATTCGGGACTGCGCCAAGGCCCTTTCTGAAAACCATCCTCACCTGAAGATGATCGGCGTGAACTGCGTGGCGCCCCATTTGGTGTCCGGCCTGATTGAAAATCTGAAAGCGGGCTGCGGCCTGCCTATCGGCGTGTATCCCAATTCCGGCGAGACCTATGACCCCATCACCAAGACCTGGTCCGGCACCAAGGACGGCGTCCGCTTCGGGGACTATGCCTACCGGTGGATGGAGGAGGGGGCTTCCGCTGTCGGCGGCTGCTGCCAGACGGTGGACAGCCACATCCAGCAGGTCACGGAGGCCCGGGAACGCTTCCTGAAGCGGGGATAAGCAAACAACTTTCTGAAAACTCACTCAGCGGGGAGAAAGGGCTTTTTCGACACGCTGAAGGCCCTGGTGCAGCCCCCTTTGGAGGCTGTACCGGGGCCTGTTTTCTGCCGCCTGCGTTTTAATATAGGTCCGCGATGATCTCCACGCACTTGTCCAGCCCCAGCACACCGCTGTCCAGCGTCAGGTGGTAGTTCTGGGCGTGATCCCACTTCATGTTGGTGTAGAAGCGGTGATAGGCGGCCCGGCGTTTATCCTTGTCCCGGAGACGCTCCTCCGGGGACTGCTCCCGTTCACCATACACTTTGACGATGCGCTCAGCCCGGAACTTCATATCTGCGTGGATAAAGACTTTCAAGCAATCCGCTTTGTCCTGCAAAATGTAGTCGGCACAGCGGCCAACAATAACGCAGGGGCCTTTTTCCGCAAGAGCGGTGATCGTATTGCACTGATGCTCCCACAGAATATCCTCATTGGTGGGGCCGAACATTCGGTTAGAGAAAGCTGACGATAGGAAGCTCCCCGGCGCGTACTCTCCTGCTTCTTTTACATAGTCTGGCGCAAAACCTGCTTCCTTTGCCATTTCCTGAATGATCTCAGAATCATAGCACGGGATGCCCAGCTTTTCCGCAACCTTTTTGCCGATGGTGCGTCCGCCGCTGCCAAATTCACGGCTGATGGTAATAACTCTATTTTTCAGACTTTCTGCACTCCTTCTGTATATCAGTTTTCGCCTATTAAACCGCTGACGTAACCATACAGCTTTGTAGCATTTTACAGCCGGTTACTTTTGCGGCTAATAACAGCTATTACATATTTGAATGACGCGGTGTGTTTTCCAAGACCTGCATACAGCACCAAATCTGCAAATCGGACCGGAACGCGGCGGGGTAGAAAAACGAAAAAGCGCCGTGGTTTTTCCACGGCGCTTTTCAAAGCAGATCGGTTATTCAACAGCGGGGGAGACACGCACCCGGCTCAGGTGGAAGATGATGCCGATCACAAATCCGATCAGCGCGGGCAGCAGCCAGCCCAGATTCTTGTCAAACAAGGGCAGGTACTTGGCGGCGAAGCTGACCAGGGTATCCATGTGGAAGGCGGTCTGAACCGATGCGGGCAGGGACTTCATGCAGTCGAAAATGGCGGCGGCCCAGGTGCCGATCATGGTGGCGATATACACGGCCCGGTCATGCTGGAAGAATTTTCCGATGAAAGCCAGGACGATCAGGGCAATGGCAGGGGGATAAATCAGCATCAGCATAGGGATGGAGTAGCTGATAATGGCGCTCAGGCCCACATTGGAAACGGCAAAGGAGAAGAACGTAAAGAGAATGGCCCAGGTGCGGTAAGGGATCTTGCCGTTCGTCATCTTGACAAAGGTCTCCGCGCAGGCGGTGACAAGGCCGATGGAGGTCTTGAGGCAGGCAAAGGTGATGGTGAAAGCCAGGATGAACTGGCCCACGCCGCCCAGGTAGTGGTTGGCGATCTGGGTCAGGGCGATGCCGCCGTTTTCGGAGAGCTCGAAGAGCCCCCGGGACTGGGCACCCATCAAAATGGACACCACGTAGATCAGGATCATCAGCAAGCCGGTGAAGACGCCGGAGGAGAGCACATCCTTGGCGATGGCGTCATCATCGTTGATGTCCATGCGGCGGATGACGTCGATGACCACGATGCCGAAAGCCAGGCCCGCAATGGCGTCCATGGTGCCGTAGCCCTCGATCAGCGCAGGGAAGAAGGCATTGCTGCGGTAGGACTCGATGGGCTCGATGGAAGAGACCGGGGCGCCGGGAGAGAGCAGGGCCGCAATGACCAGCACGGCAAAGAAAATCAGAAAGAGCGGGTTGATGATCTTGCCGATCCAGACGGTGATCTTACCGGGTCGCAGGGAGAAAAAGAGGACAAAGCCGAAGAACACCGCAGAGAAAACCAGCAGAAACGGCCATTCTGGGGTATTTTCCGCCAGCAGGGGCGCAATGCCGGTGGTGAAGGAGACGGTGGCGCATCTGGGAATGGCGAACAGGGGGCCGATGGTCAGATAGAGCAGGCAGGTGAAGAAAATGCCGTAGCCCTTGCCTACCTTACTGGACAGGGTCTGCAAGCCGTCGGAATGAGTGATGGCGATGGCGGCTACGCCAAAGATGGGGATGCCAACCGCGGTGATGATAAAGCCGATGGTGGCGGCTACTGCATTGCTGCCGGCCATCTGGCCCAGGTGAACGGGGAAGATCAGGTTTCCGGCGCCAAAGAACATGCCGAACAGCGTTCCGGCCACAAGCAGTCTCTGCTGGATCGTCAGCCTTTTAGTCATAGAAAAATCAACTCCTTTATGCTGAAATCATACACGATGCGCTTGCAAAAGTGAAACGCTTGGTTATAATGGGTATATGACAAATCGTAATACCCACGTAAAGGAGGCCTCTATGGACAGCAAAAAATTTGAGATTCTGATGACGGCCGTCAATCTCGGCAGCTTTTCCAAGGCGGCGGAGGTAGTGGGCTACACCCAGTCTGGCCTGACCCACCTGATGAACGGCCTGGAACGGGAGATCGGCATGAAGCTCATTCAGCGGGACCACAGCGGCGTCACGCTGACGGAGGCAGGCCAGGCCCTTCTGCCGGCCATCCGGGAGTATCTCAGCGCAACGGCCAAGCTGGAAAACCAGATCGCCGCCATTGCCCAGAAAAAACCGGAGACCATCCGCATTGCCGCCTATGCGAGCCTTGCCATGCACTGGATGCCGGAGATCCTCTACCGCTTCCGGCGGGTGTGCCCGGATATCGATGTGGACCTGCGGATGGTGGACCATGAGTTGGAGCCCTTTGAACTGCTGGAGGAGGGCCGCACCGATGTGATTTTCGCCGCCCGGCAGAGCCACATCAACTGCGACTGGACACCCCTTTACAGCGATGCCATGTATGCAATCTTGCCGGAGGATTATCCCATCGGTGACCGAAAGACCTTTCCCATCGAGGAATTTGACGGGAAGGAGTTCCTGATGCCCTACGGCCGGTTCGATATCGATGTGAACGCCGCCCTCAGCCCCAAAGGGGTTAAGCCCATCATCCGGCCCTGCTACGTGGATGACGAGACGGTGATCCGTATGGTCAGCAAGGGCCTGGGCATCACCATGATGACGGAGATCATGATGCGGGGCAGGACCCACGGCGTCAAAACCCTGCCGGTCAGCCCCCAGGCGGGGCGGGAACTGGGCATGGGGATGCACCTGCAAAAAAATACCCCGGCAGAGATCCTGCGCCTGCGGGACTGCGTGCTGGAGTTCATCCACGAACTGTCTTAGCTTCCATACAAAAGAGGAGGCCAAAAGTTCTTTGGCGTATTGTTTTCCCTTCAGAGTCAGGTGCACATTTTTCTCCCGGTGATCCGTCTCACCGGCACGAAGCGCAACGAGCCCTTCTGAAGTGGACATAGACGAAATTCCACTGATCCGGAAAATAACGATAAAGTGCCCCGGATCGTGCGGCTTGCTCGATCCGGGGCATCTCATCAGGCGCTGTTTCTTTCAACACTTCTTATTCCACAGGGATCAGATTGCTTTCGTAGGGGCGCTTACCGGAGAGTACCTCGTCGTAAAAATTCTGCTTCCAGTCGATGTAGGCAACGCTGTCCTGCAATTCTCGAATGGTTTCCCGCAGGGCTGCCTGCTTCTGCGCCAGCATTTCCTTGCGCTGGGGGAATGCTGGCCTCTCCCTGTAAACACATGGCCAGATATTCCTTCATCTCCTGGATGCTCATGCCGCACTTTTTCAGGCAGGTCAGGCTGCCGATCCATGCTACGTCCCGCTCGTCGAACACGCGGCGGTTGTTCCTGTCCCGTTTCACATTGGGGACCAGGCCCTCGTTGCAGTAAAATTTCAGGGCCTGATAGGTCATCCCCGTTTCCTTGCAGACCTGCATCATGGTATAGAGCATGGCGGCACCTCACTGTTTACAGAAATTTCAGGAAATTTTGTCAAGATCCTATTGACCGGTTGTAACAACCGGTTATTATAATCGGATCATAGCACAACAAACCGGTCCCCGCAAGAAAAAATACGGAGGAGGGGAAAGGATGCATTTTATGAACAATTTTATCTATGAGAATAAGACCAAGGTGTATTTCGGCAAGGACACCGTAAAGGAGTACCTGGGCAGCCTGCTGGGGAACTACGGCGAGACCGTCATGCTGGCCTACGGCGGCGGGTCCATCAAGCGCAACGGCGTGTACGATGAGATCGTGGGCATTCTGAACGCCGCGGGCAAGCGGGTCGTGGAGCTTTCCGGGATCATGCCTAACCCCACCTACGCCAAGGCGCAGGAGGGAGCAAAGCTGGCCCGGGAAAACCATGTTGACCTGATCCTGGCCGTGGGCGGCGGCAGTGTGTCCGACTGCTGCAAGGTCATCTCCGCCCAGACTATGCTGGATGAGGACATCTGGGAGATGGAATATACAAAACACGCTCTGCCCACAAAGTTCATTCCCCTGGGCACCATCGTCACCGTGTTCGGCACCGGCTCGGAGATGAACAACGGCGCCGTTATCACCCACGAGGAAAAGAAGATCAAGGGCGCCCTCTGGGGTGCCCAGGCGGACTTTGCGTTTCTTGACCCCAGCTACACCCTGTCTGTTCCCATGAAGCAGGTCATCTCTGGGGCCTTCGACACCCTGAGCCACGCCATGGAAACCTACTTCGGCAAGCCGGATGAAAACAACCTCTCGGATGACATCAATGAGGCCGTCATGCGCAGCGTTATCCGCAATATCCGCGTTTTGTTGGCCGACCCGGAGAATTACGACGCCAGAAGTGAGTTGGCGTGGGCGTCTGCGATGGCGGAGAACGGCGTCCTGAAGATCGGCAAGGTCACGGACTTCCAGTGTCATCAGATTGAGCACCAGTTGGGCGCCTACACCAACTGCAACCACGGCGCGGGCTTGGCGGTCATCCATCCCATTCTGTACCGCCACATCTACAAGTCCGGCGCGGCGCGGTTTGCCCGCTGGGCGAAAAATGTCTGGGGCATTACGCCCAAGGACAGCGACGAGGAGACTGCTATTGCCGGTATCGACGCGCTGGCTGCGTTCATTAAGGAGATCGGTCTGCCTACCAGCTTTACCGAGTTGGGCATCCCCGCTGACACCGACTTCCGCGCCATTGCGGATTCCACCAACATCACCGCAGGCTGCTGCAAAAAGCTGACCCACGATGAAATTTACGAAATTCTGACCCAGTGCAGGTGATGGGGCGGAAACTGTTATAAGTTCAGCTTACCCGGCACCATCCCCTAAAAGCATCCGCAGGACAATGCCGTCCTGCGGATGCCTTTTCATGATAGGCCCGGCCGCGCCTGTATGCACGGGGGGACTTACGCTTCAAAATGGGCCGGCAGAAACCGGCATCTTGCGCCGGAGAAGTGGCTGTGGCATAATGGAGCAAAAGTGAGAAGAAGGGGAGAGGCGCTATGAAGCTGCGGGACATTTCCAGACGCATCCGGGAGGGAGACCAGCCGGACATTTCCTTTGCGCTTCAGGGAGGACTGGAGCTTTCCGATATTCAGACCGAACTGCTGGCGGATTTTCCGGAGACGGTGTATATTGCCAACAGCCAGTCCTTCATTTTTGGAAAGGTTCAGAAGGAGACCCTTTTGTACCTCATTGACCGGCAGCGGGCCTTCCGGTTCCAGCAGATCCTGGACAGCATGAACGACGGCGTGATCGCCGTGGACGAAACAGGCCGGATCTTTTATGCCAACCCGGCCTATGTCTCCATTCTGGGGGTGCCGCTGCGGCGGATCATGGGGAAGATGATAGTCTGCACCTTCTCGCTTTCGATGTTATCTACTGTTCTCGTGCCTATAATTTCTACCAGGGTATCTATTATATCCCCAAGTCGGAAAGCACCTCTGCCTATAACAAAGAGCAACTCCGCCTGAAGGAAGAGGCGAAAGTGCAGGAAAGAATTGATAGTCTTGAGACACAGATTCAAGCAAAAGATATTGAATTGGATAAGTTCCGGTCAATCTCCTTACTGAATGTGCGGGTAACACATAAGCAGTATGGGACTGGCATTGTCATCGCCCAGAAGGAAAACACCATTAAAGTTCGCTTCCCGGAGGGTTTGGAGAAGTCATTCATTATTCACACCAAGTTCTCCGCGCGCCCCACATTTGAAGATGACGAACAGGTCGTAGAGGCCTTTACTGAGTATGACCGGCTTACAAGAGAAATCCAGGGGTTGAAAAAGCTACTTGAAATAGAAAAGGCAAAGGTACAAACTACCATATTATAAGCCTATATCAATTAAAAAAGAGGTGAGAGCATGAGCGTGACCGTATCCGACCTGCTGAAGTTGCCGTCCCTGCAACAGGCACGCGTTATTGGCGGCGCAGGCGGGCTGAAAAAAGTTGTGTCTTCGATCTCCGTATTGGAATCTACCGATCCGGGGGTCCTGATCAACGAGGTGTTTCGCCATAACAAATACCCCGGCAGTGAGATCGTCATTACCGGCTTTCTTAACTGCATCAATGATGTGGAGTGCCAGTGCTCCAATCTGCTGCGGCTCATTGAGGGCGGGGAAGTGGGGATGGTGCTGTATTATGTGGGCGTCTACCTCCCCCGGGTGGACCGGCGGTTGATCGAGATCGCTGACGCCAATGATTTCGTCCTGATCTGTATGCCGGAGGGCCAGCGGCATCTCCGTTACAGCGACCTGATTACCGACGTGACAGAGTGCATCTACAAGGACCGCCTGGTACCGGGCTCCCTTGTATCGGATATTCTTGCACGGATCTCCTCAGCGCCGCACCATCAGCAGACGGTGGGGACCGCGCTGCAAATGCTGTGCGCGGAGCTGGGGTGCTCCGCGGTATTGACTACCCATGAAGGCAACATTCTGAATCTTGCGACCTGGCCCAGCGGCATGGAGGATCCGGTCCGGGAGGGGATAGAACGCTGTCTGCCGCTTTCGGCTGAACAGACCTGCGTGCCCTGCCCCTTCCTTGCGGATGCGGAAATGTCCTGCATTTCTATCCGCTCGGACCTGGCGCAGCCACTCCGTCTGGCGCTGATCAAGGTCGGCGCGCCGCTGGAGGCTTCGCTGGTGGAGCAGGCGGCGGATATCGTGCGGATCTGCATCAATATCTGGGGAAAGCAGCATGGCGCTGTGGCGATCCATGAACTGCTGCGGGCGATCTTGCAGGACGAGCCGCTGAAAATGCGCCGTCTGGCGGAGATCTTTCATGTGGACGTTGCCTCTGTTCATGAGCTGTGGATGTTGTGCGGCGTGGATGCAGGGGAAGTGAAACAGCGGATTGAGCAGGATCTGGCCCTGGCCAGACAATGTGCGGATACCGTTGTGGGCGCGATCTATGAAGGGCAGCCGGTCATGTGCCTGAGCACACCACATTCTTTGAGAGAAACCGAGAGCGCCATCCAGGAGATCCTTTCGTGCGCACTGGAAACCAGTCCGGATGCTGTGGTGGTGCGATGCAGCGGATTGTCCAATACAACAAGCTGCCGGAGAGCATATTTGTTAACACTCGACAATTTGGAGGATGCCAGGCGCATTTTCCCTCATAAAAAAATGTTCCTGCAAGGGGAGCTGGAGCTGGTGGCTTCCTGTCGCAAGCGCATTGACGAAGGGGAGGCCGCTGCTGTGCGGCGCACCCTGCCGCTGGCAGCGTTGCAGGCTGACCGGGAATACCACGATCTGCTTGATACGGCCTGTGTCTTCCTTCTGGACTGCGACGGCAGCGTTACACGGACCGCGGAGATGCTGTTTCTCCACAAGAACACCATCAAGTACCGGCTTCAGAGAATTGCGGACCTGCTGGGCTACCGCCTTGGAAAAATGCCGGAAACCATCGAGCTTTACCGCAGTGCTGCTGTTTACCGGCTTCTTCATGAGATTCGTTGATATTTACAATAAGTGGGACTGTGCCGTTTGTCCTTTGGGACAAGCGGCGCGGTCTTTTTTCTGCCTATCCGACAGTATTCTTCACTGCTTTGAAGTGCTATACTTGCCCCATTCTTTAGTTCGGACACAGAATATACCCAAGAGAAAGAGGTGTTTTCCCATGCGTGAAAACAACAGCGGCTTCAAAATTGATGAATCACAGCGCCAGAGCTGGCTGTCCATCGCGGCAGTCTGGGCGGGCGGCATGATCTGCGTGCCCTGCCTGATGATCGGCGGCGTGCTGGCTGGCGGCGGACTGAGCCTCGGTCAGATCGTCCTGTCCATCCTGATCGGCTACGGCCTGATCTGTGCCTATATGATCTGCATCGGTATGCAGGCCTGCGATACCGGACTGCCGGTGTCCGTGATGGCTTCCGGTGCGCTGGGCGAAAAGGGCGCACGGTATATCATCAGCACACTTCTTGCAATCGCCTGCGTCGGTTGGTTCGGTATCCAGTCTGCCACCTGCGGCAGCGCCTTTGCCAGCATGGTGGCCAATATGCTGGGCACGGAGGCATCCCCGGTATTTGTTTCCATCAGCTCCATCGTCTGGGGCGTCATCATGCTGCTGACGGCCTGCGTCGGCTTCAAGGGCCTCAAGTGGCTCAATCATATTGCCGTGCCGCTGCTGGTCATCGTCTGCCTGTACGGTCTCATTGCCGGTATTACCACAAATGACGGTGGCAGCGCCATCGCAAACTATGCGCCAGAGAACTCCTCCGGCATGGTGTTCGGCATCTCTATGGTGGTCGCCTCCTTCGCCCTGGGCGGTGTGATCTCCGCCGACTACTGCCGCTTTGCCAAGAGCCGTGCGGATGTGGTGAAATCCTCCCTTGTGGGCGTTATTCCCGCAGGACTCTTTATGCTGCTGACCGGTGCGCTTATGAGCGTTGTGACGGGCCAGTATGACATTTCCGCCATCCTCGCCTCTCTGGGCGTACCGTTTGTCGGTCTTGTGGCACTGGTGCTGGCAACCTGGACCACCAACGTTACCAACGCTTATTCCGGCGGTCTGGCCCTCAGCAACCTCCTTGGGTTTGATGAGAGCAAGTTCAAGGTCACCACAGGTGTGGCCGGCGCCATCGGCACGCTGCTGGCAGCCTTCGGCCTGCTGAATGCCTTCCAGGGCTTCCTGTCCCTCATGTCCGCGCTGATCCCGCCACTGGCCGGCGTGCTGATCGCCTCCTACTGGATCGTGGGCAAGGGCAAGCGGGAGAATTTCTCTCCCCGCCCCGGTTTTTCCGCCGGCGGCGTCATCTCCTTTGCCGTGGGCGCTGTGTTTGCCTGCATCACCGGCGGTACCTTCGCCGGCTTCCCCGGTCTGGTAGAGGCGTTGCCGTTTCTGAACTGGCCGTTCTTTGTTGGCCCGGTCAACGGGATTGTGGTTTCTCTGGTCCTCTATGTGGGTCTCGCGAAGCTGACGTCCGCAAAGCCGATGCCCGCAAAGCAGACTGCGTAATATCTGTCGCAGGAGGAGCGGGGGTCTGCCCGCTTCTCCTGTGCACTGCAATTATAACGAAAGAAGGAAAAGGTCATGCGAAAAATCGGAATCCCTGAGATCGAAGATATTGCCACCGGCGCGGCGCTGCTGGGCGCCGGCGGCGGCGGTGATCCCTATGTAGGCAAGCTGGTGGCCATCGGCGCCGTACAGGAGTGCGGCCCTGTCACGCTGCTGGACCCGGAGGAGGTGCCGGATGACGCCCTTGTTGTCCCCATCGCCATGATGGGCGCGCCGACGGTACTGGCGGAGAAGGCCATCGGCGGCAACGAATACAAAAAGCTCTTTGATATGGTCTCCAAGTTCTTCGGCAGGGAGATCTACGCCTTTATGCCCATCGAGGCCGGCGGCGTCAACTCCATGCTGCCCATCGCTGCGGCGGCCCGGCTGAATATGCCGATGGTGGATGTGGACGGCATGGGCCGTGCCTTCCCTGAATTGCAGATGGTGACCTTTACCATCGGCGGTATCAAGGCAACGCCTATGGCGCTGGTGGACGAGAAGGGCAACAGCTGCATCTTTGAGACCATCACCAACAAGTGGACGGAGGAGCTGGCCCGGTCGGTCACCATGAGCTGCGGCGCATCGGTCTCCGTGTCTCTTTATCCCATGAGCGGCAAACAGATGAAGGAATTTGGCGTCCACGGCATCGTCACCCGCAGCCAGCAGCTTGGCAAGGCCATCCGCACTGTCAAGGACTGCGGCGACCAGACGCCGGAGGAGCATTTCCTTGAAATGTCCGAGGGCTTCAAGCTCTTTAAGGGCAAGATCGCGGATGTGCTGCGGGAGACCCGGGCCGGCTTCAACATCGGCAAGGTCGTGCTGGAGGGCATCGGTGAGTACAAGGGCCATACCGCCTATGTGGAGTTCCAGAATGAGAACCTGACCGCCACGGTGGACGGCAAGATCCTGGCTACCACCCCCGACCTCATTTCTCTTGTGGATACGGAGACCTATATCCCCGTTACCACAGACGGCCTCAAGTACGGCAAGCGTGTCATGGTGGTCGGTCTCAAGTGCTTCCACCTGTGGCGGACGGAAAAGGGCATCGAGCTGGTAGGCCCCCGCTATTTCGGCGTGGACACGGATTACATTCCTCTGGAAGAGCGCTGCAAGGGAGGTAACTGATCATGTATAAACTCGGAATTGATGTGGGCGGCACCAATACGGATGCCGTCCTGGTGGACGAGAACCGCGCGGTGGTGGCGGACATCAAGTATCCCACCTCTGCGGATATTTACGACGGTATTCTGGGCGCTATGCGCACGGTGCTGGAGGTCTCCGGTGTGGATCCCGCGCAGATCCATCAGGCAATGCTGGGTACGACCCAGTGCACCAACGCCATTGTGGAGCGCAAGAATCTGGCCCCCATCGGCATCCTGCGCATCGGCGCGCCTGCCACCACCGGCATCCGTCCCATGGTGGACTGGTCGGAGGATATTCAGAAGGTGGCCGTGGGCAGCACCATCATTGGCGGCGGCTTTGAATATGACGGCAAGGAATTGGCACCGCTGGATACCGAAGCGGCCAAGGCGTTCTTTGTGGATATGAAGGCGAAGGGCGTCAAGTCCATCGCCATCTCCTGCGTATTCTCCACCGTGCGCAACGACCACGAGATTGAGGCCGCCAAGCTCTGCCGGGAGGTCATGGGCGAGGATGTCCACATCTCCATTTCCAGTGAGATCGGCTCTATGGGCCTCATTGAGCGTGAGAACGCCACGATCCTGAACGCCGCGCTCTGGCAGGTGGCCGAGCGCTTCACCGAGGGCTTTGCCAAGAGCCTGCGGGACGAGGGCATCACCAACGCTGACGTCTACCTTAGCCAGAACGACGGCACGCTCATGACCATGGAGCACGCCCGCCGCTACCCCATCCTGACGGTGGCCTGCGGTCCGACGAACTCCATTCGCGGCGCCAGCTACCTCTCCTCCCTCAAGGACGCCATCGTGGTGGATGTGGGCGGCACCACCACCGACCTCGGCGTCATCCAGAACGGGTTCCCCCGGGAATCCAGCGTGGCCGTTACCATCGGCGGCGTGCGAACCAACTTCCGTATGCCGGACGTCATCTCCATTGGCCTCGGCGGCGGTTCCATCGTGCGCATGAAGCCGGATGGCAGCGTGACCGTCGGCCCCGACAGCGTTGGCTATGAGATCACAAAGAAGGCACTCGTCTTCGGCGGTGATGTGATGACTGCTACCGATATCGCCGTGCGCCTTGGTATGGTAGAACTCGGTGACAAGTCCAAGGTTATGTCCATCCCGCAGGACGTGGCCGACAAGGCTATGGCTGTCATCCGCTCTCTGGTGGAAGACAGTGTGGACGCCATGAAGGTCTCAAACGCGGATGTGGACCTCATCCTCGTCGGCGGCGGCTCCATCATTCTGCCGGAGAAGATCAATGGCGCGGCATCCGTCCTGAAGCCGGAGCATTTCGGCTGCGCCAACGCCATCGGCTCCGCTATCTCCAAGGTCAGCGGCACCTATGAAAAGCTGATGAACTACGACGAGCTGCCCCGTGAGCAGTCGCTGGAAAAGGCCAAGAACGAAGCCATTGAGCTTGCGGTCGAGGCCGGCGCCGTGCGTGAGACTGTGGAGATCATCGAAATGGAGGATGTACCTCTGGCTTACTATCCCGGCAACACCAACCGGGTGAAGATCAAGGCCGCCGGTGATCTGAACTGACAACATGGTATAATCACATCTAACTAAAACAAGAGGGATACCCTTTGCGGGTATCCCTCTTGTCATTTATGGTCGCATTGGAGTCAGGACATTCTTTTGTAGTCATTTGCAAAATCAGATAGTATCAGATCGGGATCTGCTAGCATTTGTTCCCGAGCAAGCGCAAGTAGAAAAGCGTGGTCATTTGGCACTCTTTCATTCTCAAGGCTTTTCGTGGCTTCCCTATAGTGTGAGCGGGCGGGACGCGAGTTTCAATGCTGATATCCATCTTGCCTTCATCGGAATCGACCAAATCAGCAGCCTTTGTAATGCCAATGATTTCGCCAATACTGCTTAGTTCGAGCTCTTCGCAGGTATCACCGAAAATCATTTCTCGATACCGACACATTGAAATGACAGAGCCGCGAGAGCTGGAGAAACTTACACGACTAATGATCCCGTATTCTCCGGCTTTCAATATGAAGCGGCCTACGCGTGATTTTGACCACCCCCAACGTTTTGCTAGGTAAGTATATGAGAGCAACGGCACACCTCGCATATTGGAGTAATACACGACCGGCATATACTCCGAACCTCGCACCTTGGGATCGTTTAAGATGGTATGCAGCCACATGTCCATAATGGCATCCAACTCACTAAATACGATTCCTTCTGTTTTGTGAGCGACTCGTAGGAGCATTCGGCCAACAGGCAATGGGAAGAAAAAGAATCCGGAGCCCTTATAGCTATAATAATTGTACTGTATCACCGCGATTGGACCCCGATCGAGGATGTTTTGGAAATGCTGAAAACGTATGAACGGAACCCGCTGGAAGATGCCCTGATATGGGATGAGCAAGTTGCGAAGCTGTATGAAGCGATCGCTCAGCTGACCCCGATTCAGCAGCGGAGGATTCGCATGCTGATGGAGAATCAGTCGATTCGAGAGATCGCTCATGAGGAAGGCTGTTATATGAATGCTGCCAGAAAATCCATCAATCACGCACTCAGAAAGCTCCATGACCTTTTGAAAGACTGCTCATAAATAAACCCCGAATACTTCGGCAAGGTTCTTTCTGTTGATAATGGACGCACAATCACCTATAATGAAATTCAGAGAACGCAGGTGTTGGCAGTGAGTGGAGCCGCTTATTTGCAAAGAATCAAAAGTGGTACCTATACAAATGAGAAGGATACTTAGGAAAGAGGTGGGTCGAGTAAGCGTACTCGATGAGGCGATATGAAAAAGACGAAAGTAACAGCAAAAGATGTCGCGAAGTATGCAGGGGTTTCTGCTACTACTGTATCCATGGTATTGAGCGGAAAGAGTGAGCGCCGCTTCCCAGAAAAAACCTGCCGCCGTATTTTGGATGCATGCAGCGAATTAGGGTATGTACGCAACCACACGGCGGTTAATATAGCGGAGGAGAAAACGTTGGCGGCAATCACACCTACGCTTTCCAATATGTACTATGTTCACATGGCAGAGTCAATGCAATGGCGGGCGAGAGAATTAGGGTATTCTCTAATGGTGTTTAATACCTTCCGGGAGATCCATCAGGAAACGCAGGTGATGCAGCTCTGCCGGCAGCTCCCGATTGCGGGAATGTTTTTTCTCTACCCGCCTGAAAATACGATGCTGCTTCAGCAGATAGGCTGGACGAAGCCGGTCATCCATATTTATGATAAAGACAGCAAGAGTGATATGGATGTGTTTGAGATTGACGGATTCCTGATCGGACGAATCATTGCCGAACACCTGATCGAGCTTGGCCATGAACGGATCGCGCTGATCAGCTCTACGTTTGAAACCAAACAGGTAACAAGACTTCGCCGGTTGGAAGGCCTGCGGGCAGTTTATGCGGAGCACGGATTTGACCCCGAACAGAGCGTGATCGTTTATTTGCCTGAAAAAGACCTGACAGATATGAAAACACCGCCGGAGGGCTACGATCTCGGATATCTGCTGACAAAGCGGCTGCTTGAGCGGGGCGAGAATGTAACCGCCTTTGTTGCGGTTAATGATATCATGGCGATTGGCGTCATGGATGCGGTGATTGATTCGGGCAAACGAATCCCGGAGGATTATTCCGTCTGCGGATGCGACAACACCAGTGTCTGCAAGTTCCGGGGAGTGTCGCTGACCTCTGTTGAGAGCTATGCAAAGCAAACGGGCAGGGAAGCGGTCGATGTTCTGATCCGGAAGATTGAAAGCGGCAACAGCTCGCTTGAGGTTGGAAACAGTCCAGACGGGATTACGCGGGTGGAATACTTCCCGAAGCTAATTGTTCGAAAGAGTACGGGACCAAGAAGGGGTTAAAGCACGATATAAAAGCAATAAGAGATTGAGAAGCTTGTACAGTTTCTCAATCTCCTTTTGTGCAAAAGGTAGATTATAAAACGCTGAAAAAATGACAGGCAAATAATTTAGTAAATAGTTTACTAACGAAAAAGAGAAGAAACGGATCCCTTGAAAGCTGTTCACATATGGAATCATCACAAAAAAATACAGGCCGGTCTTCCAAAAAACAATTTAGTAAATAACAACTAAAAATTTACTGAATTATTTACAAGATTTGCTTGGATTCTGCGGAGAAAGGGGGCGGAAAGATTACATTTGATTTAAAATTGCACAAGGGCTATGATGAATTTGCAGAAAAAACTGTCACATTTCTCTGCCAGTCAGGAATCCTTTCCGGAAGTAGGAGATCGTTCATATGGAAATGCCTTCGTGCCCCATGGATTTGAACACCTATCTGAATCAGCGCTTTACCTGTGAATGCGGAAGAGAGCACTATGCATCTCTCCGGGTCGTTCGGGTAGGCGCTCAGGCGCTGAACGAGCTGCCTGTGCTGGTGAAGCTGATGGGGTTTCAGAGCGTATATCTGATCAGTGACTCGATTACTTACGGAATTGCCGGAAAAACCTGCGATCAGCTTCTGGAGGATGCAGGGATCCAGCATGAGATCGTACAGATCTCCCATCTGGGATTTGACGAAGCTACCCTGGGAGAACTGACCATCCACATGCCGGACGGCTGTGACCTGGTGGTCGCGGTCGGCACCGGAGCGATCAACGACATGACCCGGTACTTCAGCTATAAAATGGGCCTGCCGTTTTACACAGTCGCAACGGCTGCGCCTATGGACGGTTTTGCCTCCAGCATTGCGGCCATTCAGGTTAATCACCTTAAAACCACGTTTGACGCACAGACGCCGATCGCAATTATCGGAGATACGGACGTTCTGAAAAATGCGCCGTATCGCATGATTGCCGCAGGTCTGGGAGACCTTCTTGGAAAGTTTACCTGCCTGTGCGATTGGAAACTGGCGCGCATCATCACGGGAGAGCATTATTGTGAGCGCATTGTGGAACTGGTGGAAAGCTGCGTAAAGAATGTGCTTTCCGATGCGGACAAGGCCATAGACCGTGACCCCGAAACACTGGGAAAGATCATGGAAGGGCTTGTCCTGGCTGGCGTTGCGATGAGTCTGTACGGGAACTCCAGACCGGCCTCCGGCTGCGAACACCATATGTCCCACTACTGGGAAATGATGTTTGAGCAGGCAGGGAAGCGTCCGGTTCCCCATGGCACGCAGGTCGGCGTAGGAACGGTACTGGTGCTGAAGCTGGTCGAGCATTTGCTCAAGGCCGATGTTGACTTTGTGGCGGCCAGAGCGGCGGCGAAGCGATATGATCCTGCTCGCTGGGAGAAGGAAATCCGCACGGCATACGGCCCTGCCGCAGACGGCGTGACTGAAATGGAAGCCAAAGTGCAGAAGAATGAGACCTCAGCCCGGCTGGCGCGCATCGACGCCATGGAAGCGCACTGGAATGAGATCCGCGCCCTGCTGAGCGAGCTGCCGTCCTCGGAGAAGATCAGCGGTGTTCTGCATACGTTGGGTTCCCCGTGTACGCCGGCGGAGATCGGCGTTGACGCGCAGCTGCTCAAACGCACGTTTCTGTACTGCAAGGAGGTACGTGCCCGCTACACGATTTTGCAGATGGTTTGGGATCTGGATCTGCTCGATCAGCTTTCTGATGAGGTAATTGCAGAACTGGACCGAAACAAAGAATGACCACCTTGTTGTTAACCCCCTTTTGCGGGATAACAAAATAAATTCAGGAAGAGAAAGGAACGACAACATGAAAAAGCTGTTTGCTCTTGCACTCGCCATGGTTATGACCCTGAGCCTCGCATCCTGCGGAAATAAAACCGAGACCCCGGCCACTGACAGCACCCCATCTGCCAGCGACCAGACCACGGAACCGTCTGCCGACCCCATCACCATCAGCATTTCCCATTCCTATACAGAGTTGGACCAGGTCAGCGTGGAGCTGAATAACGCGAAGAAGAATATTGAAGAGCGCACCAATGGTGCTGTGATCGTGAACCTCTATCCCAACAATACCTTCGGCAATCTGGTAGATGGTGTAGAGGCGGTCATGGCCGATTCTCCTCTGCTGCTGATGGCTGCTTACAGCCAGTGGGAGGACCTGTACTATGACGCAAGCGCCCTGCAGTGCGGCTTTGTGTTTGAAAAGGGCGAGGAGTTCCTGGACGTCATGAACACCCCGCTGTTTGAGAAGATCGTGTCCGAGATGGACAAGGTCAATATCCACGCTCTGAACTGCGCCTTTGTCGGCGGTATGCGCCACGTCATCGGCAAGAAGCCTTATACGACTCCCGCTGAGATCAAGGGCCTGAAGCTGCGGGTCCCCAACTCCACTACGTATCTGGAATGCTTTGAGGCGATGGGCGCCAGCCCCATGGGCATGGCTGCTTCCGAGCAGCTGAGCGCACTGTCCGCCGGCACGATCGACGCGCTGGATCAGTCCATCAGCTTGATGTATTCCACCAAGAGTTATGAAATGGTGAATCACGTGACCCTGCTGGCTCAGCAGCCTCTGGCTGACGCGCTGTTCTGCTCCACCAAGTGGTGGAACACCATCCCCGCTGAGTATCAGGAGATCATTGAGGACGAGCTGCATCAGGCCGGTATCCGCTACAATCAGTACTCCGTGGAGAACGAAGGCAAGATGCGCGAAGAGATGGAAGCGGCCGGCGTTGAGTTCCATGAGGCTGACCGTCAGGCCTTCCTGGATATGGGCTGCGGTGATCTGGTGCTGAAGTACAGCATCGGCCAGGAACTGCTGGATACTCTGGCTGAGATCCGCTCCAAGTAACCCGACACCATTCAAAATCTGATAGGATCGGATTTCCAAGGCATCGTCCGAGGAGGGCTTGGCCTTCCTCGGACGATATTCTTTCACAACACGTCATCAGGATTTGAGGGGCCTATGAAAAAAATAATCGCTTATTTCCGGGATGGTAAATTTGAAGAGCTGCTGGGCTGTCTGATGATCGTGACGGTCATCGTGCCGGTGGTTTTAAATATTATCAACCGTTCCGTTCTGAACAAGTATTCCATCAGTCTGGAAGCCACCGCATTGCTGGCCTATGTCTGGATCGGCTATGGCTTCTTCGGCTATCTGTACCGCAAGGATGCCCATGTGGATGTAAAATTCATCGTAAACAAGATGCCCCCCAAGGTGCGGGCGTTCTTTGACCTGCTGCGGGATTTGTTTATCCTGCTGTTCTCTGCCTATATGGTTTACTGGGGCTATAAGCTCTTTGGCAGCAATCTAAACCGTTATGCCACGGGTACGAAGATCCCGCTGGCTGTAGGGTATGCAAGTATTATATTTGGATATTTCAGCGGCGCTGTCCGCAGCTTTTGGACGATTATAAGCCGTCTTTTCAGAAGAGGGGAGGATCAAAAATGAGTGGTATCGGTATTTGGCTGCCGTTGATCCTTGTTATGGTCCTTCTGGCACTTCGAATCCCCGTATCGATGGCCTTCCTCAGCGGCGCCGTCTTTTACTTCGGCTTTATTGCCACGGAGATGCCCTTGAACATGATTCTGTCCAAGATGGTCTCCGCCGGCATGAATATGAACTTAATGGCGATCCCGTTCTTCATTACAGCGGGGCTGCTGATGAACTATACCGGCATCACCTCCCGCATGATGAAGTTCGCGGATCTCTGCGTGGGCCATATGTGGGGCGGTCTGGCACAGGTGAATGTGCTGCTGTCCACGCTGATGGGCGGATTGTGCGGTTCCTCCAATGCGGATGCCGCGATGCAGTGTAAAATGCTGGTGCCTGAAATGGAGCAGCGGGGCTTTAACAGAGCGTTCTCAGCTGCCGTTACCGCATCCTCGGCACTGATTTCTCCCATGATCCCGCCGGGGGTCATGCTGATCCTGTACGCATCTATTACGGAAAACTCTGTGCTGGATATGTTTATGGCTGGTTACCTGCCTGGCATTCTGATGTGCATTGTGCTGATGTTGGCGGTAGCGTATGTCTCCCACCGGGACGGCTATAAGCCTACCCGCGAAAAGCGGGCCTCCCTGGGAGAGATATTCCGCGGCCTGATCGAGTGCTTCTGGGCCATTTTAATGATCATCGTGCTGATCGTCGGCCTGCGCAGCGGTATCGTGACCGCCACGGAAGGCGGCGCGGTTTTGTGCATCCTCTGCCTGTTTGTCGGCATTGTGATCTATCGGGAGATGCACCCCAGACAGCTGGTGATGGTTGCGAAGGAATCCTTTGCGTCCGTGGCCAATATTTTCGGCATCATCATTTCCGCAACGGTCTTCGGCCTGTATCTGACCTATGCCCAGATCCCGCAGCAGATCACCCGGATGATCCTGGGGATGAACGTGGGCCGGATCGGCTTCCTGATGGTGGTGAATCTCATCCTGCTTGTTATGGGCATGTTTGTGGACAGCTCTGCCGTGCTGATGATCGCCGTTCCGCTGCTGTACCCGGTAGCGATGCAACTGGGGATCCATCCGATCCATTTTGGAATCGTTTGTATTCTGAATCTGTCCATCGGCGCCCTGACGCCGCCGTTCGGCGCAGTCATGTATCAGTGCTGCAACCTGTGTAAGATTGAAATGCCGGAATTTTTGAAGCAGGGCAAGGAATTGATCGGCGCATTGTTCATTTCTCTGCTGCTGGTCACATTCATTCCTGCGATCTCCACCTTCCTGCCGACAATCTTTAAGTAATGGTATTTACTGGAATTGAGGCTGTGCTATGAAAAAATCGTATTTCCCCGAGGATGGTATTTGGCTCAAGGGAAATCCCCATAGTCATTCCACGGTGTCGGACGGAATGTTTACGCCGGAAGAGCTGGCTACGTCTTACGCTTCCGCCGGGTATGATTTCCTCTCCATGACGGACCACAATATACTGGAATCCCATGACGGCCTGATTGGAGACAGACTGCTTCTGCTTACGGGGCTGGAGCATGATATCGAATACAGTCCGGATAAATGCACCCATGTGGTCGGATTGTCTGCGGCAGGGAAGTGTACCACGGATTATCCGTGTAGGCGGTATTCCTCCGCGGAGCTGACGGACCAGCAGCTGGTGGACATGATGCGCCGTGACGGGCAGTTCGTGTCGCTGGCGCACCCGGTATGGTCCAGAATGACCTGGGAAGAGATCGAGTCACTGAGCGGCTGCCACGCCATTGAAATTTATAACAACGGCACAGAGCATCTTTGCCACGGCGGCAATGCGGAAGTGCTGTGGGATCTGCTGCTGCGGCAGGGGAAAAAGCTGTATGCCACGGCTGTGGACGATGTCCATGTCCCCGATGACCTGTTTGGCGGCTGGATCTGGGTCAAAGCGGCGAGCCGCACAAAAGAGGCGGTGCTGGACGCACTCTTCCAAGGCGCATTTTACGCCACAAGCGGCCCCGTGATCCATGACTTTGGCATGGATGGCGATTGCGTGTATGTGTCCTGCTCCGATTGCAGGGAGATCCACTTTGTAACGTATGCCCCCAGAGGCAAATCCTTCTTTGCCGGAGCGGGCAAACCGCTGACGGCGGCATCCTATCGCCTGACGGGGAAAGAGTCCTATGTGCGCGTTGTCTGCGTGGATGAAAACGGCCATTCCGCATGGAGCAATCCCATTTTCTTTGATGGCCGAACATGAGATGAGCCATTTATCGCATTTGCATGACTATTCCCTGAGATATATCGAAAGAACAAACGCAATTTGCGCTGAATAAAACAAGGAATTTCTTTTACCCTGAGCTTCGGCTTTATATGTATGGCACTTGGCACAAACAAAGTATTGATAAGGTTTTGACCAATTTGCTCATGGATATTATAGGAGGAGAATTCTATGGTGAAAAAAGGGTGCTTTCGTAGAATTATATCGCTGGCCCTCTTTGCTATATCGGTTTTAACGATTACTGTAACAGCTGCGTACTATAACACCTATTCGACAGTTGCAACAATTCCAAATGGTAATGGCTGCAATCGGGCACAAGGGTTTGCAGTAGGTTCATCTTATGTTTACACCGCCAAGTGTAATGACGATGAAAGCAAGCAAGTGATTTATCGGACTAAAATTAGCGATGGATCTACCACTCTCATGACAAATGGAAAAACATCTGCTACCTATATTACTTCATTAGGTCATGCCAATGACATGGATACATGCACAATAGGAAATAAATATCATCTATTCGTTGCTACGATGAAGACCGGAAGTGAGAGCCTTGTCAAATTGCAATATTCTGGGAATACTTATACTCAATTGGGAGGATATACCTTAAAGCATAATGGACAGAATGTAGCTATTTCAGGCGCAAAAAAATATGCAAAGGATTCTAGCTATATTTACTTCCTTTTCTTTGTGACTGATGGTACTGAAAATTGCGTTGGCGTGTACAGAGGAAAAGTGCCGCTCAATTCGAACAGCGGGGTTGTGAATATTTCCCATGCGTTTGATTTGAACATTGGTAACGCTCTTGTCAATGGCTCCACTGTTCCTGGCTTAGCAGACTATACTAGACAGGGTATTGGTTATATTGCAAGCACAGACCAACTCCTTGTTCCGTTGACTAAGAAAAATGTGAGCATTATTCTAGTTTATGATCATGCATCCACGGCTACAGGCACAGTAAGCGCAAATTCGAACCTCTCTTTTCGCATCACTTCATCTACCTATCCGACTCTTTTTGAAATTGAAGGATGCGATGAAACGAATGGCAAATTGTATTTCAACTGCAATAGAAAGAAGAGTTCCAGTGATATAGCAAATGATGCAGTTTGCTTCTTCAAAAAATATTCAATCTGAAGTGCGCATAAAACACTGTGCATGGTATACATCTGCTTGCCTGCATGGGGTTCAGCGCGCGTGGAATTTTAGCTGTGACATCTTAAATGCCATGGCTGCAACAGACCTCCCAAAAAACATTGAAAACAGTGGTGCAGTCCGTAAAAGGAAACTGCATCACTGTTTTTTGCGTATCACTTTTGAAAATCACTTTGGGATTTGTCACGGGTGACGCAGAAGAAAAACATTTAGTGTAGTTGTTGTTCCATGAGAACACTATGCGTAATTTATTACAGGTACATTGAGTGCAGTATTTAACGCACTCTGGTTCAATGATTAAGGAGGTCCGTTTTTATGATTATTTCCGTCGATCACGGTAACAAATCGATCAAGACACCCAATACGTTATTCACATCTGGCCTGATTGTTTCCGAAGGCTTACAAGGCTTTAAAACGGATTACATCTGTTGGAACAATCGGTATTATACACTGACAGAGCAACGTATTGCCTATCTCCGGGACAAAACTGAAGATGATCGATTCTACGTCCTTACCCTTTTTGCGATTGCCAAGGAGTTGGAGCGGCGTAAGATTCCTGAAACCCTGGATCCTATTGATATCACGCTGCTGGTCGGACTTCCTCCGGCACATTATGAGCAGTTGCATAGTCGATTTGAGCAGTACTTTCTCCGCCGGTGCGAGACGATCGACTTTGAATACAACGGCAAATACTACTCAATTCGGGTCAATAAGGTCCTGAGCTATCCACAGGCATTTGCAGCCGCTGTGACACAGTATGGCATCCTCAAGACCTACTCTGTTGCCTATATCATCGATATTGGTGGTTTTACCATTGATGTCCTCAAACTCCGTAACGGACACCCGGATCTAGCGGTAGTTGAAAGTTTTGAAAAGGGTGTCATCACCCTTTACAACAACATTTCTAGCAAATGCAACGCTCTCTATGCCCGGATTTTAGAGGACTGTGACATTGATGAAGTTATCCGTAATCAGCCCACTGTGCTTCCCGGTGAAGTGCAGCAAATGATTCGCAACATGACAGGAGGTTTTCTTTCAGAGTTTTACAACTTCCTGCGCGAGCGTGGCATTGATGTTGCCACCAGTAAATGTGTTTTTGTCGGTGGCGGTTCGCTTCTCCTGCGCGGGATGATTGAACGGGCAAATAAAGTGGCTTTCCCAATTTTCATCGAAGACATTCACGCCAACGCACGTGGTTATGAACTCCTCCATCAAAGTGAGGTTGTTGCGAATGCGTCCAATAGCTGCGAGGCCTGACGGTATAGGGAGTTGAGATGTCAAGAAAAAAGTCCCTGTACCGAAGGGTTCATGTTCATAGGTACACAATGTGACCTATGGGGCAGACCGGTCGGTACAGGGCAACAAAGAAGCAAGGTAAGAACTTATAGTTTTTACCTTGCTTCTTTGTATTGTTACCATTATAGGCTTTCGGCATCTTATCCGAAAAAACATGCTAACCCTTGGCAATAGCTATACAGTTTAGGAAAATAATCAACGCCCGCACTATTTCCGCTTTCGTCAGATGAATAGACCTCAATTTGTATCTCAATGCGATTTGCGCCCATCGCATTGAATTGTTTCATAACTTGGAGCTTCATACCCTCCATAACAGAAACAATTGTCATAACAGCAGCAATTCCAATGAAGATAGACAGAATGGTTAGTGTACTACGGCCCTTTTTTCCTACAATAGAACGCCATGCCATTTTAAACGGCCGCAAAATGCTCATGCCTCGGCAACTCCCTTGATGTTCATGTCCTTCACAAAATTCTGCGTACCGTACAGCACCAGTGTATCGGTAATGCTGTTTTCCTTGGCGTACTCCACCACATCGCCCTTGAAGAAGCGGAGGTCGAGGACATGAACTTCCGCATAGTTCTCCACGGGGAATTGGGAAAAGGTGTTGCCGTAGGAGTCTTTAATAAGCAGGAACTTGCCGCTCTTGCCGCTGCCCTCAATGACGGTCTGTGCCTGGTTGGAGTTCAGAAACACGGCGTATTGGTCGCTGCCGGACAGGTATTTCCGCTCATAGATGCTGTCCGTCTCATACTGACCGTTGTTGTAGGACACACTTCTATTTATGTGCTTATACCATGCGGTGATCTCCTCGGCGGGGACAGAGGGCAGCGGGACTTTATTCCAAGTCGTGCCGTGGAAATTGTCGCAGAGAATTTCCTGCGTCCATTCGTCCACATTCGGTTCAATGCCCCGCCATGCACAATAGGCATAGTAGGCCCCAAGGCTCGTCCAATGGTGGTCGGTACGGTAGTAGATGTTCTCGCTGCTATGAGCGGCGAGAGCAGAAAGCACGTCTGTTGTGTCATCGCCCGCATCGGTCAGCACTTGCAGAATAGCGGCGTAGTCCGCCACGGGCGCATAGGCAGGGAGCTTATCCGTCAACACCTGCGCCGCCATAGGGACAAGGATCGTATTCATAGAAACGCCCTCTGCTGCCAGTTTTTCCTGTAAATCAGCAAGGACGGCTGCGTTGGTGGTGAGCCGCTTTTTGCTGTAAGACGTAAACTTATCCATCAGGTACTGATTCTTGCAGATATAGACGCCGCTGCTTTCCCGTTTGCCGACGGCTAACTCCATATAGGTTTTCATCGTGACCCAGCCATCCCGCAGGGGAACTTGATCGGTAAGATACTTTTCTATAGATAGCTGAAAAATCTTTATTACAGAATGAACTTAATATAAAAACACCTCCATGCCTGAATGACAGCATGGAACGCGCCCCATCAATTAGGGCGGCGTCCTCCGCCGGGAAAGCCAGCAGGCGTTTTATACGTGTTTTCTTTAGGTGCTTTGCGGTTGATATCTAATTAGACGGAAGCACCAGGGAAAAGATTCCCTGTTTTCATTGGAACTTTTGAAGCCTAATTGCAGGGGCCACACCTGGTCTGAAAGCGGGCATCGGACGTCATCCCTTTGGGGACGGCTACTTACTGCAAGGTTCCTCCGGTGCCAGCAGCATTTTCTTAAAGGCTTTCATGGCAACGCTTTGGGGACGGGATGTATCCTCGATCAAGTTGACGAACCGTTCTGGGATCGGCTCCGCAAGGTAGATCTGGAACACCGTCCCAGCGGCAAGGGCGGGAGCGGCCATGGACTCCGGGTAGAAACCGACGCCCAGATTGCTCTGCACCATCGCGAGGACATGATCCATGGTGCCGGCTTCCATTTCCACATGAAAAGCCAGATTATGCTTTAAGAACAGCTGTTGATAAAAGGAAAATGTGCTGGTGTCGCTGCCTAGGCAGACAAATGGGCAGGGCTCTACGTCACGGAGCCGCTGCGTCTCATCCGCCAGATAGCGAAAATCCGGGCCGCAGAGCAGAATTTCCCGGAAGGAGAGAAGGGGGGTCTCCCGCAGGGGCTTTTTCACCTTGACAGGTGTGGTGATTACGGCGCAGTCTACCTGGCCGTGGAGCAGGGCCTCCATAGCCCGAGGGGTTGAGTCGTTGGTGATGCGCAGGTGGACGCCGGGATAGCGCCGGTGGAAGGCGTCGAGACGGTTCAGAAGGAGCAGATGCAGAGCCGTTTCACTGGCGGCAATGGAAATACTGCCGGCCTCCAGGCTGCAATCTGCCCGAATCTCATTTTCCCCTAGTTGAAGCTGTTCAAACGCTATGGCGGCACGGCTGTAAAGGCGCTCTCCTTCCGGAGTCAGAGAAACGCCGTGGTTAGTGCGGACGAACAGCTTGCACCCCAGGTCCTGTTCCAGGTTGTTCATGCACCGGGTGATATTGGGCTGGTTGTTGCCCAGGGCCTCGGCGGCCTTGGTGAAGCTTTTGTGCTGGGCAACATAGTAAAAAATGCGGTAATAGTCGTAAGGGACGGCCAATTTTTCCACCTCTTTGCTATATCGTTAAGATATGGCTAACATATCAATTATACTCTTTACATCTTGCCGCAAGAACACTATAATACGTGCGTTCTCAGAAAGCAAGGCTTTTGCCGGAAAACAGGAATATCAACGCGCAGACGCAAGGCCCGTTTCCCGGCACGGAAAGGAAGCTGATAGCGGCATGAAAAGCCATAAAAAATTCGTGACCCTTTGGGTTCTGCTCATCGTGGTCCTGTTCGCGGGCAGCCTGCTGACGGCCTCGCCGGGCAAGGCGGAGACCATCCAGGTCACCATGCGGGATGCCGTTCTGCACGGGGAGAACCAGATCAGCCTGTTGGGCTGGAAGAGCGTCAACCCCGGTCTCATCTCCGCCATGACGGTCTCCGCCATTCTGCTGATTGCGACGGCCTGCATCCGCGTCTTTGCCATCCCTAGGTTCAAAATGGTGCCGGGCCGGTTCCAGTTACTGCTGGAGCAGGCGGTGAGCATGTTCGACAACATGGCAAAGACCAGCAGTCCCAGGCGGAACGGATTCCTGGGTGCCTACATCTTCGGCGCAGGCGCGTACATCTTCGTGGGGACCCTGTTTGAGCTCTTCGGCTTTCAGGCCGTCACCACCACGGGCCATTCCGTGACCCTCCCCGCGCCGCTGTCGGACGTGAACGGCGCCATCGCTCTGGGCTGTTTATCCTATTTGGTAATTTTGTCCGGCGGCATCGCGGGCAACGGCCTCAAGGGCGTGGGCAGGACCCTGAAGGAATTCTCCCTGCCCATTTCCATGAGCTTCCGTCTTTTCGGCGCCTTGCTCAGCGGATTGCTGGTGACGGAGCTGGTCTACTACTATGTGCAGCTGAGCTACGTGCTGCCGGTGCTGGTGGGCATCCTGTTCACCCTGCTCCACGCCCTCATTCAGGCCTACGTGCTGACTATGCTGACGGCGTTGTTCTACGGCGAGGTGTCGGAGCATCCGGAGCCGGAGCCCCGGAAGAAAGCCAAAGCGGCCACCGGCCGGACATGACCCTATCTTTTATCTGTTTATATAATCATCTGGAGGTAATCAAAATGAAACTGCTGAAAAAGAGGATCCCCGCGCTGTTCCTGGTCCTGTTGGTGGTGCTGTCCCTGACCGTGCCCGCCCTGGCCGCCGCTTCCTCGGATGCTGCCGCCCCTGCCGCTGCCGCGGAGACCACCCAGACGCAGCAGGAGAGCGCCACCGGCTTCAAGTCCCTGGCCGCCGGTATCGCTATCGGCCTGGCCGCCGCAGGCGGCGCCATTGCCATGGGCGTAGCCGTCGGCAAGTCCACAGAGGGCATTGCCCGCCAGCCGGAGGCGGAGGGCAAGATCCGCACCACGCTGATGCTGGGCCTGGTCTTTATCGAAACTGCCATCATTTACGCCCTGCTGGTCGTTATTCTGATTATCTTCGTCCTCTAAGGCAGGTGGGAAACCATGAACATCCCTTTGAACATTGACTGGCAGCAGATTTTGCTGCACCTGCTGAACTTCGTGATTCTGGCAGGCGGGCTGTACCTGCTGCTCTATAAGCCCGTGAAGGCCTTTATGGACAAGCGGACGGCCTATTACCGGGACCAGGACGCCCAGGCGGCCAAGGCCCTGGCCGACGCAGAACAGACGGCGGCAGAGGTCCGGCAGCAGCTGAAAAACGCCGATGCCGCGGCAACTGAAAAAATCGCCCAGGCCCAGAAGGCGGCGGACACCGCCGCGGAGCAGCGGATTTCCGAAGCCCGGGCCCAGGCGGAGCAGATCATCGCCGATGCCCACACCGCCGCCCAGCGGGAGCACGACAAGCTCCTGGCCGACGCGGAGAAGGAGCTGAAGGACCTGGCGGTGACGGCCACGGAAAAGCTGGTGCTGCAATCCGGCGGCGACGCCTTCGACCAGTTCCTTGACGAGGCGGAGAGGGGGGAGCCCCATGCGTGAAGCAGTGCTGGAAGCGGTCCTCCGCAGCGCGGAGGCCCCCAGTGAGGCCCAGCAGGCCCGCTTTGCGGCCTTTCTGCAAAAAAAATACGGCCAGGAGGTGCCTCTCCGCTGGGAAAAGGACCCCGCCCTGGAAAAGGGCTTCCGGCTGGAGGTAGGGGCTGACCTGTACGACTGGAGCCTGGAAGGCCGTCTGCGGCAGTTCCGGGAACGGCTGGAACAGCTGAACCCCGCCGGTGCGTCCGTCATTCCGCTGATGCAGGAGACCGTCCGCAACTGGCAGCCGGAGGTGTCTCCGGAGGAGGTGGGCAGCGTCCTGACGGTGGGCGACGAGATCGCCGCCGTCAGCGGATTGGAGCACGCCGCCTACGGCGAGATCTTGCAGTTTTCCTCCGGCGTGAAGGGCATGGTGCAGGATCTGCGGCCCGGCCGGGTGGGCTGCATCCTCTTTGGCGGCAGCGAGGCCATTGAGGAGGGCAGCATCGTCCGCCGCACCGGCAGGACCGCCGGTGTTCCGGTGGGGGACGGCTTCCTGGGCCGGGTGGTGGATGCCCTGGGCACCCCCATCGACGGCAAGGGAGACATCCCGGCAGAGAACTATCTGCCCATTGAGTCCCCGGCCCCCGGCATCATCGACCGCCAGCCGGTGAACCGTCCCATGGAAACGGGGCTGCTCTCCATCGACTCCATGTTCCCCATCGGCCGGGGCCAGCGGGAGCTGATCATCGGCGACCGCCAGACCGGCAAGACCGCCATCGCCCTGGACACCATCCTGAACCAGAAGGGGAAAGATGTGGTGTGCATCTATGTGGCCATCGGGCAGAAGTCCAGCTCCGTGGCCCAGCTGGTGGAAAACCTGAAGCACCGGGGGGCCATGGACTACACCATCGTAGTGAATGCCCCCGCCAGCGCGTCGGCGTCCCTGCAATACATCGCCCCCTACGCCGGAACGGCCATTGGCGAATACTTCATGCGCAAGGGCCGGGACGTCCTCATCGTCTATGATGACCTGTCCAAGCATGCCGTGGCCTACCGGACGCTGAGCCTGCTGCTGGAGCGTTCCCCCGGACGGGAAGCCTACCCCGGCGACGTGTTCTACCTCCATTCCCGGCTGCTGGAGCGCTCCGCCCACCTCTCCGATGAACTGGGAGGCGGCAGCATGACGGCCCTGCCGATTGTGGAAACGCAGGCGGGGGACGTGTCCGCATATATCCCCACCAATATCATCTCCATCACCGATGGCCAGATTTTTCTGGAGAGCAATCTGTTTTTCTCCGGCCAGCGGCCCGCCGTTAACGTGGGCCTGTCCGTGTCCCGTGTGGGCGGCGACGCCCAGACCAAGGCCATGAAAAAGGCCGCGGGCGCCCTGCGGCTGGACCTGGCCCAGTACCGGGAGATGGAGGTATTTACTCAGTTTTCCAGCGATCTGGACGAGACCACAAAGCGTCAGCTGGTTTATGGCCAGGGGCTGATGCGCCTGCTGCGCCAGCCCCAGTACCACCCCTACCAGCAGCACCAGCAGGTGATCCTGCTGGTAGCGGCCCTGAGCCACGTGATGCAGACGGTGCCCCTCGCAAAGATGGACGGCTTCCGCACACAGCTTTTGAGCTATGTGGAGACCCAGGACCAGGCCCTGTGCCACCGGATCGACGAGAGCGGCCAGATGAGCGACGAAGACCGGGAGAGGATTTTGAAATTGTCCAAGGGTTTTCTGACCCAGTATCAGGCGGAAGCCGCAGAAAAGAACGGTGATTGAAATGGCCAACACCCGTGAGATCAAAAACCGGATCGAAAGCGTACAGCAGACCCGGAAGATCACCAACGCCATGTACCTCATCGCCTCCACCAAGCTGCGGAAGGCGCGGAACGACCTGGCCAACACCCGGCCCTACTTTGACGCCATGCGGGGCGAGATCAAGCGCATCTTCCGCACGGCGGGGGACGTGGACAGCCCCTATTTTTATCCGCCGGACAACAACACCCCCCTGGAGGGCACCTACGGCTGCCTGGTCATCACGGCGGACAAGGGCCTGGCGGGGGCCTACAACCAGAACGTCATCAAGGAGGCCCAGCGGCTCCTTGCCCAGCACCCGGACACGAAGCTCTACGTGGTGGGGGAGTACGGCCGCCGCTTCTTTGACCAGCACCATATTCCCATCCAGCACAGCTTTCTCTACACTGCCCAGAATCCCACCCTGGACCGGGCCCGGGAGATCAGCTCCCTGCTGCTGGACGGGTTTCAGAAGGGGAAGCTGAAGGAAATTTTCGTAGTGTACACGGATATGGAGAGCAGCCTGCTCTCCGAGGCCAAGTCCACCCGGCTGCTGCCCTTCCACCGGACCCATTTCGCGCCGCCCGCCAAGGAAAAGGCGGTGCAGGAGCCCTTTGAATTTTATCCGTCCGTGGGGGCGGTCCTGAACAACATGATCCCAAGCTATGTATCCGGCTTCATTTACAGCGCCCTGCTGGACAGCTTCTGCAGCGAGCAGAACGCCCGCATGACCGCCATGGACGCCGCCAACCGGAACGCGGAGGAGCTGCTCTCCACCCTGAAGCTGCAATACAACCGGGTGCGGCAGGCGGCCATCACCCAGGAGATCACAGAAATTTCCGCGGGCGCGGCGGCCCAGCGGGGAGCCTTTGGAAAAGAGGGAACAGTATGAAAATCGGAACGATCACCCAGGTATCCGGCCCTGTGGTGGATGTGGCGTTTGAAGCCGGACACCTGCCCCGGATCAAGGAGGCTCTGTCCGTGGAACTGAACGGCCAGGGCCGGGTCATGGAAGTGGCCCAGCATGTAGGTGGCAATACGGTCCGCTGCATCATGCTGGCGGGCAGCGAGGGACTGGCTCGGGGCATGAAGGTGTCCGCCCCCGGCAGGACCATTGAAGTCCCGGTAGGGGAGGCGACCCTGGGCCGGATGTTCAACGTCCTGGGCCAGCCCATCGACGGCGGGGACCCCATCCCGGAGGAAACGCCCCGCAAGAGCATTTACCGGGACCCGCCCTCCTTTGAGGAGCAAAGCCCTGCCGTAGAGATCCTGGAGACCGGAATTAAGGTCATCGACCTGCTGGAGCCTTATCCCAAGGGCGGCAAGATCGGCCTGTTCGGAGGCGCCGGTGTGGGCAAGACCGTGCTGATTCAGGAACTGATCCACAACGTGGCCATGGAGCACAACGGCTACTCCATCTTCACCGGCGTGGGCGAGCGGAGCCGGGAGGGCAACGACCTCTGGCGGGAGATGCGGGAGAGCGGCGTGGCCGACAAGACGGCCCTGGTCTTTGGCCAGATGAACGAATCCCCCGGCGTCCGGATGCGGGTGGCCCTGTCCGGCCTGACCATGGCCGAGTATTTCCGGGACGTGGAGCACAAGGACGTGCTGCTGTTCATCGACAATATTTTCCGGTTTGTGCAAGCTGGCAGTGAGGTTTCCACCCTGCGGGGCCGGATGCCCTCCGCCGTGGGCTATCAGCCCACCCTGGCCAACGAGATGGGCCAGTTACAGGAGCGCATCACCTCCACCAAGGATGGCTCCGTTACCTCGGTGCAGGCAGTCTATGTGCCCGCCGACGACCTGACGGACCCCGCCACCGCCACCACCTTTGCCCATCTGGACGCTACCACCGTTCTGAGCCGGAAGATCTCCGAGCAGGGCATTTACCCCGCTGTGGACCCCCTGGAATCCTCTTCCCGGATTCTGGAGGCGGACATTGTGGGCGCGGAGCATTACCGCGTCGCCCGAAAGGTGCAGGAGACCTTGCAGAAGTACCGGGAATTGCAGGACATCATCGCCATTCTGGGCATGGATGAGCTTAGCGACGAGGACCGGCAGACCGTGAACCGGGCCCGCCGCATCCAGCGCTTTCTGGCCCAGCCCACCCACGTGGCGGAGAAGTTCACCGGCATCCCCGGCGTGTATGTGCCTCTGAAGGAGACCCTGCGGGGCTTTGCCGCCATTGTGGACGGCGAGATGGACCAGTATCCAGAGGCGGCCTTCTACAACGTGGGCACCCTGGACGACGTAGTGGCCAAGGCGAAAAAGCTGGAGGAGGGCGAGGCCTGATGAGCGCTTTTCACGCACGGGTCCTGGCCTCGGACACCGACTTCTTTGACGGCCCCTGCGAGTTCATGGTGGTACCCTGTACCGACGGCGCCATGGGCATCCTGCCCCACCACAGCAACATGATTGCCGCCGTGGTGCCGGGGGAATTGCGTTTTCAGCCGGAGGGCGGGTCCCTCCGGACCGCCGCTGTCTCCGCCGGACTGGTGAAGATTGAAGACGGGGACGTGCTGCTGCTGGTGGACACGGCGGAGCGCCCGGAGGACATCGACGCCAACCGGGCCAAGCGGGCGGCAGATGCCGCCAAGGAGGAGCTGCTGCAAAAGAAGAGCCTCCAGGAGTACAAAAGCGCCCAGGCGAATCTGGCGCGGGCCCTCAGCCGTCTGCGGGTCAAGGAACGCTGGAACGGCGGCCGCTGAGTGGACTTGATGAGTTGAAGAAGGTTAATGATCGTGAATCTCCATAAGCACCGCGGGCAGATGTCGGAATCCCTGCTGACCGCCGCGTTCATCATTCTCTCCGGCGGCTTGCAGGACGCCTACACCTATCTCTGCCGGGGCAAGGTGTTTGCCAATGCCCAGACGGGCAATATCGTGCTGTTCAGTTCCTATCTGTTTGACGGGGAGTGGGGGCACTGCACCCGGTATCTCATCCCGGTGCTGTCGTTTCTGCTGGGCATTTTCGCGGCGGAATGCGTGCACCGCCATTTTAAGTACATGGAAAAGGTGCACTGGCGGCAGCTCATCATTCTGGCGGAGATCATCCTGCTGTTTGCGGTTGGCTTTTTGCCGCAGGAAGTCAATACATTGGCCAATGCACTGGTATCTTTTGTGTGCGCCATGCAGGTGCAGACTTTCCGTAAGGTCCGGGGCCACGCCTATGCCAGCACCATGTGCATTGGCAATATGCGCAGCGGCACCGAGGCCCTGTGCGTTTATTTTCACACACATGACCGGGAGGTACTGTACAAAACCCTGACCTACTTCGGCGTCATCGGCCTGTTTGCCGTGGGCGCAGGGCTGGGGGCACTGCTGACAGCCCACTTTGCCGAACGTGGCATTTGGGTTTCTTGCGGGTTATTGGCAGTCAGCTTTCTCATCATGTTCATCCATGAGGAGGAAGAAAAGCAGTGAACTGTTTTCCAGACCGGCAGGCGATTGGAAAGCTATATGAATTTGATATGACGTAGATACTGTATTTACATTTCCATAACAGGCAAAAATCCATTATACTGTCATCTAAACGATGGAAACACAGGGGATAGAGACCCGGAAAGGAAAACGTATGGCGCGTTGTGTCCGGTGCGGCGGTGATCCGCATTATCATATTCAGCTGATGGAGGTGCGGACGTACCAGAACCCCCTGATCTATGAACAGGAGCCGGTGCAGGTCGTGGAGCGGACCGTGGAAATGGACGTCTGCCGGGACTGCGCCCGGCACCAGCTGAGGGGAGACCTGCATCTGCTGTCCGGTAAGGAAGGCTTCCAGCTGGGGCTGGTGGCAATGATGACGGTCCTGTGCCTATGGGCATACCGGTCCGGCCAAAGCGCGGCTATGTTGCCGGAAGCGGCTGCCTGCCTGGCCCTGGGGGTTGGCTGTACGTTTTTGGAGGCTTGGACGCGCCATAAGCGGTATATCTCAATGCCGGAGCCGGAGGAACTGGAAGCGGCGGCTGCGGAAGTAGCCATTGCCCATGCGGAGCAGCAGAGCGACGGAGCGGAAACCATCTATATTCCCGTCACGGCGGACACCATGAAGCTGTGCAGTGATGATCTGATGATCGGCTTTGACCTTCAGCCTGAGGTTTCGGACCACGTCTGGGGTCTGCTGCATCCCGGACAGGCAGGTTCCTGCGTGAACTGCTGAAAAACCGATACTTTACAGAAAGAGGACTTCCTGTAAAGCGCACAGGAGGGACTGCCGCAGAATTTCTATTCTGCGGCAGTCCCTTTGTTTGCCGAAAATGCTTTGCAGCGTTTCACGGCCGTAGCAGAAAATACTTTGCGTTCCGGCGGCCGCGCTGCTTCGGGGGCAAATGAAAACGGAACCGTCAGTCTTTTGACTGGCGGTTCCGTTTTTTTCATAATATCCGCCGGTGCGGTCAATACATCAGGTCGACCAGACCCGTGGTCAGCACGGGAATGAAGGTCAGCATCAGCAGCTCCGCGATCAGCACAATAAAGAACGGGATGCTTTCCTTGATAAACTCTTTCAGTTTACACCCGGTTTCATTGCACACCACGAACATCAGCGTACCCATGGGCGGCGTCATGCAGCCAATGGACACGTTGAAGATAATGACCATCAGGAACTGCACCTCGTTGATGCCATACTGCATGGCGATAGGGAACAGCAGTGGCACCAGAATGATCATGATGGCGTTGCCCTCCAGGAACATGCCGCAGATCAGCAGGAAAATGTTCATCAGAATCAGGAATACATACTTATTGGGGCTGATCTGCAGCATCATTTCCGTCAGCGTCTGGGGAATACGCTCCTTGGTCAGCACCCAGCTCAGGGCAGAAGCCGCACCGATGATCAGCATGATGCCTGCCGTGGACAGCACGGTTTCCTTCAGGCCCTGGATGATCTTCTTCATATCCAGTTCCCGGTACAGCAGACCGAGGAAAACGGAATACACCACCGCCACAGCGCCGGCCTCCGTTGCGGTGAACGCGCCGAGCCGCACGCCGCCGATGATGACAACAGGCAGGCACATGGGCAGAATGGACGCCCGGATGATATGCCACGCTTCGCCCTGCGGCAGCTTTTCTCCCTTTGCACGGGTAGGCTTGTAGCCGCGCTTGTGGGAGATCACGGACACGCAGATCATTTCACCGGCGCACAGCAGAATGCCGACGCCGATGCCGGACACAAACAGCTTGCCGATGGACACGTTTGCCAGAGAGCCGCAGAGGATCATGGCGATTCCCGGCGGGATGATGGGGGTGATCATGGCCGATGCCGACGTCACCACGGATGAGAAGCCCTTGCTCATGCCCTTTGCCTCCATGGGAGGCACCAGCAGCTTGGCTTCCATAGCAGCGTCAGCCAGATTGGAGCCGGACAGGCCGCCCATCAGAGTGGACAGCAGCACGTTCACCTGTGCCAGACCGCCCCACATGTGGCCGGTCAGCAGATCACACAGGTCCATGATTCGCTTGCTGACACCGGAGGCGTTCATAAAAATACCGGCGCACACAAAGAAGGGAACCGCCAGCAGCGTCAGTCCCTGCACGGAGGAGGCCAGACGCTGTGCCAGGATCATGGAGGACACGGCCGGGTTCAGGAAGAAGTAGCTGGCGGTGCCTGCAATCACGGACATCCACACGGGGACCTTCAAAAACAGCAGCACCAGCATCAGCACAACAGCAATTACAACCGGACTCATTCCGTCTCGCCTCCTTTCAGATCAACGCCCTTCACAAACTGCTGATAAGACGCCCACAGCATGGACACCAGCATCAGCACACCGCCGATAGGCAGTGCCAGATATGCCACGCTGTACGGGATGCGCAGCAGGTTGGTGACCTTTCCGGTGGAGATCAGCTGGAAATAATAGGTAAATTCCTGATAGCACAGGTACCCCAGGATCAGCAGCTGCAGCAGCACGTCGAACCGCTCGATCAGGCCGCCAATCTTTTTGGGCAGGGAATCCACCAGGATTTCAATAGACACATGGGAGGCATACCGGAATGCCGCGCTGCCGCCGATAAATGTGATCCACATGAACAGCAGTGCCTGTATTTCCTCCAACCAGGAGATTGGATTGCGCAAAATATACCGCTTCAACACGCCCCCGACCGTCAGCACGATCAAGCAGGCCAGCAGAATGACCATGAAGTACAGATCCAGATTTCCCAGAACATGCCATGGACTTTTTTTCTGTTCCTTCATCTTGTTCCCTCGCTTTTACACATAATTACATACACGGGCGATCGCCAGTTCGTAGAAGCCCAGTGACTCCGATTTGGTGGCCTTTCCGTTTGCGAAATCAATGATCTCCGCAACCAGCGCATCGGCCACCTCGCCCATTTTCTCCGGATGTTCCAGCAGGATGCTGCCGTCCACATCGATGTTGTCTTTCATTTTTCCATAGGTGATGGGGTTGGCCGTCAGCTTGATGACCGGCGCAATTGGGTTTCCGGTAGGCGTTCCGCGGCCGGTGGAAAACAGCACCAGCTGGCAGCCGCCTGCCGCCATGCCCGCCACAGAGGACGGATCGTTGCCCGGCGTATCCATAATGACCAGGCCCTTGCCGTACTCCATTTGCTTGGCGTAATCGTATACCTCTTCCACCGGGTGGTGTCCGCCCTTGTGGATGCAACCCAGCGATTTTTCCTCCAGCGTCGTCAGGCCGCCGGCCTTGTTGCCGGGGGAGGGATTGCCGTCCCGCGGGTCCTCGCCCACCAGCTTCAGGGAATCCTCATAGCGATGCACAATGTCATAGATGCGCTGGCGGATCTCCGGTGTCCGTCCGCGACGGGCCAGAATATGCTCCGCACCGATGAACTCCGTGGTTTCCGAAAGGACTGCCGTGGCCCCCATGTCCACCAGACGGTCACAGACCTGACCGATCAGGGGATTGGACGCCAAACCGCTGGTCATATCCGAACCGCCACACTCGGTTCCCAGCATCAGCTTGCTGATGGGGAACTCCTCACGCCGCTGCAAAGACGCCTCCTGCACCATTTCTCTGGCTGCTCGGACCGCCTGCTCCGCCGTGGCGATCGTACCGCCGCATTCCTGAATGATGAACTGGCGCATCGGCTTGTTGGTGCGCTCCTGAATGGCCTTTACCACCAGATCCATCTGGCAGTTCTCGCAGCCCAGTGAAATGATGATGGTGCCGTAAATATTCGGATTCGCTGCGAATCCGGCTATGGTGTCCATGGTCAGCTGCATATCGCAGGGCACCTGTGAACAGCCGTTCTGATTATGGAACGTCACCGTTCCCTTCACCTGCGATGCAACGATCCGGCAGGTATCCGCCGCGCAGACGGACGCCGGCAGCACCAGCACGTTATTCCGCACACCCACGCGGCCGTCGGGTCTGCGATATCCCCAGAAATTCATTTGCTTTCCCTCCTTACAGATTCTCCCGGTTGTTCAGCACATTGTGGACATGGACATGATAGCCAACCGGAATATCCTCTGCCGCCAATCCGATATGCTCACCGTACTTCACCACAGGCTCTCCCTTGCGGATCAGCTCGTTGGCAATTTTGTGATAAACGGGAATATCGCATGGCGCCGTGATCTCATAGGTCTTTCCGGCCTTCACCCATGTAATGGTGTCGCCCTTTTTGACCTCTCCCAGCACAACCGCAACATTATCCTTTGCATCAATGACAGTCGCTTTCATGTATTGGTTCCTTTCCCCAGTTTCCTGCCGTTCCGTTTCAGACGCCGGCTCTGATTTCATGTAAAGGGGGGACAAGTCTTTTATCGACTTGTCCCCCTGCTTATTGTTTGCGCAATCGTACCTTATCCGAAAGACTTTTCTCAGCTGATCATGCTGCGGATGTTTTCATACAGACCGTCGCTCCAGTTTGCGGTAACATCGGCATTGTCATAAATTTTCAGAGCGGCTTCCTTGAAGCGTGCCATCTCCACATCGTCGGGCGTAATGACCTCCACGCCGTTTGCCTGCATGTCGCTGATGTATTGCTCCAGCATTTCGTCCTGCTTCTGGTTGTTGAACAGACCCGCTTCATCACCGGCCTCACAGATGATCTGCTGCTGTTCTTCCGTCAGGCTCTGGAACCAGGACTCGCTGGTGATCCACTGGACGGGCATGCGGATGTAGTCGATCATGGTGATGTACTTGGCAACCTCATAGTAGGCCTGGCCGTACAGCGTTGCAATGGGGTTCTCCATGCCGTCGATGGTGCCCTGCTGCGTGGCGGTGTACACATCGCCCAGAGCCATTGCGGTGGGAGCCGCGCCCATTTCTTCCCAGGTCTTCATCTGCATCACGTTGTTGGGCGTGCGGATGATCATACCGGACAGATCGTCCAGGGTGCGGACGGGCTTGGTGGTCATCAGTTCGCGGGTGCCGTATTCCCAGTCGGACGTTACGATACGCAGGCCGTTCTCTGCCAGCAGGTCAACCTGAGACTGCCACCAATCCGTTTCCAGCAGCTTGAAATACTGATCCCAGTTATCATAGATGTAGGGAGCGGAGGCAATGCTCATCTCGGGAGCGCCGTAATCCGCCCAGAAGGATGCGTCGCCGATGTGGATGATGCCTTCGCCCATCTGCATCTGGTCCACCAGATCGGTCTTGCTTCCCAGCTGGCTGGAGGGGAAGAGCTCCACGGTCATGGAACCGTTGCTCTTTTCCTCAATCAGGCGCTTCCACTCGTTCGCGGCGAGATCGGTCGGCTCGCCGGGGTTGTTCTCATAGGCGATCTGCACCACCACGGCGTCCGCCTTGGGGGCTTCCGCATCCTGCTTGCCGGAATTGTCGCTGCCAGCGGTGCTGCTGGAACCGCTGCTGCCGCAGGCGGTCAGGCTGAACACGGTCGCGCCCACCATCAGCATTGCAAGAAACTTTTTCGCTTTCATACTCAATTCTCCTTCGTTCTTTTTATTTTTTCGGTTTCGCACCGAAAAAACATCCATCTTGCAGAGCGGTCTTCTGCACACTCAAAATTGCTACACGTGTTTAGAATTTGCGATAAAAATTGCCGTCAAGTCTGATGTTTCTTTTCCGCCTTGACGGTCAGCAATTACGTTCCCCTCTGTGTGAAATTCATTATACAGACATGTTCTTCTGATGTCCATTGATTATCTTTCCATATTTTTAACAGTATTTTGTGCATTTCGCCTTTTTTACACTGACTTGCAACACGCGTTCTTACTATAATAACGAACGGCGAAAAAGATTTGACATTATCCGAAATATTGATAAAATTAAGGCAGGATCACATGACTTATGAAAAGGGGGGGCAGTGGTGAAGAGTTCTGAGATCGCAAAATTAGCACACGTGTCTAGAACCACGGTATCCCGCGTGCTGAACGGCCATTCCAATGTTTCGGAGACCACCCGCCAACGAGTCGAAGCTGTCATTCAGGAACACAATTATTTTCCGGACGCGGCCGCCCGGAATCTGGTCGGCAAGCAGAACAAGGTCCTTGGCCTGTTTATTCTGGACCTGTCCGCCCAGCGGGACGAGTATACCATCTCCCGCTCCCAGTTCTTCTATGATTACATTGCCTATTCCATCGACATCGCCAACCGGCACGGTTACAATCTGCTGACCACCATCATTCACGAAGACAATATGCAGGACATCGACCGGCTGTTCCAAAACCGGACCATTACCGGCGGCATTCTCATGGGTGATCATCTTGAGCAGAATGACCTGGCCCGCTTTGCCTCCCGCGGCTATAAAATGGTGCTGTATAACCAGGTACGCTGCAGTCCGGCCCCCAACATTCTGTCGGTGAATTACGACAACTTTCTGTGCGGAAAAATAGCGGGCGAGGAGCTGGTCCGCCACGGGCATACGCGTATCGTCCATGTTACCGGCGAGCCAAACAAGCTGTCTGTGCAGGATCGTCTGGATGGCTTTGAGAGCGCCCTCACCGCCGCGGGGATCGCCTTTGACAGGGAACACCAGCTGGAATACGGCACCTTCAACCGCCGTTCCGGCGGCTATAAAGCTACACAACGGCTTTTGCAGCGCAGCTGGGAGGATCTGCCCACCGCTCTGTGCGCCGGCTCTGCCACCATGCTGATGGGCACCTTTGAGGCGATCCACGATCTGGGGCTCCGCATCCCAGACGACATTTCCCTGATCGGTATTGACAATGTGGACACCGCCATTTATACCACGCCCTCCTTGTCGTTGGTTTCCACTTCCTGCGAAGAAATTGCCATGGTCACGGTGGCGCGGCTCATTGAACTGGTGGAAAACGGCTCCGTCACGCCGATAGATTTTGTCATCCATGATGTGACCCTTGAACGCCGGAACAGCATTCGCCAGCTGTAAGCTGCACTCCGCCGCGGTGGAAAGGGGAATGCCTTCTTATGCAAAAACCCCCGGTGTACGGGATCTCTCCGGTTTTGCCGGAGCGGTTCCATCCACCGGGGGCTTTCTGTTACGTTCAGGGCTGCTTGCCAATGTAGGCCAGTACGCCGCCGTCCACATACAGAATGTGGCCGTTGACGAAATTGGACGCATCAGATGCCAGGAATACTGCCGGGCCCATCAGGTCCTCCGGCTCACCCCAACGGCCCGCAGGCGTGCGGCCCACAATAAACTGGTCGAAGGGATGGCGGCTGCCGTCCGGCTGGCGCTCCCGCAGGGGAGCGGTCTGCTTGGTGGCAATGTAGCCAGGCCCGATAGCGTTGCACTGGATGTTTTTGCTGCCGAATTCAGAGCAGATATTCTGGGTCAGCAGCTTCAATCCGCCCTTGGCGGCGGTGTAGGCGGCAACGGTTTCGCGGCCCACAGCGCTGAGGATCGAGGCCACGTTGATGATCTTGCCGTGACCGCGCTCGATCATGCCGGGCAGAACGGCCTTTGCCACAATGAAGGGCGCCGTGAGGTCCACGTCCACCACCCGGCGGAAGTCCTCAACAGACATCTCGCACATGGGAATGCGCTTGATGATGCCGGCGTTGTTCACCAGAATGTCCAGCGGAGCGACTGTCTTTTCAATGTCATCGATCATTTCCCGGACGGCAGCTTCATCCGTAACATCGCAGACATAGGCCTTGACGTCACAGATGCCGTCGGCGGCATAGTCCTCCAGCGCCTTGTCAATGGTGGACTGGCGGGAGGCGTTGATGACGATCCTCGCACCTGCGCCGTGAAGCGCCTTGGCGATAGCATAGCCGATGCCGTAGCAGCCGCCGGTAACGAGCGCGGTTTTCCCCTCCAGCGAGAACTGATTCATGATAGCAGGATCCTGCATAATAATTCCTCCTTATAAAGGTTGAAATATTCGATGGATGCGCGGCTCAGTGCATAACGCGGCCACCGGTGATATTGATCGCCTGTCCGGTCATGTTGTCGGCATAGTCCGAGGACAGGTACAGGAACATGTGGGCGATGTCCTCCATCGTCTGTGCGCGCTTGAGGGGGATGTTTTCCAGTCGGGACTGGAAATACGCCTCGGCGTCTCCGCCCTGACGGCGGATGTCGTCCAGTGCCTTCTCCCAGATGTTGGTGCGGACGATGCCCGGGCAGACGCAGTTGACATTGATGTTATAGGGCGCGGCATACATGGCAATAGACTGGGTCATGCCGGTAACGCCGAACTTGGAGGTAGTATACGCCACATTGGTGGGGAAGCCGTACTTTCCCGCTTGTGAGCACATATTCACGATCTTGCCTGCACGATTGGGGATCATGGCCTTCAGTACCGCCTGATCGACGAAGAAAGTGCCCTTGGTATTGATATCCAGCTGCTTATCGTAGTCCGCTTCCGTTGCCTCCAGGAAGTCCACTGCGCCGAATACACCGGCAATATGGTTGAGAATGTCGATCCGACCGAAAGCGTCCAGTGCGGCGGCGACCATGCGGTCAATGTCCGCCTTGCTGGTCACATTGCAGACCATAGACAGTGCCTTCACATCGCTTTCCGCCTTGATCTGTGCCACGGTCTCCTCGGCTTCCGAACCGTCCATGTCGGACACCAGCACGTTCGCTCCGGCCCGTGCCAGCATCCGTGCTGTGCAGCGGCCCATACCGCCTCCGCCTCCGGTTACAATTGCATTCTTGCCTGTCAGAGAAATTTCAACACCCATGAGAAATGTTCCTTTCTGTTTTGGAGTTAACACGTGTTTCAACCATGCATAAATGTTTAACAATGCTCAATACAAATGTATCATAGCATATCGAACACACAGTTGCAACACGTGTTAAATTTTTGAGTCGCCAAGAATTTCTCCCATTTTTTGTGTAAAATTTCTGAATTTCTTCCCGTGGCGCGCCTTGCCTCAGCTTGCCGGAAACGTCCTTCCGACAGGCTGAGGCAGGTTTCCGCATTCCAATTATGCGAAAGCTTCGAAGCGGAACGATACTATTTCGAGCCATTTGGAGGGGAGATCCGATGAAAACTGATGCATTCCTCTCGTAACCCTTAAAACCGCGATCCAATCGCACGCACTGCTCTGCACAAAGCGCAGAAAATGCGTAGATATGCTGGGACTGCTGGTGAAACTGGAATCCGGTAATTATCTGCTGGCGGCCGACGCTATCTATTCCCGTGCCCACTATGAACCGGTGCCGCAGCTTTCCGGCGTGGTCTATGATGAGAAGTGCTATTTTGCCGCTATGGAATTCTTGCGGCAATATGCCGAAGAGCATCATGCCCAGATCCTCTTCGGACACGATATGAAGCAGTTCCAGTCCCTGAAAAAGTCCACCGAGGGCTTTTACCAATAATTCTTCCAAGAAAGGATATATAAATGATGAGCGAAAAAATTCTGGTGGTGGGCGGCGGCCCCGGCGGGTATGTGCCGCGATCCGCGCAGCGCAGCTGGGTGCGGAAGTGACCCTTGTGGAAAAGCAGTATCTGGGCGGCACTTGCCTGAATGTAGGCTGCATTCCCACCAAATGTCTGCTGCACAGTGCTGAATTGCTGGCAGAACTGAAGGGGAGGGGCTCCTCTCTGGGCATCGCAGCCGAGAATATTCATGTGGATTTCCCGCAGGTTATGGCTAACCGCTTTGCAGTTTCCGAAAAGCTGACCAACGGCATCGCAGGCCTGCTGAAGGGCAATGGGATCCGCCGCCTTGAGGGCGAGGCATCCTTCACGGCTCCCGGGACCATGACGATCACCCATGCCGACGGCACCCAGGAAGCCGTCTCCGCCGATAAGATCATTCTTGCCACCGGCTCCGTCAATGCGGTTCCTCCGATCCCCGGCCTGAAGGAAACCCCAACTGCATCGATTCCACCGGCGCGCTTTCTCTGGAAAAGCTGCCGGAGAGCATGGTGGTCATCGGCGGCGGTGTGATCGGCCTGGAACTGGCCTGTGCTTATGCCGCCTTCGGCACCGCCGTCACGGTGGTGGAGGCGCTGGATCACATTCTCCCCATGCTGGACAGCGATCTGACCGCCGCCGGCATGAAGCGCATGCGGAAGCTGGGCATCAAGCTCCACACGGAATGTCCCGTTCAGTCTGTGGGAGCCTGTGACGCAGGTGCCAAGGTGGTCTGCAAGGACAAAAACGGCGAAACGGTCAGCTTTGAAGCCGAGAAGGTCCTGGTGGCCGTGGGCCGCCGGGCCAACACCGCCAGTCTGCAGCTGGAGGCCGGCGGCATCGCCAATGACCGCGGCCGGATCCTTGTCAACGACAAAATGGAAACCTCCGTCCCCGGCGTATATGCCATTGGTGACTGCGTCATGGGCTATGCCCAGCTGGCCCATACCGCCTCCGCCATGGGTGAGACTGCGGCGGAAAATGCCATGGGCATGGACGCGCATTACGACCAGAGCACCTGTCCTACCTGCGTCTATATCCTGCCGGAGGCTGCTTCCGTGGGCCTTACCGAGGCCGACTGCAAAGCCCAGGGCCTCAACTACCTGTGCGGCAAATTCCCAATGGCCGGAAACGGCAAGGCACTGATCCTTAACGGCGGCGAGGGCCTTGTGAAGATCCTGGCGGATCAGGAAAGCCACAAGGTGCTGGGTATGCACATCATCGGCCCCCGGGCGACCGATCTCATAGCGGAGGGCGTTTTGGCCATCCGGATGGGCGCTTCTGTGGATGACCTCATTGCCACCATCCATTCTCACCCCACTGTCACCGAGGCTGTGTGGGAGGCGGCCCTGAACACAGAAAAGCGGGCCATTCACTTTATGAACTGACAAAACCGGAACGCTGAAAGGAGTTTTTATGGACAAGCCCCGTGTTGACCTGATCTTTCAGGTTGCTCTCTGCGTGGACAATATGGAAGCCGCACTGGAAAACTGGAAGAAAATTTTTCAGCTGGATGAGAGCACGATCGTCTGCAAGTGCACCAGAGATGCCTATGAAAACGATGGCTGGGACGGCCTGAACTACAATGAGCAGCCCTGTGAATTCTTTTATAAGTTCTGCCGCTTCAACCTGGGCGGCCTGGACCTTGAGATCATTGAGCCGCTGGACAAACGTCCTGGAAATCCCTATTCCGATTTCCTGATCCAGCATGGAAACGGGATCCACCACATCGGCGTTAAAATCGGAAATCAGCCTGCCTTGGCCGCAGCTATGCGTGAAATGGGGATTCCCCGCTATAATTACGCGGAAATGGGCCCTGTTCTGGCGGACGGTACCCGGAAAGGCTGCACCTTCTATGATCTCCGGGAGTTGCTGGGCGTGATTATGGAGTACGGCAGCGTTGTGGTTGGTCCCCTGGCCAACGATCCCCGTGCCGGGAATCCGGCAGACTTTGTCAGCGATTAAGCAGACACAGCGGCGGAGTGGCTAAAATATAGCCCGGACCCGAAACGGACTTAAAGAGAAACGAAACCAGCGGAAACCGCCGAAAGGCGGTTTCCGCTGGTTTTGCATGTAAGAAGACCTACGAAGCGGAAAAGGCATATCCGCCCTGCACGGTGCGGATATAGGCCTGACCGGCGCTGCCAATTTTTCTGCGGAGGTTGGAGACCGTATTGGCGACCACTTTTAGGGTATCCTCGCTGTTCTGGCCCCAAACGGCGGAGAACAGCTCCGACTTGGAGCAGGCGCTGCCCTCGTGGGAGGCGAGCACCAGCAACAGGTCGAATTCCAGCCTTGTCAGGGGCAGCCTTCTGCCACCGCACAGAACCTCCCGGGCCTTCCCGTCGATGATCAGTCCGGGAAAGGTCAGCCTGTCCCGGGAGCTGATGGAGATTTGTCCGGCGTCGATATGTTCCTGTTCTAGAAAGGCCAGGATCTTTTCTTCCAGCTTCGGGTCCGGCTGTCTGGTTTTGATGACGATCATAGCTGACTCCTGTGCCTGTGTTACTCTGCGGCGTCCATTTCCCGCAGAAGGTTGACCATTTCAATGGCGCTGAGGGCGCAGTCATAGCCCTTGTTGCCGGCCTTGGTGCCTGCCCGCTCAACGGCCTGTTCAAGATTTTCGGTAGTCAGCACGCCGAAGAGAACCGGTACTCCCGTTTCCAGAGAGACGGCGGCGATGCCCTTGGAGACCTCATTACAGACGTAGTCATAATGGCTGGTGGAGCCGCGAATCACCGCTCCCAGGCAGATAACGGCGTCATACTTGCCGCTCTTTGCCATTCTGGACGCCGCCAGCGGAATTTCAAAGGCACCAGGCACCCAGGCAACGTGAATGGCATCCTCCTGCACATCGTGCCGGAGCAGGCCGTCCATGGCGCCGCTGAGAAGCTTGGATGTGATAAATTCGTTGAACCGGGCGGCGACGATGCCCACCCGCATGTTTTGAGAGACCAGTTTTCCTTCGAAGGTTTTCATATCAGTTGTTCCTTTCTGTCAGTACTTCATCATGTGTCCCATGCGGTCCTGCTTGGTCCGCAGGTAGAACAGGTCATAGGGAGTGGCGGTCATCTGGATGGGCACCCGCTGGGAGATCTCCAGGCCGAACTCCGAGAGCTGGTAGACCTTGTCCGGGTTATTGGTCAGCAGCCGCAGGCTCTTCACCCCCAACTCCCGCAGGATCTGGGCCCCCAGGAAGTACTCCCGCTCGTCCCCGTGGAAGCCCAGGGCCAGGTTGGCCTCCAGGGTATCCATGCCCTGCTCCTGCAATTCGTAAGCCCTCAGCTTGTTGATGAGGCCGATGCCCCGGCCCTCCTGCCGCATGTAGAGGAGGACGCCCCGGCCCTCTTTTTCGATTTGGGTCATGGCCGCTGCCAGTTGCTGGCCGCAGTCGCACCGCAGGGAACCGAAGGTATCGCCGGTCAAGCACTCGGAATGGACCCGGCAGAGAACGTCCTGGCCGTCGCCGATGTTGCCCTTTACCAGGGCCACATGGTGTTCGCCGTTGAGACGGCTGACGAAGCCGTAGGCCTTGAAATCGCCGTATTTGGTGGGCAGATTTACCGCCGTCACCCGGTCCACCAGTTTTTCGTGGCTTTTGCGGTAGGCCTGCAGGTCCCGGATGGTGATGAACTTGATGTCGAACCGCTCCGCCAGTTCTGAGAGCTCGGCAGTGCGCATCATGGTGCCGTCCTCCCGCATAATCTCGCAGCAGAGTCCGCATTCCTTCAGCCCTGCCAGACGGCACAGGTCCACGGTGGCCTCCGTGTGGCCGTTCCGTTCCAACACGCCGTTTTTCTTGGCCAGCAGGGGGAACATATGTCCCGGACGGCGGAAATCCTCAGCTTTGGCATCGTCATCCACGCAGGCCATGGCTGTAATGGAGCGCTCCGCGGCGGAAATGCCGGTGGAGGTGGAGATATGGTCAATAGACACGGTGAAAGCCGTCTCATGGTTGTCGGTGTTGTGCTGGACCATTTGGGGAAATTGCAGCTTCCGGACGAAGGCCTCCGACATGGGCATGCAGATCAGGCCCTTGCCGTGGGTGGCCATAAAGTTGATGTTTTCCGTGGTGGCAAATTGGGCGGCGCAGATGAAGTCGCCCTCGTTTTCCCGGTCCGGATCGTCCGTTACCAGAATGAGCCTGCCCTGCTTCAGATCCTCCAGGGCTTCGGGAATGGTGTTGAATTTCATAATAGACCTCCTTGCTAAAAGCCGCAGCGCAGCAGCGTTTCTTTCGTCAGTGTGTTTTGCTTCGGTTCCTCCGGCCGCAGCAGCTGTTCCACATATTTGCCGATGATGTCCGTTTCCAGATTCACCAGGTCGCCCCTGCGGCGCTGGTGCAGGTTGGTCTGGCTGACGGTGTGGGGGATGGTGGACACGGAAAAGCTTGTGTCATCCACCGCTGCCACGGTAAGGCTGATGCCGTCGATGGTGATGGAGCCCTTCTCCACCACATACCGCAGAATGGCGGGGGCAGCCTGGACGGTGTACCACACGGCGGTATCGTCCCGCCGGATATTGGAGATGGTGCCCACGCCGTCCACATGGCCCGCCACGATGTGGCCGCCGAAACGGCCGTTCGCAGCCATGGCCCGTTCCAAGTTGACAGCATCGCCCACTGTGAGCCTGGACAGGGAGGAGCGGTTCAGAGTTTCATGCATGACATCCGCGGTAAATGCGTCTTCCAGCAGTCTTGTAACCGTTAAGCAAATACCGTTTACAGCGATGCTGTCGCCCAGCTTTGTGCCCTCCAGGACGGTTTGCGCCTGGATGGTCAGCACGGCAGAATGCTGTCCCCTTGCGATTTGCTTGATGGTTCCGACTTCTTCTATGATTCCGGTGAACACGGATACGCCACCTCGCTTTCTATGAGAAAATCCTCGCCCAGCCTGCAAATGCGGCTGTCTTTCAGATGGAACGCGGCGGCGGGGGAGGGGACCCCCAGGCCTTCCACCGGCGTTTTGGCGTCCTTGCCGCCAAAGAGCTTGGGGGCGATGTAGGCCTGCACCTGCTGGACGATGCCGGCGTTCAGAGCCGCCCAGTTCAGCGTGCCGCCGCCCTCCAGCAGGACGCTGTCGATCTGCATCTGTCCCAGTTGTTCCATCAGCTGGACGAGGTCCACGTGGTTGTTTTCGGCGTGAAGGCATAATACCTGACAGCCTTTGCTCTGGTAGGTATTCAACCGTTTTTCATCTGTACAGCAGGTGGCCAGAATGGTGGGCGTGCTTCCGGCGGTTGTCACCACCTGTGCTTCCGGCGGCGTCCGCAGGTGGGTGTCGCAGATGATGCGGACAGGGTTCCTGCCGCCCTCCATGTGACATTCCAAAGAGGGGTCATCTGCCAGCACCGTACCTACTCCCACCATAATGCCGCGGAACCGGTGCCGCTGGTGCTGGACGTGGGCCCGGGCGGCTTCTCCCGTGACCCACCGGGATGCGCCTGTATAGGCCGCGATCTTTCCATCCAGCGTCATGGCGTACTTCATGGAAACAAAGGGCCGCTTGGTGGTGATGTAGTGGAAGAACACCCGGTTCAGCCGGTCACAGTCCTCCCGCAGAACGTGTTCCGTCACCTCAATGCCATGGGCCCGCAGGATGGCGATGCCCTTGCCAGCCACCAGGGGGTTAGGGTCGCCGGAGCCTACCACTACCCGGCGGATGCCGGCTTCCAGAATGGCGTCCACGCAGGGGGGCTGTTTGCCATAATGGCAGCAGGGCTCCAGCGTCACATACAGGGTGGAGCCCGCCGGGGATTCCGTGCAAGCGGCCAGGGCATTCCGCTCCGCGTGGAGCCCGCCGTATTTTTCGTGCCAGCCCCGGCCGATGATCCGGCCCTCCTTGACGATCACGGCCCCTACCATAGGGTTGGGGGACACCCAGCCGCAGCCCTTTTCCGCCAGATGCAGGGCCAGACGCATATATTCTTCGTCACTCATATCATCATCTCCGAAAGAAAAAGCCCTGAACAAAACGTTCAGGGCGGGAAAAACTGCACACAAAGACACCTTGTGTGAAAAAGAAAACTCCGGAATGTATACACATCCCAGAGCAACTTCCATAGACGCAAAACGGCACGGCCGCTTTACGCGTTCATCTTCTTCCATCCAGACTATACTGTCGGCTCCGGAATCTCACCGGATCATGCCTTACGGCTCGTGGGCTGTACCACCGGTAGGGAATCGCACCCTGCCCTGAAGATCTCATGTTCAATTATGGACCAAGTATAGCACGCAGATCCGCGGATTGCAAGCCCATCCGAAAAACCGGGACGAAATCGGGACGCTGGGGACGGCCAGAACGGCTGCGGAAATCACAGCTGCCGCCCATAAATTTCATAGTCACTTATAAACTAACTCATATCTTCCGCTGTCCTTGTATCCGTCCTATAATGGGCACAGCGAACGGGCGATGAAGCTCAAAATGCAAGGAGGATACGATCATGTTGAATGAGAATGTTGTGAAGCTGCTGAAGGGCGGCATGTGGGACCTGGCTACCTGCGCCAATGGGGAGCCCAATGTGGTGCCGGTTGCCTTCAAGGATGTGACGGCGGATGGCAAGCTGGTTGTGGGGGACGTATTTCTGGATACCACTTTGAAAAATCTGGCTGCCAACAACGGCAGAATTGCCGTTTCCGTTTACGATGCCCAGAATCTGGAGGGCTATCAGGTGAAGGGTACGGCCCAGTATGTGACCGAGGGCGAAGCGGTCAGCACCTTCAAGGCCATGGTGGAAAAGATGTTCAACGGCGCGGCAACCGCCAAGGGCGCCCTCATCATCACCCCGGAGAAGGTCATCGTCACTACCCCCGGCGCAGACAACAAGAAAGAACTCTAAAAGATGAGCGGACGCAGAAATGCACCCGCTCATAAATTTGATAGTAACTTGTTTTGCAGGAGATACCCCGCTATGATGGGGAAAAATGGGAGTGGGATCATGTATCAGAGAAAGCTGGAAAAAGACATCCGCTGTCCGCTGGAATACGGCATGGAGCTCTTCGGCGGAAAGTGGAATTTCCGCATCATCTGTGTGCTGGCGGCGCTGGGCACCCTGCGGTACAGCGAACTGCGCCGGGAGATGGGGGAACATCACCGATGCGGTGCTGGCCTCCACACTGAAAGGACTCATTGCCAACGGCATTGTGGAGCGGAGATCCTACGATGAAATCCCGCCCCGGGTGGAATATTCTCTGACGGAAAAGGGCAGGTCCGTGGTGCCGATTTTGCAGAGCATCTGCCAGTGGACAGGTGTCTTTTACAAGGACGCGGGGGAGACGCCTATGATCCAGTGTCGGAAGTGCGACCATCGAGGATGATCTTATGAACGAGAGCGATCAGCTGCTCGCTGCCGCGCCTGTGCCGATGGCGTTTTTCAAGTTGGCAATCCCGGCGGTGGCGGCGCAGCTTATCAATATTCTATATAATCTGGTGGACAAAATGTTCATCGGGCACATTCCGGAGGTGGGCAAGCAGGCGATGGCCGGGGTTGGTGTGACCGCGCCGGTGATCTTGGCCATTTCCGCCTTTGCGGCACTGGTCAGCATGGGCGGCGCGCCGAAAGCGATTTTTCTCACCATCTGGCGGAGGATCGTTCTGCTGATCCCCCTGATTTTTCTCCTGCCCCGCGTTTGGCCAGACGCAGTCACGGGCGTCTATATGGCAGAACCGATCGCGGATACCATTGCAGTCTGCACCACAGCGCCCATGTTTTACGCCTATTACAGAAAGCTGAAATAAGGGTCACGCTGTTTCGGCCTTTGCGGCGGGTGTACATTCTTTACTATCCAGCCGCAGTTTTTTCGAAGAAACTACGCAAAAAACGGCAGCCATCCCTTAAAGGATGGCTGCCGTGACTTTTGTACGGAATACGCCGGAAAAGGCATCCTCACATGGAAATCCAGCCAAAGGCGTTGGCGATGGAGCTGATGAGGATGATCGTCGCGAAGAAGGGGCACAGGAAGCGGATCATGGAGTTGAATACCTTTCTTCTGCGGAATACACTGCCGTTCAGAGTGACCTCCTGGGCAATGCGGTCCACGCCGATCACCCGGGAGACAAGAATGCAGCTGGCGATGGCCGCAATGGGCATCATAACGGAATTGGTCAGGAAATCGAAGAAGTCCAGGAACTGCATCCCGATGATGGTGATGCCTGCAAGGGGGCCGTAGCCCAGGCTGGACAGGCTGCCCAGGACCACCATGGAGACGCCCATGATGGTGGTGGACTTCCGGCGGCTCCAGCCCAGTTCGTCCTGAAGGGTGGAGACGGCGCTTTCGGTCAGGGCGATGGAGCTGGTCAGTGCGGCGAACAGCACCAGCAGGAAGAAGGCAATGCCGATGACGGTGCCCAGGCCCATGGAATCGAAAACCTTGGGAATGGTGATGAACATCAGGGCCGGACCGGCTTTCAGGGCAGCGGGATCGCCGCCGGAGAAGGCGAACACCGCGGGAATGATCATCAGACCGGCCATAATGGCAATGGCCGTGTCAAAGATCTCTACATTCCGGGTGGACTCCTCAATGGAGACGTCTTTTCTCATGTAAGAGCCGAAGGTGATGAGAATGCCCATGGCGATGGACAGGGAATAGAACATCTGACCCATGGCGGCCACCACCGTCATCCAGGAAAAGTTCTTGAGATTGGGTATCAAAAAGTATTTGACGCCCTCTATGGCTCCGGGGCGGGTCACGGAATAAACGCTGATGATCAGAGACAGTACCACCAGAATAGGCATCATGAACTTGGACACCCGTTCGATGCCGTTTTCGACACCTGCAAAGATAATGGCCAGGGTCATGGCCGTAAAGACCAGAAAACAGGCTTCCGAGGAAAGACCGTTGGAAATAAAGGCGGAAAAATAGCCGTCCTCGGCCACCAGATGGGCCTGGCCCAGCAGGTATTCCGCCAGATATTTGATGACCCACCCGCCGATCACGGAGTAATAGGGGACGATCAGAATGGGGATGATGGCATTGATCCAGCCGCCGAAGCGCAGAGCGGGCTGGTTCCCAAAGGATTTGTAGGCGCCCACCGGGCTTTTTCCGGTCATGCGGCCGATGGAGGTTTCAGCAACGATCATCGTGTAGCCAAAGGTCATGGCCAGAATAATGTATATCAGCAGAAAAATGCCGCCGCCGTACTTGGCGGCCAGATAGGGGAAGCGCCAGATGTTTCCCAGACCGACGGACGCACCCGCAGCGGAAAGAACGAAACCGATCTTGCCGGAAAAGGTGCCCCGCTTATGCTCACCGTGATTCATGACAATCTCCTCTCTTTATGCTACTGCAACCTTTTTAATATATCATAGAATGCGCATAAAAACAATCCCTAATCTTGGAAAAAGGGGTTAGGGTCGGATCTGTGCTTTTACAGAGGAAAATATCGACGCCGTGTTCACGGCGCAGCCATGAGCACGGGTGCAGGGCAGGGAAGGCCCCAGAGAAGAGACTGACATTTTTTCAGAAACAGGAGACTTCACCATGAAAATTTTAGTATACGGTGCCGGTGTGCTGGGCTGCAATCTGGCAAGGAATCTGTTCCGCGCCGGAAAGGATGCCGCCCTGCTGGCCCGGGGAAGCTGGGCAGAGGAGCTGCAGACAAACGGGCTTCGGATCAAGGATACGTTTTCTCCCCGCATGTCGGTGAGCCGGATCCCAGTGGTGACCGCGCTGAAGCCGGAGGACCCATACGATGTGATTTTCGCCGCCGTGCGGTATACGCAGATCGCATCCGTGATGGACACGCTGCGGGCAAGCCGGGCGAAAACCATCATTTTTGTGGGCAATAATGTGCGCGCCGCAGAAACGGCGGCGCTTATGATTGCTCCTTTACCGAGGGGCTGAGCACGCTGGAATTTGATGGCGCAAACTCTATAATCAAGGGCTATGGTGCAGACGGCAGCGAACTGTTCTCCCACACCTATCACTATGTAGGTATGGAAGAGGTCCGCGGCCTGTACGAGTATGAGAGCGATGACGCTGATTCCGGCGAATTTACTTACTTCTGCATGGCTCCCGATACAAACACGACTACCTATCACATTGAGTTCCGCTACGGCAGTGATCTGGATGCCCTGGGTCAGTATGATGCCGGTGATTATGCCTACTGGCTAGCATCCGGTATTTCCACAGACTGTGATCAGGCAATGATTGAAAACTGCATCCAGCTTTTTTGCACCGAAAACCTGTCCAAGTAAAAAAGGGAGGAAGGCGGCAGAGACGGAGAAAACTTCAGCCTCTGCCGTCTTTTTATACGTTTACGCTGTCATTTTAGCGGTGAGCGATTCAATCAGCACGCCGCGCCGGATACAAAAGAGAACCTGCCGCAGGACACCGCGGCAGGTTCTTTGAAAATGAAAGAATAGGGGAGTGGTGATCGGGTAAAGCAGGCTCCGTCTCAATCGGTGGAAACATAACGTGTCCAATCGTTGGCACGGCGTTCTTTCATACGGCTGATTGTCAGGGCGGAATCATTTGATGCAATAATATCCAAAATGACTTCGTTTTGCGAATATAAGAATGAGCAGGCAGAAGTTATAGATCGCTGCCAGGATTCTTATAGCCGGTTCGCAAAAGGGAAGTACCCATATAGGAGGTGTGCCGGACCTTCGTTATATAGCAGCAATGGTCCAGAGAAAAAACGCAAGAAAGCAGACAGCAAATGCTGTCCGCCCCTTATAAGACGCAGTTTCAACTTGCGTCCCTGTGAATATTGCCTGTAACCCTCGGTATTTTCGAGCTGTTATATAAGCTTTCTAATAGCCTTTTCCTTACCGTCTACCAATTCCAGCAGGTAATTTGTCGCTTCTCTGACTTCGGCAAGGGATTTTTTTACTTCTGCCATGTCGTTTTCGATGGTGTCAAGCCTGCCGTCGATAGTATCAAGCCTGACGTCGATAGCGTCGAGCCTGCCGTTGATAGGTTCCAGCTTCTTATCAATGGTAGTTTCCATCATTGTTTGCAGAGCCTGTAAATCTTCCTGAGTAAGCACGGCAGTTACCTCCGATTTTGCATTTTTCTCTTGATCTCGATTGCAGCACGTTTTTGCCGTACTTGTAAAGTTGAAATTTTCCACTGATTTTCATCCCATGCTGTAAGTTCTGCGTAAGCAGCAGAGCCGCTGCTGCTTACGTTAATTACTTTTCTCACAGGGAATGCCGGCGTCAATGGGACCACAGAGATTGGGTAAAAGCTGGGGAAGTAGTCAGATTTCAATTTTATGAGACTTCAATAATTGAACAAAATGACGCCAGAGTCGCATTGTTCTTCGCAACCTGCAAGTATGAGTGGGATACGGATTCCTACCGTCCCCTGACACAGCAGGACATTGACAAAGCGCCTACGGCAGAGGCAGATCCCCGGTTTGGCATGATATTTCACTCGCCGGACTGGATGACAGATTATATGACCCCTATGGGGTGTTTGTATTTCGGAATGAGAAACCCGGACGCTATTACAAGAAAAACCCCGTATCCGCTGAGCTCCTGCGCCCTGGACGGCGTGTCATTCCAAATTGGCTATCAGCCGTTTTACAGATGCCAATACCAACGCGGCTATATCCACCCTATGCGAGAAGACCGGCCATTGCTGCAAAACGAATGCTTTGAGAAGCTTCGCTTCAGGCAATCAGCGGCCTTATCAAGGAAAATTTATGATATGATGGATGGAGGGAAAAAGATTTTTCCGCAGGAGGGGATCGCGGAAGCGTTGCCGATCCTTCGAACGCTCCAGAGCGCGACAGTGTTTTCGCATGATGATGTGCAGTGCGTCTATGAGTTTGAGGAGATTGACAAAAATCTTTTCCCCACGCTTCAAAGCTTTGAGGATGCGCTGAACCGTTTTTCCGTCAACGGCAGACGGGTTGAGATTCAACCGTCTGAAGTGGTATATCCCATATCCAAGGCCGTGAAAGAACGGATCAATCAACAGTGTAATGGGGCAGACCTGAGTGAGATGATCGGTGAAATCCATATGATGATAGGGTATCGTTAGCGCCGGGAGGAACGATGCATGGAGATCTATGGGAAAGTCATCTGATACATTGTGACAGGGGGGCGCATACCTTTGGCGGTAATTCCGGAATGCGGTGATGACACCATCCGGGCACAGCACGGAGGGTGAGACATCCGCAACCCATCGATGGCTGATGACAGATTCAAGAGACGGGAAGATCTAACAATTTCATGATTTGGCAAAATTCGATTGATTTAGCTAAATTGATGTGGTGTTCTTAGTTTAACAAGCAAAGGAATTTAGCTACGCGGCTCATTACAGCGTATAAAGAAGAGAAGAAGGAAAAAGAGCGCATCGAGAAGCTGTTCCTGATTTGACAGCGGGCTATGCGCCGTTAACTTTGACGGTTACTAAATAACACTTGTACCTGTGCCCAGATCGCGGCGTTCCTGAGGCGGCTGTACGCGGAAAAGGGAGATCAAGACCTCGTATATAAGAAACCACCCCGGCTGAAAGACTGAAAAGCCGCCATTTGGCGGCTTTTCTCATGGTTTCCGGTCTTTTGGAATCTGCGGTATTGGTTTTTTGGTGTACCAACACAATTTTCAAAAATCCAGTTTTCCCATGCGCTTTATTTGTGGACACCGCAGCCAATTTTATGCGCCGGGAGGCTCCTTTGCGCAGCAATCCTTGCACGGAGCCCACGCTTCTGCAGGTCTTCTGCCTGATGCTTCGGGACCCCGCAGGGGTCCGACGAGGAGCCTACCCAGCCTTCCCGAGCTGCCGCCCGCAGAGCCTACACCAGAGGAGCTGCTTGCTGCCTACAGCCGCATGGATCGCTGACGCTGGCCACCCTTGTTTGCAAGCACACTGGGGAGGCGTACTACCAACACCCGGCTGCGCTTGACGGCTGTCTGATGCGATGATACAATGCGTTTGAACGCTATCTGAGAGGAGATAGGACATGAGCAACTTGCCCCAAGAGGATTACGATTACGCCGAGGTCATCGGCCGCAACCTGCAGCGTCTTATCAACGAGCGCGGAACCACGCAGGCTGCCATTGCGCAGAAGCTCGGCATCGCCCGTTCGGGCATCAACAAATACGTGCAGGGCGTATCGTCGCCCAGTCCCCGGAATATCGTGCGCATCTCACGGGCTCTCGGAGTCACCGCCGATGAGCTGCTGCGTGTAGACAGCGCCCTCCCGCAGGATGGGGAATGGAACCCGCGTGACTATATTGCGGACAACGTCGACAAACTGACCGATGTTCAGGCGGACAACATCGCGGACACCATGCGAGAGTATATTACGCTCGGCAAGGCCCGTAAGCTGTTCATTGACAATGTTTAGGTTCATCCGACGGCACTGGCTGCCTATCGTGATGCTGCTGATGCTGGCCGTGGGCTGGAATCTAACCTACACACCCACCGGCAGCATGGAGCCGACAATCAAGCCGTGGCATATATACCGCTGCGTCCGGTGGCCGTTTGCGCCGGAACCGGAACGCGGAGATATTGTCCTGTACCGCGACGGCTGGCGGATATATTGCAAGCGGCTCATCGGACTCCCTGGCGATATCGTGTACATCCATGACGGCATCGTGGAGACGCCGGACGGCGTGCTGGAAGGGCCTGAGACGCAGCCTCCCGGCACGTGGAACTTGGGGGATGATGAGATATTTGTATTGGGCGATAACCGTGCCAACAGCCTCGACAGCCGCTATGCGGAGACGCTGCCAAAGTATCACAATATCATCGGTATTGTTCTCCCATGATGTTACAAAACGATTGTCCCGTTATTGGAATGATACAAAAAATATAAAAATTTTTGTCAAAAACGCTTGGCAAACGCTTGACAAACACTCGAAAATGCGCTATACTATAATCAAAAAAGCAAGAGGGCCAGTCCACCGGAAACGGGGCCCGAGGCAAATGCACACCGCCAGGACAGCGCGCCGACTACCCGAGGCCTCAATTGAGAGGATAGCGTAGGAGGGCGAGGCAGGAGACCCGGGGCAGGGCCGGCACGTTTACACCCCCACTGACACACAACAGAGGGCGGCATCGTAGTTTTATCCCATTCCACATTATGCGTGGGATGAGGGTAGCTATGGTGCCGCCCTCTTTTTTTATTTTCCCACGCACCGCCAGAAAGGAGTACCCAAGGAAAAAGCAGAAAACCACCCCCGCCCCCCCCCCTGCCATTACCCCCGAGGAAGACTTCCGCATTGCTGCGTACCGCGAGAGCATCGATGACATGCTCGATACCTACCAGCGGAGGATCCATGACTATGGCAACACCTATATCGAGGGTCACCGGAAAATCCCGTGCTACACCGCAGGTAAGCTGTACGACAAGGTGTCCCAGCTGATTGCCCTCTCCCGCGATGGAGAGACCGATCGGGTCTGCAACGAGACCATTGATAATGCGCTGCTGGACCTGGCCGACTATGCATTGAGGGAGTATGTCGAGCGCCGCTTTGACGAGGCCGACTACGACTTTTGAGGTGATAATATGTTGAACGACCAAGTGTATTATGTCGATGGCTATGGCGGTCCTTGCTGTGGCAGCTACATCGTGCTGACTTGCACGGAGGATGACTAGCGTCGCGGTTGGATCGACTGCGTGCATGTGCGCAAGGTCCGCCAAGACCGTGAGCATCGCCTGTACGTCCGGCTGAATGGGAGGAAATGGTATGTCGTGAAGGACCCGAACGTTAGGGAGTACCCAGAAAAGTGCGCATACGGGACGTGTGTATTGGAGGCGGCAGACGGTGGAGACTGACCTCTCGCTCAGGGCAATTCTGCCGGCGGCATGGACGCGCCGATCCATCGCATTACGCGATAACGCTAAAAAGCACCGCACGGTTGCAGACTAAGCAGACCTCACGGTATGTCAGGCAGTCACCCTCCGGCGCGAGATCATCCGTGCACGTCTGATTTTGCAGCCGATCTCGGCGTTGGGTGCCAATGGCATGATGAGGCACCGCCAATTGGGCTGCACAGGTGCTCCCCAGGCCCATAGATGTGTGCGTTGGGGCAGGCGCTATGGGTAAATTCCGAGGTAGGGTTTCGCGATTTTTCGGCCTGCGTAAACCCTACCTCGGTTCTATCCGCAAAATTCAACGGAATCCAACCGTTTTAGCACTATTTAACCGACAGGGTAAAGGAGGCATAGTCTATGGAAAACAAACTCAAGCACGATATCCTCGCTGTTGTGTCCATGGGCGTTATGGTTAAGCGGCGCACGCTCAATATGCTGCATCCGAGTGAGAAATACATGGAGAAGTGCGTAGCGGAGATGTATGCGGACAAGCTCATCAGGCGTGCGCCGCATCGCATTGTTCGGCTCGGACAGGAGGCGCGTGCAGAACTGACCGAAGATGAATGGAATCTCTACCTCGCACTCTCCAATAACGATGCACCCGGCTGCGATAAACTGCACGTTGACGCGTATGTTCGCGCTTCAGACTTCCTCTGCATGGCGTATGCGGCGGGAATCACCGCTCAGTTCTACAGAGTGCCCCTGATTCGAACAAAATCCCCAGAACTGACCGATGGTTCAGACCGGAGCATAGCTGTGCTGCGGCGTGACCTCAAAGTCCCGGGCCAGCAGCAGCGCATGAACGGCACGCGTGCGAGCGGCTACATTTACTCACCCGGTTTCTGCGGCACCGTCACCGCCAGCAACGGCCGCAACCTGCGCATATCTTGCAGCGGGGAGCGCCAGGAATCTCTCCTCTGCAGCGCGGAGCGCGCGCAAGTCTCCGGCATCCAGACGCCGATACACCAATATGAGGCACTGCTCATCGCGCCGTCCGATGACTCGCTGCTGCATATGCTGCAGCAACGGAATATGCAGAATACGCTCGCTGCTGCTGTATATGATAGGCAATGCACAGGGCAGGAGTACCGCTACGTCCCGGCAACCATTGACGGCGTGCGCGGGCTCCGGTTCATCACTCAGAACTCGCCGGAGGATATCCTCCACCAGCAGTTCACACAGGAGCAGATACAGGCTGCTGCGATGTACCGGTGCGACGCGCTGATTGGCTCGCTGCAGGTGGTGGAGTTCCTCACCTGCAACCTGACCAAGCTGCTGCGGTTCGCCGGCGATCCGAAAATTGGCGTAGTCTGCTGGGATTGGCAGATTGATTTTGTGGGTAAGCTGTGGGGCAGAAAACTGGAATACGCCCGAATTATTCCTTGCAGCGGAGCGAGTTGAAGCGAATCGCTATTTGTTGGATACTATACACGAAGCGGTATGTATCTGCGAAGCATAAAAAAGAGGGTTGGATACGTCCAACCCTCTCTCTACATCCCGAAGAACCAACAGATGAGCTTGAACCCGTACCACAAAGTAAACAGCAGGAAGGCGGACGCGGTATCCTCTCCCAGAATAAGCCCAAAACGCAGCCTTTAGACCGAGAATGATTGACCCGGCTGTTATCTTATTACACATATTTAGCACCACTTTTTTGTGCATAATACGATATCCGGTGTGGCATTTGCAACCCCAATGCGGGTTGCAGACAGTAATTCGCGTGTGATATTATGTAATCGAAGGAGGTAACATTATGCCATTTATTTGCAGAGAAACTATTGCATACGCCCGAGAGCTCGTATTATCCGGGAGGTGGGACGGAACACCCAACGCAGACGCGGAGGCCGTGTGTTTCGCGCAGGTTATCGCTCTTGACATGACGTGGCCGGTTAACAGTGTGAGGGCAATCGTCCTTGAAAAAATACCGAAGGACTCCGTCAACGCCGTCATAGAGCAGGTGGTGGACTTGCTCATGATCGCCCATGTCGGCGATATTAGAACGCCCGGCGCGTGGCAGCGGTGTCAGGAGGCCGTCAAGTGGGCGGGACAGGCGCTCTATGAACCGAACAGCAGGGTCATATTTGAGAGACACCCAGCCATGCGCGATATATTCCGCGCGGTACAGGTTGCACGCGCGGTAAACGTTCCCGTTGGCGACATAATAGACGCGCTTGCTGCCGGAGATGGTGTCTACATACTCAATGAGCGCGGCCGACTGAAGAGGGCGAAGCATCCGTTCAAGGACGGAACACAGATTGAGGGCAATACCCCTGCCGCCGTTGGCCGAGCCGCCGCAGCTCATTTTAGCCTCAATGACTTCGTCGCTGCACATTGCCGGGCTGCTACCACAAAACTATCTCGAACGATACCGGCCACGATAAACCACATGGCCCGATGCATCGGCAGCTGGCACACGCAGGACGAGGTTATTGCCATGGGCATAAACCACCTGCCGTATGTGCAGTACTGCACTATGGACTGCGCTGCATTCGATGAGAGGGACTACCCGATGTTCATCGAGATAGCAAGCTCTATATCGTATGTGGCCGTCGCGTCGTACAAGTACTGCGTGGAGCGCATGAGCAAGGAAGAGGTAGTGGCGTGGATAAACGAGAACGTCACGTACCATCCGGATATCGTGAGAGAGGAGATGCTGTTTTAATGGGGATTAAAGTATACTCCGTATACAAACCGACGGGGGACAAGTTCGAGCTCGATGCCGAGGCGATAATACGCTGCTGCGGAGGACTCCCTAAGACCTCGGAAGAGTTCATGCAGGCAGCGCTGAAGTGGTGGCACGAACTCGACGATGAAGACGGCCCGTCGTTCCGTGATGATGGGTTCTCGCTGGATGGCAGCGACGAGATTTCGTTCAACGACGGAGAGAATGTTAGGTGGGTGATGGAACATGATTGAAATGCATATTTACGGCATCATGCCCGATGAGGGACCGCAGGTGCGCAACATCGCGCCGAGCCTCATAGCAGAGATCCTGGACGGCTGTATCCCGCAGAACTCCACGGAGTTCCGTGACGTGTACGCAGCATGGATGGAGCGGTACGCGCCGGGAGCTATGCCGCCTGAGGAGTGGACACCGGACCGCGTGCCGCCGGAGTGGGCCGAGCGGTTCGAGCCGGAGGGCAAGCTGTACTTCTCCAGAGACTCCGCTCTGATTGCCATGTGGCACGGGGACAGAATCCGGGTTGTTCCGAATGTATGGGGGCCGGGAACGTGGATGATGGAAGCGGTTTGGCAGCCGCCACAGGAGCAATAAAATCAGAGCCCGGAGCCCCGGCTCCGGGAAATACGAGATCTCCCTGAGAGTTGTCCGGTCTGGGAGAGAGGAGGATTCCTATGGACAATATTGTCGGATATATCTGCAGCACCCCCTGGGGCACCGTCTCGCGTACCACCCCCAGCCTCGGCTGGACGCCCGTTCTGCCTGCCATCCCCGATGGGTGGCGGGACGGCGGAACCGCACACGCCCCCACCGGATTCCGCATCATCGTGCGGCCCGGCACGCGTTTCCCCACCCTCTTTCCCAAGATGCCGCGCGCGGAGCTGGCGGCCGTCCACGCCCCAGACACGGAGCCCGGACGCTGGAGCCTCTGCTGGGACCACGCCAGCCAGAGCTGGGAGATGCGGCGGGGAGTCACCGCTGAGGCTGCGTTCATCCGGAGCTGCTCCACCCCCGGCCTGGCCTGGGAAGCGCTCGCAGACTACTGCCTGGAGCATTCGGACGAGCTGGACGAGCTGGCGCATACCGGCACGGCCTGGGCAGGATACCCGGACGACTGGGCGGCGGCATCAGACGAGCTGATGGACGAGCTGCTGGGGGTGCTGCTATGAGTGCGCTTGCAGACCGGCATCTGGGGGAGGCGTTCGTCCGGCTCCGCCTCCGGCTGGGGCAGCTGCCGCCGGAATATCTGCGGCTGCCTGCCCTCATCCACGAGGGACTCACGCAGCAGATGCCGGACTATGCGGCCGCAGTGCGGCGGCTGGAGGGGATGCTGGGGCGAGAACTCAGCGGGGCATTGGATGAGGCGGCCTTCATCACGGCATATGCCGCGCTGGGGCTGCCGGAAGAGGGGGAAAAAGTCAAGGGTGTACCATAAAATTTTTCCGGTGAAGGCATTGAGGCGGACCCCAACCAAGGAGATCCGCCTCAATGCGGTTTCATATTTGCTTTTAGAAGAAATTAGACGAGTGAATCGTCCAGCAGGAAGTCGATAACGCCGATATTGAGAATGCCGTTATCATCATACCAACGCTTGCGAATGTCATGACGCACGATGATCTTCGGGAAAGAATCGCCGGTCAGCGCGAAGGGCTTATTCTCGGTGATGGCCTTTTCCTCTGTTCCCAATGCGTAGGCGGACTGAATGTAGGTCTTTTTCCCGCCGGAGGCTGCAATGAAGTCAATTTCCCGCGCCGCCGGAGCGATCTTGCCCTTAGCATTTTTCTCATTGCTGTACACGATGCCGATATCCACGGCGCATTCGCGGAGCAGTAACTCATTATAGATGATGTTCTCCATGATATGCGTCATTTCCTGCTGACGGAAGCCGATACGGGCGTTTCTCAGTCCAATATCCTCGCAGTAATACTTGTTGGGGTAATCAAAATAGCTTTTGCCCTTCACGTCCCAGCGTTTGCATTCGGTGAAAAGGAAGGAATCCGATAAGTGATCCATATAGGCTTTGACGGTATTCAAGGCAACCACATTTTCGCCGCTGCGCTTTTGCTTCGTATTGATAGTGTCCGCCACCTTGGTCGGATTGGTCAGAGATCCGATGGACGAACAGAGCAGATCAAGAATGGCGGACAGCACATCCTCCCGCTTGATCTTCTTCCGCTCCACAATGTCCTTCAGGTAGACCTCGGAAAAGAGAGATTTCAGATAGGCCATTTTAGCGGCGTCGTTGGGGCGGGAGAGGATCAGCGGCATACCGCCGTAGAATGCGTAGTTATCAAAGGCGTCCTGCTTGTCACCGCCAACAGCAGAATAGAATTCGGCAAAGGAAAGCGGATGCACACGAATCTCATCGCTGCGCCCCCGGAACTCCGTCAGGATGTCCGAGGACAGCATTTTGGAGTTGCTGCCGGTCACATAAATGTCTAAGTTGGACAAGGATTTCAAATCGTTGAGGGCGTCGTAAAAGGTGATCTTCTTCCCGTCCGGATTATAAGGATTCGGTACCTCGTCGGACATCTGGATTTCATCCACAAAGAGATAGTACGGCTCCGAACTGTGTTCCGCAATGCCCCGCACATGAGCCGCAAGCTCCAACGGATTGCGATAGCGAATGTCACGGGTCAAGTCCAACTCAAAGGATAGAATATGATCTTCGGCAACCCCATCGTTGAGAAGGTAATTCCTGAACAATGTGCGCAGCAGATAGGATTTACCGCAGCGGCGAATACCTGTGATGACCTTCACTTGACCATCCCACATAAAGGAGATGAGCTTGTTCAAATAGCGTTCCCGTTTGATTTCCATGATGCATCCTCCGTTGAAAACTTATCTGTATTATCTTACTACTTTTCAATGGACATTATACATCATTTTGAAGGAAAATCAAGAAGCCAATTGAAATGTTCCCGGATTTATCCGATAATATTTCAATGAATAAGTGCCTATCTCAAGAGATACTTTGTGCTGCAAAACTCACGTCGATTTTCGCGGTAGTAGTTAGTTCCCAAAACTTTTGGGGCTATAGAGGATAACGGATTTGCGGGGGCATCATGCTGGTACACATGATGTACTGCTTTCCTTTTTCCGCATGCTTCTAAAGCCCTAATTTACAAATGGTGCATAGATGTGCTATTGGCCGTTACCTTGTCGTTTTCAAGATACTTCAACGAAAGACAAGTGATTTTTAGGAGTATTGTTTAGGGAACCTTTTTGCCAAATTCCGATTCAAAAGTTCCCTAATATATTTTAAAACGTCTTCCAACATTTCTCCCGCATGAAAGTCATGATGCTTCCGTCATCCCGCCCCTCATAATAACTCACCAGCAGGCGCTTGAACTCCGGCACATGGCTCTCTGGGATCACCAACAGACCGCCGCCCTTGGAGATCAGATAGTGATTGGCGAAGATCACGGCGGCGCGCTTGTTGCCGTCGTTGAAAATCTGCGTTTTCATGCAGCAGAGGCAAAGGCGGATGGCGACCTCCACAGGCTCTGCGGTGGATTGCAGAATGTCCTCCAAATGTTCCTTGACCAACTGCTCAATGGGCAGGGATGGGACATAGCTGGTGCCGCCAATGGTCACAGGAACGCCCCGGATACGACCGCCATTGGGATCGGTTAAGTATCTGGGTTTCCCGCCGTAATGGCGGGAGGCCCGGACTTTTTTGCTTTCGAGCCGATTTTTCAGAACTGAGTGATAGAGGGAATTTTACGGTCAGTTCTGAATCATCGCTCAGAACTGACCGCAGGGCTCAACCGCAAAAGCAGACGAAAACACACAGGGGGAACGAACCCCCAGCAGCCAGCAGAAGCGCCTACAACGGGCGTTTTAGAGCGTTTGAGCGGCTATAGCGGCGGCAGGCGTTTATGGAAAGATCGGCGGCATGGTTTCACGCTCAGAACTGAGCATACACCATATAATAGTTCTGCTGCTGCGTTCAGTTCTGAAGAGGCTGCCAGACTGCACAGGTGTGCAGAAACTCACAAGTCATTGCACTTGGGGGGGTGAACTGCCGTGTGCGGAATCATACGCATGGTGGTGTGAGTATGAGGGCTATGCCCACCTGCCCGATTAGGAGTTTATATGTCAGTTGTATTGACGGCTGCGCAAAAAAGTATATAGCCAAATCTAGAGGATTTAATATGAAATCTGCCGAAAATATCACTAATAATTTTTGGAAAACAGGTAACTTTGATGATTTCACATGGGAAAAATGTGCGTTTGGGCGAAAAACTGCAATGCTGGAAAAAAAACTTGCAATAGCACATAGGATAAGACTATAATTGCAGTATCAAAGGGAGACAAATAATTACTAATAAAGAGGTTCGAGATTATGGCAAAGATCTATTTGATCCGTCATTGTGAATCGGAAGGTAATGCCTGCCGCCGGACCCAAGCTCATGTGGATGCTTTGGTGACCACAAAAGGCTATGAGCAAAACGAAATGCTACGCCGCCGGTTCAAAGGAATCCATATCGATGCAATCTATTCCAGCGATTCCTTCCGTTCCATTATGACAGTTGCACCTATCGCCAAGGAACGGGATCTGCCAGTAAAGGTGCGTATCCTGCTGCGTGAGGTGACCACAGGTGTGTGGGAGGACAGTGCTTGGGGCAACATCACTGAGGAGTATCCGGAGGATCACAGGAATTGGAGCGACCGTCCTTGGAATATGACTGCCCCAGGAGCCAGCACGTTCCAACAGGTGTCTGACCGCTTGCTGTTTGGCCTGCGGCGGATCGCCAAGGAAATTGGTGAGGAAGGCGTGGCGCTGGCGGTATCCCATTCCTGCAGCATCAAGGCCGCGCTGTGCACAGCTCTTGGGAAACCCATGACGGAGGTTTTGTCCTTCGGCCATGGAGACAACACATCTGTTAGTCTGCTGGATATTGACGGGGACGGCAATATCAGCGTGGAATTTATGAATGACGCGTCCCATCTGCCACCGCGTCTGCAACGAGCCTGGAGCGGCATGGCAGGCGACAATGTCAATATGGCGGTATATCCCTGCCGTCTGCCGGAACAGAGCGAGGAACTTCTGGAACTGGCTGAGGCCGATTATAAGGAGCGGGGTGGCACAAGGCCTTTCGACCGGGCTGCCTATCTGAAGGAAGCGGAGGCACTGCTGAAGGAGCATCCCAACTACATTGCATTTTCCTATTTAAAAGAAAAGCTGACCGGCTTTACCCGCATTGGCTTTGATGAAAATCTGCCGAAGACCTGCGGCCTGATGGAGCGCGTTTATATTATCCCAGAACTGCAGGGAAAGGGCTATGGGCTGCAGTTGTTTGGCTACTGTGCGCATGAGATGCGCTATGGCGGCTTGACCGAACTGGCTATGGCCAAGGCGCACACGCCGGAGGAAGAAGCCATTGCGGAACGGTTCGTGTTCCACAATATGAACGGATTACCGGAATATCTGGAGCTTGCGCTGTTTTCTCCTACCATCACCTGCCATTTGATGGCGTGACACAGCATATGGTACTGAATTTGAAGGAGGAGGACAAGCATGAACCGCATCTATTTGTCGACATATGGAATCGCGTTTTCGGATTATGAGACTCTGAAACGTCAGGTCGATGCATTTCCGGACTTTCAGCTGGGCGTTGAATATGCTACCGAGTGGAAGACCCCGGATTTTCACGAGAGGCTGACTGCGCAGATCACAGATATGGCGGGCATTCCTGCCACAATTCACGCACCCTTTGTTGAAATCTGCACCGTTCCAGGCAGTGAGGAAGAAGCTTATATGGAAGCGTGCTTCGACAAGGCTTGCTGGTATTATCAGCAGTTCCACGCGACCTCTATGGTGATTCATACAAATGAGGGTTCATTCCCTGAAGAGGAACGGTCTGCTAAAAGGGCCCGCACAAAGGAGGTGCTGCTCCGCTGGTACGAAAAGCTCCGAAAGATGGGGATTGAAATGACGGTGGAAAATGTGGGCTATCCGCTGAAGGACAACCTACTTTTTGATTACGATGAGTTCGTTCGGCTCTTTGCGGAACTGCCGGATGAGATCGGCTGTCTTATCGATACCGGACATGCCATGCTGAATGGTTGGGATATCGTGAAGCTGATTAAAACACTTGGCCCCCGCATTCGCGGATATCACCTGAATAATAATGACGGCAAGCATGACAGCCATTACCCGCTTTATGATTCGGAGGGCTATTATTCTCCGCAACAGATCGATGAGATGCTGCGGGCCATCGCAATCTACTCTCCCAATGCGGATCTTGGCATCGAGTACGCACCAGACGGCCGGTTCACTACAGAAAGCCTATATGCGGATATACGCAGGGTCGTCCGCGTCACGGAAGAGGCCGCGAGTCAAATGCACAGGGTATAAGGAGGTCCTCTCTATGGCAATGTTGGTTCTTTTCGGCACGTTTCTACTGACAATGATCTGCGGTCTGCCGGTGGCGCTCACGATGGGCGCATCTGCGGCGCTGTATATCATTTGCTTCACGGACACTTCTCCGCTGGTCATCATGCAGCAGACTGTGTCCGGTGTCAATAACTATGTTCTGCTGGCAGCACCATTTTTTATCATGGCGGGTGCCCTTATGGAGGGTGGGGGTATTTCCAAACGGCTGGTTCGCTTCTGCATGTCCATGGTAGGTCACTTTACCGGCGGCCTAGCTATGGTAGTGGTGGTCGGCTGCGCCTTCTTCGCTGCTATGTCGGGCTCCGCGATTGCCACTACGGCGGCGATCGGATCCATTATGATCCCGGAAATGTACAACCGGGGCTATGATAAGGATTTTGCCTGTGCATTGACCGCTACCTCCGGTATTTTTGGCCCTCTGATTCCACCCAGTATCGTGATGGTGCTCTATGCGGTCAACGCAAATCAATCCGTCGGCACCATGCTGATTGCCGGCGCGATGCCTGGCTTTGTCATGGTGCTCTGCACCGGCCTGTTGGCTGTCTGGATGTGCCGGAAAAAAGGCTGGAAGGGCACGGGACACTTTGACCTCAAAGAGGCTTGGGTCAGCTTTAAAGATGCCATTTGGGCAATCCTTTCTCCGCTGATTATTCTGGGTGGTATCTACTCCGGTGTTTTCACCGCGACGGAAGCTGCGGCAGTGGCATGTTTTTACTCGATGATCGTTGGATTGTTTATCTACAAAGAACTGAATTTCAAATCACTTATTCTGGCACTGGGTAAAGCGATGAAGGGCACTGGCAACGTAATGATCATTGTGGCCAGTTCCTGCGCATTCTCCTTTGTGCTCAGCCGCGAGCACGTTGCCACCAAGGCGGCCACCGCCATGCTGGCAATGTCTGACAGCAAGGTTGTGTTTATTATCTGCGTGCTGATCATCATGCTGATCACCGGTTGCTTTGTGGATGCGTCCCCTGCGGTCATGGTTTTGGCACCCATTTTGGCCCCCATTGCGGAACAGTATGGTGTATCCTTGGTACACTTGGGCGCTATCATGGTCACTGCTACTTCCATTGGCATGGTTACACCGCCCTTGGGCTTGAATATGTACATGGCGGCGCAAATCGGCGGGCGGCCTATCCACAAGGTTATACCGGCAACGATCCCATTCATCATCGTCACGACGATTGGTCTGATTGTTGTGGCGTTTGTGCCGCAGATCAGTTTGTTCCTTCCTAGCCTGATGGCAAAGTAAGGGACCTCACTTTGTAACACACTTTTGTGTTAAATACATCAACAATTACAGGAGGAAAAGAAATGAAGAAGCTCTTATCTCTCGTGCTGGCTTTGGCCATGGCACTCAGCCTTGCCGCCTGCGGAAGCAAGACAGAATCCCCGGCTCCCTCCACTGGCAATCAGTCCAACACCTCTGACCCGGCTGCCACTTCTGACCCGGCTGTCCACCTGACTGTTGTCTCCGCCGGCAACACCCCTGATAATGCCATCAGCAAGGGCTATGATAAGTTTGCTGAACTGGTTAAGGAGTATTCTGGTGGAAATATCACTGCGGATGTGTACTATGGCAGTGATATGGGCTCCCTGAGCGCCTGCGTGGACGGCGTGTTCCAAGGAACTCTGGACATCGTTTCTTGCGGCCGCTCCTACATTTCCGGCTATGTCCCTGCCGTGCAGGTCTTTGAGCTGCCCTTTGTGTTCGGTGATGCCGAGCAGGCGCGCAAGACGCTGGATGCAGAGCCAGGCCAGAAGATTTCCCATATGTTCGACGGCTCTGGCGCCTTCATCATCAGCTATTTTGAGTCTGGTGTCCGCCAGTTGATGAACAACCGCAATCCCATCGTTAAGCCTTCTGATATGCAGGGCCTGAAGATTCGCTGCGTCCCATCCAAGACTCAGACCGCTACTTGGGAAGCTTTTGGCGCCATCCCTATGGCAATTGATATGACCGAGACTTTCACTGCTTTGCAGAACGGTACGGTGGATGCCAACGAGAACGGAATGACCACACTGGCCAGCTACAAGATGTGGGAGGTTCAAAAGTATCTGTCCGTCACCAACCACTCCTATACGCCTATCACCGTTATGATGAGCGAAAAGACTTGGGAGACCTTGACCGACAACCAGAAGGAGATCGTCCAGAAGGCGATGGATGATGCCCGCGATTATCAGCGCCAGTTGACCGACGACTTGACTGAGGAATGCTACAACCAGATGAAAGAACACGGCGTTGAAATCGAATACAACCCTGACGTGGACGCCTTTAAGGCTTTGGTTGGTCCTGTCTATGACATTTTCAACGAGCTGGCTGGCTCTGATGAAGTTCTCACCATGGTTCAGGATTACGTCGCAAGTCTGAAGTAATTTTACTTCTGGGCATGATTCAAGGAAATGCAGGTGAATAGCTTGAATATTTGGAATAAAATCAACCAGAAATGCACGTTTTTCCTGGGCATTGTAGGATTGGTCGGCATTCTGGTCGCCACTGCTGGCGTTTTTACCCGGTTTGTTCTCAAAATCTCAATCCCCTGGTCTGACGAGCTTTTGCGGACAATCTTCGTGTGGGGTTACTTCATTGGCGCCGCATTCTGTTTTGAAGAGGGCGGCATCATGCATCTTGAGTTGGTGGAGGATTCCCTGAAAAAACATCACAAGCTCATGGCACATAAGGTCCTTGCGGTAATTTCCGACGTGATTAGTCTGGTGTTTTTTGCGGTATCTGCGTATTATGTATACGTGATTTGCGCAATGCACGTCGCACGGGGAACGACCAGCGGTACCAGCAATACGCCTGCATGGGTTTTGCCTGCTTCTTACGGAGTTTGCTGCGCACTCATCGCAGCCATTGCTGTCCGCAATCTGATTCGTGATATCCGAGAGCCCGGCGTCGGCACTCCGGATCATATGGCAGAGATAGAAGAGTGACCGTGTAAAAAGAGGCCGACGCATATGCGCAACACTGTTAAGATAAGAAAATCCGTTAGCAAAAAAAGCTCCCCCGTCCATTTCAGAGGAAGTGGACGGGGGAGCTTTACTTATTTCTACTGTTTCCTGTTTTGCTTACTTCGCGGGCAGGACAATGACCTGTCCCTCGTAAATGGTGTTGGCGTTCACAAGACGGTCGGCGTTGCGCTCGAAAATGGTCTTGTACTTCATCACATCGCCATAGGTCGCCTTGGCAATAGTGCCCAGCGTATCGCCAGCCTTGACCGTATAGAGGGTTTCGCCGCTGGCTGCGACAGGAGCATTGATGCGGGCAACCTTACCCAGCTTTTCGGGCAGAACAAGCGTTGCGCCCTCCGTCAGCTTTGCACCCTTGTTGGCTTTGTAAAGTTCGCTCCACACGCCATAAGTGCCATAATTGTTCAGCGCGATCGTGCCGTAAGTGTCGCCTTTCTTCACGGTGTAAGAGCCAGCGGCAGCGGGCGCTGCGGGCTGCGTGGGAGCAGCAGGCTGTGCGGGAGCGGTAGGCTGTGCGGGAGCGGTAGGCTGTGCGGGAGCGGTAGGCTGCGCGGGAGCGGTAGGCTGCGCGGGCGCAGTAGGCTGCTCGTCCACACCGCCCAGCTTGATATAGGTCTTGCCATACTCAACCACGAAAAGAGCACCTGCGGGGAAATTGGTGAAAATATCATCAACAGCACCCGTCTTGATTTCCGCCCCCATGTAATCCTCGCCATAGCCGTCCTCGGTCAGCTCGGAAAGCGTAAACATGGAGTCGCCCGTGACCGTTACGGAAGAGCCGGGCTTCACGGTAATCATGGTAACATTCTGGTTCGTATATTCTTCGCTGTCGTAGTCCCAAGCCTTGATGGTTTCCGTAGCAACGGCGGCGGCGTCGAACTTCATGGTCGTATACTCATCGGACCATGTATAGCTGGTGTAGTTGGCTGCAAACGCGGGGACAGACAATGCCACGCAAAGGATAAGCGCGAGGGAAAGGCTCAAAAACTTTTTCATGTTTGAACTTCCTTTCATATTTTGTCGTTGTGCCGTTTCACCCTCTCTTTGCTCCTTCCCTTTGGGCTTTTCTCCCTGCGGCACAACACAAAATCATATCAAAGTCAGCCCACATATTTCCGACCAGCCGCCCACAGGGACGGGGAACATTCCCCGTCCGTGGGCGCTGTCGGAAACATAAAAAGGCGGTGTTGAGCGTATGCCTCAACACCGCCTGACTGTTTATCAATCAAAGCGAAACACCGCCTCATTCCGGCGAATTTTTCTTGCAAAAGAAATACTGCGCCTGTATAATGAGACTTACGGTGCGGTAAAACCGTGGTGTTGAGTGCTGCTATCACTCATCATCGGAGCATAGCGGGTTGCCGCCCGCTATGCTCTGCCGCTATTTATGTTTCCGCTCCTAATTTTACCCTAACATTTTAAGAATTGCAATACCTTTTTCGACAGGATATCGTTGAACAGCCGCTTTCTCACACACGGGAGAAAGCGGCTGTTTTGCCTTAACGGGCGAGACTGTCTGCATTTTTCAAAAAAGGCACGGGGACACTTTTTTGCGTTCCCTGAATTTTTGATACAGTAAATAATCTTGTTGAGATTTGTGTTTAGACTTTCCGCTGTTGCAGCTTTTCAAAATATGCGTCGATTTTTTTGACAGTATCATGACTTGTTGAAAAATGAGAATGACATACCAGCCTAAAGCAAAGATACATTACTGTTTCTGCGGTTTTGCGGTGCTGTTAAGTAGGCGGCACATTTATTTTTCTGAAAATGCCGCTTTTCAGCCCGCAAAACGGGCTTTTGCAAAAAAATATGGCACAGGGCAGGCGTTTCAAAATACCAGCCCCGTGCCTTTTTCTGTCTATGATGCTACGCCGATGTTCGATAGGTGAACGCAACAAAGGTCTTTGGTTTGATTGTTCCGCGCTCTGCTTTTCGTCCCTTTTTGTTGGAGTAGGTGTACTTGGAAATATCCTGCAAGAGTTTTTCACCGCTTGCGTTGGGCGTGCGGTAGAAATCACGGCACAAATCAGTTGCATCCTTGAAAGAGATTTTTACCTCATTCTGCGTTTCGCTGCTTTTCCCGATTGCCACGGCACGGCAAATCAAAGAGGTAAAGTTGAAAAATGTCAGTTTCGCGTATAACTCCTGAAGCGCACAATCGTCGGAACGCCCGTGCAGAAATTTCAGCCCCGTTTTGTTCTTCAGAGCGTCAAAGCCCTGTTCAATGCGCCAGCGCAGACTGTAAATTTTCTCCATTTCCTCAACAGGAAATTCATCACACGGAAGATTTGTCAACAGTGTTTCGTAGTGGCCGCTGCTGCCGATTTCAAACCTCACAACACGGCAGTTAATCGTGTGCGGCGCGGGGAAGTCAAAGCGCGTTACCCGCGTTTTTTCCGATAGCGTTTTCCCTTTTCGGCTGCCTGTGTTCAAATACACCCAGCCGCTTTCTTTGTCGATGTTCCGCTGAGAGGTCGTGACCGTGACGGAAAACGGCTCGTCCAGCGTTTCCAGCGGCAGGCGCTGAATATCGCGCAAAGCCGCCTTGCCCTGTTTTACGCGCAGGACAAAGAAAAGGTTTGGAATGTTGCAACAGTGGGCTATGGTGTTATAACTTTCGTAGCCCCTGTCCATGACCAAAATGGTCGGCTCTGTAAATTTGCGCCGATAAATCAGAGCCAGTAGCTGCCCCTGTTCGTCCCGCCCCATAGCGCAATCCACGAAAACGGAATTGTTGATGTCGTGAATAACATTCGCGTGCAGAGCATTGTATCCACGCGGGTTAGTGGGCGTTATGATAAAACTGCTGGAGTTCGGATTACGGAAAATCGGCAGTTCCGTTCCGTCTACCGCCCACAGGTGGTACTTGCCATGAAACCGCTGCCGCGTCAAGCTGTCGCAGCGACGATTAAAACTCTGCCACACTTCATAAAAGGCGCGTGGAGAAATGCCCTTGCGCCGTTGCGATAACGCGCTCGGTGTCACATCGGCGTTGAACAAACGCAGTTCCTTGTTCAGCGAACCGCCGCTAAAACCAATGAGCAGTGAAATGAGATCAAAAGTTGTTAGCTTGCGGTTACGAGTGTAGGTGCGTAAGTCTCCGACATAGCCGCCGCGGGCGGCGGCTATGTCGGAGATGGCAGCGCGAAGCTGACGCTTGATGAGGTCGGGTGCGGTCATGCAAGCCTCCCGCCCGCGCCCGGCAGCAGCTTCTCCGCTGCTAAATTAAGTGCGGAATAAAGGGCTACCACTGCATCGATGGTCGATGTGGCTGTGTCGCAGACCTCCACCTCTTCGCAAACGCCGTCACAAGTCGCCTCGACATTGATGTATAAAGTCACTTCGTCGTTGGCTAAAGTTTTATCAAAATCGTAGGGAACCCGCGACATGGAATACAAAGCTTCCAGCATTGCGGGGAACGGGAAAGTATCAGCTTCGGCGACATCGTAGCTGAGATTGCCAGAATAAGTAGCTAAATTCACGCCATTACAAAAAGCAGAAATTGTGTAAAGTAAACAAATGAGATTCATGGATAATCCTCCTATATGTCAAAATTTGTGTAAAAAAAGAACGCAAGTCAACTGCTCCGAAAATATCGGCGCTAACTTCGTTCGTTTAAACATCCTAAAACATAATTCATTATCCCGATGGCTTTAACATCGACCCGAAAAAGCGGTTGACTTTCCTCCTTTCACTTTCAAAATAGCATGAATGTTTTGGCAAGTCAACGCACTTTATGAAAAGTTTACAATTTTATTTATATAAAGTTATAAAAGGCAAACTCAATACAACTAAAGTTAAATAAGAACTGTAAAGGGAGAAAACCGCAGTTTTCTCCCTTTACAGTTCTTATCTTAACAGTGTTGCGCATATGCGTCGGCCTCTTTTTATAATATCGAGATTCGGGCAGCCGTTTATTTATTTTTCGGGGCAGCGGTAGAATTTCGGACAATGAGCCGGGGCTGGCACTCTGCCTTGAAGCGCATGTTGGACACCAAGGAATTGGGTGTTCGGATGTTCAGACGATGCAGCAGCACATCCATGGCTGACTGGGCTAGCATATCCGCGTGAGGGTCTACGGTAGTCAGGGATATACGCTCCAGACCTGTGTAGAACAAATTGTCAAAGCCGATGATGGAGTAGTCCTCCGGAATGCGAAAGCCTTTCTCTGACAAAGCATCCATGGCACCAATGGCTACCATGTCGTTGGTGGCGATAATGGCAGTGGCACCGCATTTGACAATATGCGGGTCCTGCGCTAAATGGTAGCCAACGGAATAGTCGAAGTTGTTTTCAATAGCCATTTCTCCTTCGGGGGTATCGATGAAGTCCGAGATGATATGCAGTGTACAGTTTTCACTGGCATGAATCAGATTCTCCGCGCCCTTGACGCGGGAGAGACGGGCGATGTTTCTGTCCATCGGCGTTGTTAGCATGACAATGTTGCGGTGCCCCAGGGAGATAAGATGCTCTGCGGCGATACAGCCGGAGCGGAAATTGTTCAGTTCCACCTGATCTGCCTTGGAGTCGGGCACGTTGTCACAGATGGTGATAATGGGAATTCGTTCCAGTGCACGTTCCAGCGCCTGCGGATTGTCCGGGGGGAACAGATAGATTACTGCCAGAAAATTCATCTCCAGAGCCATATCCAGATAATCCTGTTCCAGCTTTGGAAGATGATAAGTGTCTCCGCAGACAACGTGGAGCCCGTTCTTGTTAGCTTCATGCTCAATACTTTGGAGAATGCATGGATAATATGGGTTGGTCAGGCGAGTTGCCAGAACCAGAATACGCTTGGATGCCAGTATGTTTGCCTTGGACTGCCGCTGCTGGGGTGTATACCCCAATTCCTCCGCTGTGGCGAAGACCTTGTCCACGGTTGCCTGTGGGAAAGAAGAGGTCTTATTTCGCCCCAAAATGTTGGAGACGGTGGATTGAGAAACACCTGCGGCCTTGGCAATATCTGTCATAGTTACTTTCTTAGGAGACAAGTTGTTCACCTCTGTTTATTCTGTAGTAAATTCATTATAAAAAAATTACGAATAGATGTAAAGGGAAGAACGACAGAAAATATAATTTTTTTGTAAAAAGTTCAAAAAAGGCATAATTTCTGTTGACAAAATTGCGTTATGAATTATAATAATAAAATATTAGGAATATATTACTAATCTAATTGACAAAAAGGGCGTATAAATCCCTCAAAAACTTTGAATTGATAGAAGGAGTAAAACAGTTATGAGCAATTTTCCTTCCAAAGAAAAGGCGCTTGGCATGTACAAAAAAATGTACCAGATCCGCAAGTATGAAGAGAGCATCTATTACCTCTTCTTAGAGGGCATTATGCCCGGCACCATTCACCAGAGCACAGGCGAGGAGGCCAGCGCGGTGGGTATGCTGTACGACCTGCGGAAGGATGACTGGATGGCGTCCACCCACCGTCCGGCGGGACACGACATTGCCAAGGGCATCAGCGTGAAGGCCATGATGTGCGAGATGTTCGGCAAGGCGGACGGCTGCTGCGGCGGCAAAGGCGGCGCTATGCACACGGGCGATATCAGCGTGGGAGCCATCCCGGCCAACGCCATCGTAGGCGGCAACCTGCCCATCGCGGCGGGCGTGGGCCTGGCGTTCAAGATGCAGAAAAAGGACAACGTGGTGGTGTGCTTCTTCGGAGACGGCGCGTCCAACGAGGGCTCCTACCACGAGACGATGAACGCGGCGGGGCTGTGGAAGCTGCCGGTGGTGTATGTGTGCGAGAACAATATGTACTCCGCCAACACCTCCATTTCGCTTACCTGCTGCCAGAAGAACGTGGCGGCGGACCGTGCGGCGGTATACGGCATCCCCAGCGAAGTGGTGGACGGCAATGATGTGCTGGCGGTGAACGAGGCGGCGGAGTGTGCCATCGCCCGAGCCCGTGCGGGAGAGGGCCCCACCATCATCGAAGTGAAGACCTACCGCCATGGCGGCCACTCCCGGAACGACGCCTGCGGCTACCGGCCCAAGGACGAGGAGAAGGAGTGGATCCAGGACCGTGACCCGGTGAAAAACTTCCGGAAGGAGATTCTGGAGCACGGGGTCATCAGTGAGGAAGAGTTGGAAAAGGAAGAGGCGGCTATCGAGCAGGAAATTGAAGATGCGGTGGAATACGCAAAGAACGCACCGCTGCCTAGCTATGAGTCTGCACTGAAGAACGTATATTGGGAGGGTTAAAATTATGGCAATTATGTCGATTGCAGATGCATATAAGAGCGCGATTCGGGAGGAAATGCGCAGAGATCCCTCCGTTTACTGCATTGGAGAGGATGAGGATATCCCCGGCGGCATGGGCGGCGCGTTCACTGTCACCAAGGGCTTGGGAGACGAGTTCGGCGCCAACGTGCGGGTAGCTCTGGAGGGCGGCGGCTTTGAGCTGAAGGGCACGGAGAACATCGGGGACGACCGGGTCATCAACACGCCTATTTCCGAAATTCTCATCTCCGGCGTGTGCGTGGGCTCCGCCATGGCGGGAATGCGGCCTGTGGCGGACCTGCAGTACGGTGACTTCCTGTTCTGCATGATGGACCAGCTGGTGAACCAGGCGGCGAAAATGTGCTACATGTCCGATGGCAAGGTCCACGTGCCTATGGTGATGCGGGCACCCTGCGGCGCCACCAACCGCGGTGCACAGCACGCCCAGAGTCTGGAGAGCTACTTCATCCACGTGCCGGGCCTGAAGGTCATCTGCCCCTCCACGCCCTACGACGCCAAGGGCCTGATGAAGCAGGCCATCCGGGACGAGAACCCGGTGCTGGTGTTTGAGCACAAGCTGCTCTACGGCGGCAAGCGGAAGGAGGCGGGCCAGCTGAGCGCCACCGGCGAGGTACCGGAGGAGGATTACACCATTCCCTTCGGCCACGCGGCCATCCGACGGGAGGGCAAGGATATCACCATCGTTGCCAACATGCTGATGTGGTACAAGGCCATGCAGGCAGCCGAGGAGCTGGAAAAAGAGGGCATCAGCTGCGAGATCATCGACCCCCGGACCCTGGTCCCCTTTGACTATGACACGGTGACTAAGTCCCTGGAGAAGACCGGCAAGCTGCTGATCGTCCACGAGGATACGTATACCGGCGGCTGGGGCGCGCAGCTGGCGTCCTGGGTGGCGGAGAACGCCATCACGCTGCTGGACGCGCCGGTGGTGCGGGTGGCGACGCCTGACACGCCCATCCCGTTCTGCCCCACGCTGGAGAGCTATGTGATCCCGTCTGAGGAGCGGATCGCGGAGGCGGCCCGGAAGCTGGCGAAGCTGTGAGGGGCCCGATGGGTCAGAAAGTGAGGAACGACAGATGATCCAGGAAATCAAGATGCCCTCGGCGGGCCAGACTACGGATGAGGCCACCATCGTCAAGGTAAATGTAAAGGTAGGCGACACAGTGAAGCGGGGCGACGAGCTGCTGGAGGCGGAGACGGACAAGGCCATCCTGCCGGTGGAGAGCTTTGCGGCAGGTCAGGTGCTGGACGTGTTGGTGTCCGAGGGCGATACCGTGACGGCCGGAACGGTTTTGGTGGTAATCGGCAAGGCGGAGGACGCCGCCGTGTACCGCCGGGGCAGCGGGGAAGCTCCTGCTCCCGAAGCGGCCCCAGTGCAGGAAGCGCCCGCCGCGCCTGCGGAGCGGGAGGAATACCTGCCCATCGTCAAGGGCCAGACTCCCAAGGCGGCCCCGGCCGCCCCTGCCCCTGTGATGGTCAGCGCCGCCCGGCTGGACCTGCCCGCCATGCCCAACGCCAAAATGCTGGCCAGGGAGCTGGGGGTGGATATCGGGACGGTGCCCGCGTCCAACGGCGTATTCGTGAAACGGCAGGACGTGGAGCAGGCGGCCAAGGCCCCCAAGGCGGCCCCCGCCGAGGAAGCCGCCCCCGCCGAGGAAGCGGAGTATGAGGTCATGCCCATGACCCGGATGCGGACGGTCATCGGCCGCCGGATGCAGGAATCCATGCAGAACATCCCGGCGTGGCAGTGTACGGTGAGTGTGGATATGCGGGCCTGCATGGCCCTGCGGGACACCTACAAGGCCAAGCGGGAAGTGAAGCTGTCCTATAACGATATCATGGCCAAGGCCATCGCCGAAGCCTCCCGGAAGTTCCCGCTGGTGCGGGCCCGGTACGAAGAGAACGAGGTGCGCATCTACAAGCACACCAACGTGGGTCTGGCCGTGGGCCTGGAGGGCGCGCTGGTGGTGCCTGTGGTCAAGGAGATCGACGGCAAGGGCCTGGAGGAGATCGCGGCGGCCTACAAGGACGTGATCCAGAAGGCCCGGAACAACCGTCTGGCCCCCGGCGAGATGGGTTGCGGCAGCATCACCATATCCAACCTGGGCATGTACGATGTGGACCACTTCATCGCCATCGTGAACCCGCCGGAGAGCTGCATCCTGGCGGTGGGCAAGATCGAGACCCAGCCGGTGTGGGACGGTGCGGCGTTCCAGCCGGTGCCGAAAATGACCATTACCGGCTCCTTCGACCACCGGATCATTGACGGGGCCTACGGCGCCCAGTTTCTGCGGGAGCTGAAGCTGCTGATGGAGAACCCGGCCCTGCTTTTAGGATAAAAGGAGAGCGGTTATGGAACAGTTTGACGTATTGGTGATCGGCGGCGGCCCGGGGGGATACTCCCTGGGTATCGCCGCGGCGAAGGCGGGGCTGAAGGTGGCCCTGTTTGAAAAGGAGCACCTGGGAGGCACCTGCCTGAACGTGGGGTGCATCCCCACCAAGTACCTGGTGGATAAGGCACTGGCCATGGACAAGGTGCGCGCCCTGGTGAAAAAGGACATTTTCCGGGACGCCGGAACGTTCAGCTTCAAGAAGATCCAGGCTGGAAAGGCCGAGGTCACAGGAAAGCTGGTAGGCGGCGTGCAGTTCCTGCTGAAAAAGCAGGGCGTCCAGGTCGTCACCGGGGAAGCGGAGCTGGAAGGGGACCGGGTGGTCTCCTGCGGCGGCAAGGAGTACCAGGGGAAGTACGTGGTCATCGCCACGGGCTCCCAGCCCATGATGATCCCCATTCCCGGCCATGAGCTGTGCATCGATTCCACCGGGGCCCTGAATCTGCAAGCCCTGCCCCGGTCCATGGTTGTGATGGGCGGCGGCGTCATCGGTCTGGAACTGGCCTGTGCCTTCGCGGGGTACGGCACGGAGGTGACGGTGGTGGAACTGATGCCGGAGCTGATGCCCCGGGAGCAGAAGGAAGCCGTCCGGGTGGTGCTGAAGGCCCTGAAGCAGCAGGACATCCGGCTTTTGACCGGTGCCAAGATGCTGCGGGTGGAAAAAACAGTGTCCGGCCTGAAAGCGGTCTACGAGCAGGACGGCAAGGAGGGCGCCGTGGAGGCGGAGCAGGTGCTGATGGCGGCGGGGCGCAAGCCCAACTTCAGCGGCATCGACGCAGCGGCCCTGGGCCTTGCCATGAACGGCAAGTTCATCGCCGTGGACAGCCACCAGCGGACGAACCTCCCCGGCGTATACGCCATCGGCGACGTGGTGGGCGGCTACCAGCTGGCCCACGCGGCCTACGCCGAGGGAGAGGCCGCCCTGGCGGATATGCTGGGCCGGGATGAGCCCTACGGCACGGTGCCCGTGCCGGTATGCACGTATACCATTCCCTGCTTTGCCTCGGTGGGTCTGACCACGGAGGCGGCGAAAGAGGCGGGATACGACCCCTGCCTAGGCAGCTTTGACTACAGCGCCAACGGCATGGCCCTGGCGGAGGGCGCCAGCGGCAGCGTGTACGTGGTGATGGACAAGGCCACGAAGACCACCCTGGGCGTGACCATCGTGGGCGAGAACGCGTCGGAGATGATCGCCTTCGGTGCGGACGCGGTGCGGGACCGCCTGACGGTGGAACAGTGGCAGCGGATGGTGGTGGCCCACCCATCCCTGTGCGAGATGGTGCGGGAGGCCGCGCTGGACGCCTTCGGGGCATCGGTTCACAAGGGATAAACAGAAAGGAGCGGCGGATATGCTATTGACGGATAAGGTAGCTATGATCACCGGCGGCGGCCGGGGAATCGGCGAGGCCAGCGCCCGGCGCCTGGCGGAGCACGGAGCGAAAGTCATTCTGGCGGATATGAATCTGGAGGCGGCTCAGGCGGTGGCGGCGGACATCAACGCCCAAGGCGGCGAGGCCCGGGCACTGGAGTTCAACGTGGCGGAGTTTGAGGCCATCCCGGAGAAGGTGGCGGCGGCGAAAGAACTGTTCGGCCGGATCGACATTCTGGTGAACGTGGCGGGCATCACCGGCTCCACGCCCATCGAGGAGATCACCCTGGAGAGCTGGGACCGGATGATGGACATCGACCTGAAGTCCATGTTCTTCGTGACCCAGGCGGTGTTCGCCATCATGAAGGAGCAGGGCTACGGCAAGCTGGTCCACATGTCGTCCCTGGCGGCGCTGCGGGGCGGCCGGAGCTCTGACGCCTCCTACGCCTGCGCCAAGGCGGGCATCCTAAACCTGAGCAAATGCTTTGCCCTGCGGGGCGCGCCGTACCACATCACGTCCAACGCGGTGTGCCCCGGCAATATCCTGACCCCCATGGGCAAGACCCTCTCCTGGTCCAAGGTGGACCCCAAGACCTACATCCCCCTGGGCCGCTACGGCACCGCCGAGGACATTGCCAACGCCGTCCTCTTCTACGCCAGCGACCTCTCCGATTACGTCACCGGCGATTCCATGAACGTCAACGGCGGACTGTACATGTGAGATAACACCGGCAGTTGGACCGTTATTCAATGCTGAAGAGCGAAAGCCTCGGGGACAGGAACGAGGAGGATGTTTGTGGAGAATATGGTCCGGGCAACATTGATCTCTAATGCCGGTCTTTTGCTGGAATATAGGGGAGTGAAGCTTCTGGTAGATGCCATCTACCATACCACAGATCCCTTCAGCACCTCCCCACCAGCTGTGTGGTCCGCAATGTTGGCCGGAGAGCCCCCCTTTGACGGTGTGGATACGTTGCTGTTTACCCACGATCATCCGGATCACTTTTCCCCGGAGCGCCTGATGCAGTACCTTCGGTATCGTACGGTCAGGCAGGTGGTGTTTCCTGTTATGGAGCCCCAGCATTGGGAAATCCTGCAGCCATTCCTGGAAGAGCGGAGAATTCAGTGGACTCTGCTTACAGCACGGATGCAGACGGCGGACTTTCAAATTCCGGGAGGGACTGTCATTCGACCCTATTTTACCCGGCATATTGATAAAGCCTTTTGGACTGTGCCGCATAGCTGCTATGTGATCTCCTTCGGCGAAAAACATGTCTTGCTGACAGCTGATGTGGATTATACAATAGAAACCTTTGAACAGATTTCGCGTGTTCATATGAATGCGGCGTTTGTTAATCCGCTCTTTTTCAATGCACTTCGGACCGGAACGTTTTTTAAGGGCACACTGTAGCCAGATCTTCTCTGCGTCTATCATATCCCTTTTCAGGAGGATGACCGGTGGCAAATTCGCTCGATGTTGTCGCACAATTTGCACCGGTGGAATCAAGAGCAAGGGAAGGTTTCCGTTTTGAGTGAGCCGTACCAATATGTGGAATTTTAGCGGTAGGAGCAAGCAATATGAATCATCCGGTATTTTACTTGGAAACGGGTTCTCAGAACCCATACTACAATCTGGCGTTTGAAGAATTCGTCCTAACGCACCGCGTGGAGGGAGACTATCTGATCCTTTGGCAGAATGACAATACCATCGTCATCGGGCAAAATCAAAATGCCGAAGAGGAAATCAACCGCAGCTTTGTAGAAGCACATCAGATCCATGTGGTTCGGCGATCTACCGGCGGAGGTGCCGTGTATCATGATCTTGGGAATTTAAACTATTCCTTCATTACCGACGCCGGGGAGGATAAGCTGACATTCAAACGGTTCACGGGGCCGATCGTGGAAGCGCTGAAGGGTCTGGGACTCGACGCGGAAGCCTCTGGCCGGAATGATATTCTGGTGAATGGCCGAAAAGTCTCCGGTACGGCCCAGCGCATCTTCAAAAACCGTGTTCTGCACCATGGAACACTGCTGTTCGATTCCAACCCCAGTCTTGTGGCCGGCGCCCTTCAGGTAGACCCCAGTAAGTTCCAATCCAAAAGCTCAAAATCTGTTCGCAGCCGCATTTGAAATATACGGGATTTTTTGCCGAAGGATATGGAACTCTTGGAATTTTGGGAGTATTTGAAAGGATTCCTTGCGGGGAACGGCATTGTCTGTGCTGATCTGACGGAAGAGGAACTGGCTGAGGTGAATCAGCTGAAAACCGGCAAATACGATACTTGGGAGTGGAACTTTGGCAGATCCCCAAAGTACAATGTGACCAACAAGCAGCGGTACGAGGCGGGGATTTTGAAATTTCAGGCAGCAGTGGAAGGCGGCCACATTCAGGAAATTGCGTTTTATGGTGATTTTCTGGCAACAAGCCCTATGTCGCCTCTGACAGACGCTCTTATTGGGTGTGCTTTTCGGCGGGAGGATGTGGCAACAGTGCTGGATCGATTTGATCTCACATCTCTGTTTGGCGGCATTACCAAGGATGAAATATTAAATGTTATATTCTGAATGCCCCCGGTTTTTGGATGATTTTATCGATGCGCGGGTTTCTTCATTTCCTGCCTGTGCGCGGCGAGTGCAACAGAAGCTGTCTTGTGCTGAGATGCCGTTTGCCGGCACCCTGAGATCAGAACCTCTTGAACGAAAGGGACCGTTAGATTCAGCGGCGTGTCCCTAATTTTAACATCACCATTTGGCATGGCGGGTTATCATTGATCGTATCCAAACAGCATGAAAAAGCAGCGACACCATGTGTACCAGCCATGATGTCGCTGCCTGATTTTATTTTCGGATGAGGAATTGGATCCCTGCCGCAGGAGTCTTTGTACGGCGTGTGCCGCTGCGGCCAAGAACCATGACTTCGGCGTTCTGGCCGGGCAAGTGCTTCAGGGAAATGGAATGGGTCCCGGCCTGCGTAAAGGCTCCTTTGGCTGCGTGATCGTTTGGCCTGTCAGCCGCCAGAGGACTGCTCGATCACAGGCTGTGTCCTCCCATCATGCAACCCGCTTAGCAGCGCGGGAGATCAATTTACCTGTACGCTCATACCACTTCTCGGTATGGTAGATCCTTGCCTCCTGAACGTGACCGGAGAGCACCTCTGTTTTGGTGAGCTGAGATGCCGACTTCCAATCTCCGTTGAAGACATAGGTGGCATTGTTGACCTCGTTGCATTCAAAGACGTACAGGCTCAGCGCCGTAAAGCCGTAGACCACATAGCCCCAGAAGTTTTGAGAGCCAAGGACGCAGAAGTCGGGAGCCATGTGCCACAGATGTTCGTGACGCTGGCGGATAACAGTCTGCTGTCCTTTGGGTTTGCGCTCTACGATCTTGTCGATATACGCTTCCCAGTCACTTTGAAGGCTGGTTCCCGGACGGAGGATCTCCCAAGGAACCTCTGTTTGCTTGACAGGCGGCACCGCGGGAGCGCGCTCGGCAGTCCAGACTTCACAACGTCCCAGCATCTCCAACGCAATATTCATAGCTGCCTTGATGATGGCAAAGCTGCTGTCGGTGTTCAGCAACAGCGGGGAGTAAAGGACGCCGTTTTCGATGATGAAGGCAAGCTCTGTGGGCGGGACCAGCTCGCGCTGATAACACCAACGACTCTGCCAACAGGTTCCGTAATGGTCATTCCCGTGCCAATCCACAATGTGGTAGTCATGCTCAAAGGACCGTTTCTCTTTCGGCAGATCTCTGAGGACCTTCCATTTGCCGTTGGCGTTCAGGGTCGTTGCAGCCCTCCGCGGGATCGGGATCCGCGCCGGAGAGTCGGGAAGAAGGCCGTAAAACTGAAGACGCGGGTAGTCCTCCTCCGCCAGCGGTACGGCGATATAGAATTTATCGCCGGGGTGCAGCGCATAGAGGTAGCGCTGCGGGTTGATGATGCGTTTTCGGGTGATATCCATATGATTTCACTCCTATTTATAAAAAATTTACAAACAGAAAAAGCCCGGCTTGTACCTGCATCTTGTGCCCATAGTCATGCTATGAACACAAGATGTGCAGGATTGCCAGACCACCCGAAACGTGATATAATCTACCGTGTGACTAGAACGGCGACTGTATCAGTTTCGACTGGTCTATGCGTCAAACACAGGAGAGTGGCATCCGACGACTGGTACTCGTTGGATGTCGCTCTTTTTTCATTTCCTGAGTTGTACTTATTTGAGATGCGCCACATCAATTACGACGATCAACGTTTGCGTTTCCTCGTCATACTCGGCAATGAACTGCTTCGCCTTGGTCAGAAAGTCGATCTTGCTGGTTCTGGAGAGGTACTTCATAAAGTCTTTGGCGCCGATACGAATCCAGTCGTTTTTCACACGCGGTGCAAAATCGTAGCACGGTGAAGTGGTGTCTTCGCCTCTGGCGCGGACGCCGATGGCCTGTTGCTCCGGATCGTAACCGATGATTATCTGATCTGGGGTACCAAGTGATTCGATCGCGCCCTTGTTGAAGGCGATGCCGAAGGAGCTCAGCGTTACTGCGGGAGCCCCATTCTTCAGATAAGAAAAATCAAAATTGTAAGCCATAAAATCACCTGCTTCTGAAAATGATTTTTCAGTGAAAATGAGTATATCACAAATGCGTGGAAAAAACAAGACGGAATGATTGCCGCTGTTTTTTTAGAATACGGAGAAAGATTGCCGCCCGCATCCTCTGCGCGTTCCATGGGAGTGGGCGGCAGTTCTTTACCTGAGATATAGTATCATATTTTTCGTCTTGAAGCAACCGCTTTTCCACAAAAGTATGCTTAAAAAAATGAATGATCATGACGCCTTTTGCTTGCCACTGACATTTTGATTGTGCAGCAGAAAATTTGCTCTGTGCGCTTCTGATTTTCGGCTCTTGCGCAGAGACCAAGGTTTTTGTAATCGTCAAGAAAAACGCTTCACTTTGACGCGGCTGCGCTCATAAAAAACCGGCACCATGTCAGATGACATGATGCCGGGCGTTTTTACGTTGGGAGAAGCGTTGGCCGGAGCCCTGCTTCATTTGCTGCGAAGCCGTTTCCTTTATTGGCGTCCGGCTGAAATAGCCCCCAAGGGCCCGGCAAGAAAGGCTAATTGCGAGGCAAAAGAAAAAGCCATTACGGAATTCTTTCAAATCCTTTATACTGAACAGTGACCAAACAACCCAGTAGAAGGGAATGATATGAAAGGAATTCAGAGTAATGGCTTCCTGCCAATTATAGCACAGGCCATTGCAGAAATGGAAGAACTCCATGGTGAGTTTGCAAGTATAAACGAAATCAATCTTGCAGAACTGGGGCGCAGGACCGGGATCTCTCGGGCAAAGCTGCGCCGGCTAAAAGCAAATGGATTTTGTGAGACTCCGCATGGCCTCATAGGACAGCCAAAGGAGCATTTGCTGGACGGATACA